>NZ_JBEZKS010000008.1:0-175603 GCF_040651775.1 Streptomyces sp. NPDC048383
CCGCGGCCGGCCCAACCCCGGGTTCCACCCCCGCCCCCCGCCCCCCGGGCGCCCGGGGCCCGGGGGGGGCCGGGGGGGGGGCCCCCCCGGGGCCCCCCCCCCCCCCCGGGGGGGGGCCGCCCCCGCCCGCGCCGCGTCCGACGCGCCGGACCGGGTCGAGGGCTGACCCTCCCCGTGTCCCGCGCCGCCGGCCCGTATACGGAAGCCGGCCCGGGGAGCCTCCCGCGTCGAATCGGGTGCCTCACCGAAACGTGCGTTAACGCGGTGGAAAAGTGCGCGCCCTACCGTCGAACCCGTGGCGTTCCGTCAAAGATCACCCATGGTGCGGCAAAGCGACGGTGATGGGCGAGGAAAGCCTCCCCCCGCGTTGGGCAAGTCCTGCTTGGCGCGGATATGCGCAGGTCAACGAAGCGTTGAAGGCGGCTACGGTCATCCCCGGCGCGATGTTGATCATGTCCTGGAAGCTTGGTGATACGTGTGCGACTGACACCACATGAACAAGAGAGACTCCTCATCCACGTCGCTGCCGACGTGGCCGAGAAGCGGAGGGCGCGCGGCCTCCGGCTGAACCACCCCGAGGCGATCGCGCTCATCACCTCGCACCTCCTCGAAGGGGCCCGCGACGGACGGACCGTGGCCGAGCTCATGACGTCCGGCCGGACCGTCCTGCGGCGCGACGAGGTCATGGAGGGCATCCCCGAGATGATCCACGACGTCCAGGTCGAGGCGACCTTCCCGGACGGCACCAAGCTCGTCACCGTCCACGATCCGATCGTCTGAGGGGGAGTGCCGCATGATCCCGGGGGAAATCGCCTACGGGGACGGTCCGGTGCGCCTCAACGAAGGTCGGCCCGTCACCCGCATCACCGTACTCAACGCCGCCGACCGACCCGTCCAGGTCGGCTCGCACTACCACTTCGCCGAGGCCAACCCCGGCCTCGACTTCGACCGTGGGGCCGCGCACGGACTGCGCCTCAACATCGCCGCCGGCACCGCCGTCCGCTTCGAGCCGGGCATCCCGGTCGCCGTGGAACTCGTACCGATCGGCGGCCTCCGGCAGGTCCCCGGACTGCGCGGCGAGACCGGAGGGCCGCTCGATGGCTGAGCTCTCGCGCCAGGTGTACGCGCGCCTCTTCGGGCCGACGGCGGGCGACCGGATCCGGCTCGCCGACACCGACCTCTTCGTGGAGATCGAACAGGACCTCAGCGGCGGTCCCGCCCGCTCCGGCGACGAAGCCGTCTTCGGCGGCGGCAAGGTCATCCGCGAGTCCATGGGCCAGGCCCGCACCACCCGCGCCGAGGGAGCCCCCGACACGGTGATCACGGGCGTGGTCGTCCTCGACCACTGGGGCATCGTCAAGGCCGACATCGGCATCCGGGACGGCCGCATCCGCGCCCTCGGCAAGGCCGGCAACCCCGACACCATGGACGGGGTGGACCCCGCCCTGGTGATCGGCCCCGAGACCGAGATCATCGCGGGCAACGGGAGGATCGTCACCGCCGGCGCCATCGACGCGCACGTGCACTTCATCTCCCCGACCGTCATCGACGAGGCCCTCGCCTCCGGGATCACCACTCTCGTCGGCGGCGGCACCGGCCCCGCCGAGGGCTCCAAGGCCACCACGGTGACGCCCGGCCCCTGGCACCTCGCCCGGATGTTCGCCGCGCTGGAGGCCCATCCCGTCAACATCGGCCTGCTCGGCAAGGGCAACACCATGTCCCGCGAGGGCATGTACTCCCAACTGCGCGGCGGAGCACTCGGATTCAAGATCCACGAGGACTGGGGGGCCACCCCCGCCGTCATCGACGCCTGCCTGAACGTCTGCGAGGACACCGGCGCCCAGGTCGCGATCCACACCGACACCCTCAACGAGGCCGGATTCGTCGCCGACACCCTCGCCGCCATCGCCGGCCGGTCCATCCACTCGTACCACACCGAGGGCGCGGGAGGCGGGCACGCTCCCGACATCATCACCGTCGTCTCCGAGCCGAACATCCTGCCCAGCTCCACCAATCCGACCCGGCCGCACACCGTCAACACCGTGGAGGAACACCTCGACATGCTGATGGTCTGCCACCACCTCAACCCGGCCGTTCCCGAGGACCTCGCCTTCGCCGAATCGCGGATCAGACCTTCGACCATCGCCGCCGAGGACGTCCTGCACGACCTCGGAGCCATTTCCATCATCTCCTCCGACTCCCAGGCCATGGGCCGGGTCGGCGAAGTGGTCATGCGCACCTGGCAGACCGCCCACGTGATGAAGAAGCGTCGCGGGTTCCTGCCCGGCGACGGCCCCGCCGACAACCACCGGGCCCGCCGCTACGTCGCCAAGTACACGATCAACCCGGCCGTCGCCCAAGGCCTGTCCCGCGACGTCGGCTCCGTCGAACCCGGCAAGCTCGCCGACCTCGTGCTGTGGGACCCGGCCTTCTTCGGCGTCAAGCCCGATGTCGTCATCAAGGGCGGCCAGATCGCCCACGCCCAGATGGGCGACGCCAACGCCTCGATCCCCACGCCCCAGCCCGTCCTGCCCCGGCCCATGTTCGGCGGCCACGGCAGGGCGCCCGCGCTGAACTCCCTCAACTTCACCTCCCAGGTCGCCCTCGACGACGGGCTGGCCGAACGGCTGGGCCTCGGGAAGGAGTTCGCGGCGATCGAGAACACCCGCAAGGTCGGCAAGGCCGACATGCGCAACAACGACGCCATGCCGAGGGTGGAGGTCGACGCCGACACCTTCACCGTCTCCATCGACGGCGAGGTCGTGGAACCCGCGCCCGCCCGGGAACTGCCCATGGCCCAGCGTTACTTCCTCTTCTGATGGGACGACACACCACGACGCGGGAGCCCAACGGATGAGCCTCGCCGCACTGCTCGTCCTCGCGGACGGCCGCTTCCCCGCCGGAGGGCACGCGCACTCCGGCGGGGCGGAGGCGGCCTGCAAGGCCGGGCGCATCCACGACGCCGCCACCCTGGCCGCGTTCTGCCGGGGCCGGCTGCACACCGCCGGTCTCACCTCGGCCGGCCTCGCCGCCGCAGCGGCCCTCGGCCTCGACGCCGCCGCACTCGACGAGGCCGCCGACGCGCGGACCCCCTCGCCCGCGCTGCGCACCGCCGCGCGGCGTCTGGGACGGCAACTGCTGCGGGCCGCCCGCGCCACCTGGCCGCACCCCGAACTGGAGGCGCTGGCCGCGGCCTTCCCGCGCGGGGCGCACCAGCCGGTGGTGCTGGGCGTCACCGCCCGGGCCGCCGGGCTCGGACCGCTGGAGGCCGCGCACGTGGCGGCGTACGAGAGCGTCAGCGGGCCCGCCACCGCCACGGTACGGCTGCTGGGCCTGGACCCCTTCGAGGCGAGCGGGGTGCTGGCCGGGCTGGCCGGCGAGCTGGACGACGTCGCCGCGCGGGCGGCCGAAGCCGCCCTGACGGCCCGCACCGGGGGAACGGGGGCACTGCCCGCGGCATCCTCGGTCCTTCTGGACATCGCCGCCGAGGCCCATGCCGCCTGGCCCGTACGCCTCTTCGCTTCCTGACCACTTCGAAGGAGTCACCCCGTGCACCTCGACCACGAACTCACCCACAGCCACCGGCACACCCACAGCGCCGCCCCGGTGCGCGCCGACGGCAGCCGGCGGGCCCTGCGGATCGGCCTCGGCGGGCCCGTCGGCTCCGGGAAGACCGCGACCGTAGCCGCCCTCTGCCGCAGCCTGCGCACCGAACTGTCCATGGCCGTCGTCACCAACGACATCTACACGCGGGAGGACGCCGAGTTCCTGCTCCGCGAGGCCGTCCTGCCGCCCGAGCGGATCGCCGCCGTCGAGACCGGGGCCTGCCCGCACACCGCGATCCGCGACGACATCTCCGCCAACCTGGAGGCCGTCGAGGAACTGGAGGAGGCCTTCCTGCACAGCGGCCCCCTCGACCTGATCCTCGTCGAATCCGGTGGGGACAACCTCACCGCCACCTTCTCCCGGGGCCTGGTCGACGCCCAGATCTTCGTCATCGACGTGGCCGGCGGCGACGACATCCCCCGCAAGGGCGGCCCCGGCGTCACCACCGCCGATCTGCTGGTCGTCAACAAGACCGACCTCGCCCCGCACGTCGGCTCCGACCTCGGCCGGATGGCCCGCGACGCCGCCGAGCAGCGCGGCGACCTGCCCGTCACCTTCCAGTCCCTGCGCGGCCCGGAGGGCGTGGCCCCGGTGGCCGCCTGGGTCCGCGAGCGGATCGCCGCCTGGACCGTACGGTGACGCCCGCGGCCTCCGTCACCCTCGGCCCGGCGCCCCCCGCCGCCCCGCCCGCCACCGGTCTGTGGGCCACCGCCCGCATCGAGGCCGTCGCCGACGGACGCGGCGGCACCGCCCTGCCCCTGCTGGCCGGGGAGGGGCCGCTCGCCCTGCGCCGCGTCGGGGGCGGCGGCGAAGCGGAGGTGATGCTGGTCGGCGCGATGAGCGCCCCCCTCGGCGGCGACCACCTCACGGTCGAGGCGGCGGCGGGACCCGGCGCGCGCCTCGCCCTGCGCTCGGCGGCGGCCACCCTGGCCCTGCCCGGCCGCGGCGGCGAACCCGCGCGGTACGACGTACGGCTGACCCTCGCCGGGGACGCGGCCGTGCGCTGGCTCCCGGAGCAGCTGGTCTCCGTGCGCGGCAGCGACCTGCGCGTGCGCACCCGGGCCGAACTGGCGCCGGCCGCCCGGCTGGTGCTGCGGGAGGAACAGGTACTGGGTCGCAGCGGCGAGGACCCCGGTCTGCTGCGCAGCCGGCTCACCGTCACCCGGGACGGCCGGCCCCTGCTCGACCAGGACACCACCTGCGGCCCCGGCGCCCCCGGCGGCTGGGACGGTCCGGCGGGACTCGCCGGACACCGCGCGCTCGGTCAGCTCCTCGTGGTGGACCCGGCGTTCGCCGCGGCGCCGCCGCCCGCCGCGGTCCTGGGGGAGTTCGCGGCGGCCACCCCGCTCGCCGGCCCGGCCGTACTGGTGACGGCCCTGGCCCCCGACGCGCTGCGACTGCGCGAACTCCTGGACGCCGCCCTGCGCTCGTACGGGTGGTGACGGAGCCTCGATTCGGCCCACGACGCTACCCGGCACCGGTCAGCGGTACTGCCCTCTCCGGTTATCGGGTTGGCAAAGAACCGGCCCGGGCACTGTCGCCGGGTACGCGACAGGCAGCAGGATCCCCTTGCACCCCAAGATCGAGGCAGACCGACCCGCCGCCCACGGCGGCACCTACGCAAGGGGACCAACCACGTGATACGTACCGCGGCGCTGGGGAGCGCCGCCACACTCGTCACCGGCGCACTGGCCGCAGGCCTGTTGCTCGCGACGCCCGCCACGGCGGCTCCGGCCGGCCGTGACAACGGATCCGCCGAGGCGGTCGGGGTACGGATCGCCGCCGCGCGCGCCGCGCGGACCGGCATCGACTGGAAGGACTGTCCGGCCGACTGGGGCTTCGAGAAGCCGATCCAGTGCGGCTGGGTCAAGGTCCCGCTCGACTACACCAAGCCCTTCGGCAAGACCATCGACCTCGCGGTCGACCGCGCCGTCAGCACCGGGACCAAGGAGGAGCGCCAAGGCGCCCTCGTCTACAACCCGGGCGGCCCCGGCGGTTCCGGCATGCGCTTCCCGCGCCGGGTCACCACCAAGAGCCCGCTGTGGGTGAACACCTCGAAGGCCTACGACTTCGTCGGCTTCGACCCCCGCGGCGTGGGTCACTCCGCGCCGATCTCCTGCGTCGACCCGCAGGAGTTCGTCAAGGCCCCCAAGGCCGACCCGGTCCCGTCCAACGAGGCCGACAAGCGCGCCCAGCGCAAGCTCGCCGCCGAGTACGCGGACGGCTGCAAGGAGCGCAGCGGCGAGATGCTGCCGCACATGACCACCCCCAACACCGCGCGCGACCTGGACGTCATCCGGGCCGCCCTCGGTGAGCCGAAGCTGAACTTCCTCGGCGTCTCCTACGGCACCTACCTGGGCGGGGTCTACGCCACCCTGTTCCCGACCCACGTGCGCCGCATGATCGTCGACAGCGTGGTCGACCCCGACCAGGACAACATCTGGTACGAGGCCAACCTGGGCCAGGACGTCGCCTTCCAGATGCGCTGGAACGACTGGCAGGACTGGGTCGCCAAGAACGACAGCGTCTTCCACATCGGGGACACCCGCGCCAAGGTGGAGGCGAAGTACCAGGAGCTGCGCGCCACCGCCAAGGCCAACCCCATCGGCGGGGTCGTCGGCCCGGCCGAGCTGATCGGCTTCTTCCAGGGCGCCCCCTACTACGACTCCTCCTGGGTGCCCGTCGCCCAGACCTGGAGCGCGTACCTCGCGGGCGACACGCAGGCGCTGGTCGACGCGATCGCCCCGGACATGTCCGACACGGTGGGCAACGCGGCCTCGGAGAACGGCAACGCGGTCTACACCGCCGTCGAGTGCGCCGACGCCAAGTGGCCCACCAGCTGGGCCAAGTGGGACCGGGACAACACCAAGCTGCACCAGAAGTACCCGTTCCTGACCTGGTCCAACGCGTGGATGAACCTGCCCTGCGCGACCTGGAAGTCCAAGCAGAGCACCCCGATCGAGGTCGGTGCCGAGCGCGGTCTGCCGCCGGTGCTGATCGTCCAGTCCGAGCGCGACGCGGCCACCCCGTACAAGGGCGCGGTCTCGCTGCACAAGCGGCTGGCGGGCTCGCGCCTGATCACCGAGATGAACGCCGGTTCGCACGGCGTCACCAGCCTGGTGAACCCCTGCGTCAACACGCGAGTCGACACCTACCTGCTGACCGGGAAGGTCGACGCCAAGGACGTGACGTGCGCCCCGCACGCCACCCCGGTGCCGCCCGCCCCGGCCACCGCGAAGTCGGCCGACCGGCCGGCCGGCTCGGACCTGCCGGCGCGCGAGGAGCTCCCGGCCGTCCGTTGAGACCCCGGAAGCACTGACGCGAGGTGAGGGAGAAGGCTCAGCGCCCCGGGCGCCGGGCCTTCTTCCGCTTCTCCTCCTCGGCCTTCACCTCGCCCGCGTACCGGTCGACGTACTCCTGACCGGAGAGCCCGAGGATCGCGTACATGATCTCGTCGGTGACGGCGCGCAGCACCGCCCGCTCGCCCTCCATCCCGGCGTACCGGGAGAAGTCCAGCGGGGCGCCGAAGCGGATCGTGACGCGCCGGACCTTCGGGATCTTCTGGCCGGGAGGCTGGATCTCGAAGGTGCCCAGCATGGCGCAGGGCACCACCGGCACACCGGCTCCGAGCGCCATCGCCGCCACCCCGACCTTGCCCTTGTAGAGGCGTCCGTCGTGCGAGCGCGTGCCCTCGGGATAGATGCCGAGCAGCTCGTCCTTGGCCAGGACCCCCAGCCCCTCGCGCAGCGCCGCCTTGCCGGCGTCCTTGCCGGAGCGGTCCACCGGGATCTGCCCGGCACTGCGGAAGAAGGCGGCGGTCAGCCGGCCCTTGATCCCCGGCCCGGTGAAGTACTCGGCCTTCGCCAGGAAAGTGATCCTCCGCTTGAGGATCGCGGGCATGAGGAAATGGTCCGAGAAGGAGAGGTGGTTGCCCGCGATGATCGCGGCGCCCTCCGGGGGGATGTTCTCCAGTCCTTCGATCCGCGGCCGGAACAGCAGCCGCAGCAGCGGGCCGAGCAGGACGTGCTTGAGCAAGTGGTAGAACACCGGGCAGCTCCCGTCGATGCCTCAAGGTCACGTCCATCCTACGGACAGTCAGGCACGGAGCAGGAGGGGTGGGGGCAGCCCGCAGTACGGCGGGGCACGGACCCGCACCGGGCGGGCCCCGCCGAGCGGATCGGTCAGACGTGGCGCGAAGCGGCCAGTCCGAGGGTCAGGAGCCCCAGCACCACCCAGCCGAACCACAGCCAGCCGTTGCTGCCGAGGACCACGGAATAGGCGGAAACGGCCACCAGGGCGGCGAAGGTCGTGACGGCCATCGCCTTAACGGATCCTGTCATGCCCCATGGTGGCGCGGGAGGGCGCTCCCGCGCTACTGGCCGCGCCCTTGGAGCGAGGCGAGATACGAGTTGTACGCCGCGAGCTCCTGGTCGCCGTCGCGGTCCGCGGCCCGGTCGGAGCGCTTCGCGGCCCGCTGCTCCGAGTGGTACCACTGGTAGACCAGCGCGATCAGGACCAGTACGGAGGGGATCTCGCTGAAGGCCCAGGCGATGCCGCCGCCCCACTGCTGGTCGAGCAGGGGGTCGATGCCGAGGGAGGCCGGCGGGCTCGCGTACGTCTTGATCATGGGCTCACTGGCCATCATCAGGGCGATGCCGAAGAAGGCGTGGAAGGGCATGCCCGCGAACAGTTCCAGCATCCGCATCACGTAGCCGGGGCGGTGCGGGCCCGGGTCCACGCCCATGATCGGCCAGAAGAAGATCAGGCCGACCGCGAGGAAGTGCACCATCATCGCGATGTGTCCGGTACGGCTCTCCATCAGGAAGTCGAAGAGCGGGGTGAAGTACAGCCCGTAGAGGCTGGCGATGAACATCGGGATGGTGAACGCCGGGTGGGTGACGATCCGCATGTACCGGCTGTGCAGCAGCTTCAGGAGCAGCTCGCGCGGTCCCTTGCGACCGCGCCCGGCGGGCGGCAGCGCGCGCAGCGCCAGCGTGACCGGGGCGCCGAGCAGCAGCAGGATCGGCGTGATCATGCTGATCACCATGTGCTGGACCATGTGCACGCTGAACATGACCATGCCGTAGTCGTTCAGCTTGGTGCACATCATCAGGATCACGGTCAGTACACCGAGGGTGAAGGCGACCGTCCGACCGACCGGCCAGGCGTCGCCGCGCCGGCGCAGCCGCAGCACGCCCCACGCGTAGAGGGCGAGGCCGGCCAGGGAGGCGAACAGGAAGAAGGCGTCGAAGGAGAACTCCAACCCGCGCCCGAGAGTGAACGGCGGCAGGTCCATGTTCATGTCCGTGCCGTGCCCGCTGTGATCCATCTGTTCACTCCCTTGACCGTGGTGCTCCACCACAGTAATGGGGCCCCCGGAGGCGAACGCGTCCGGGGGCGCCCTCAGAAGGGGGGAAACATCACAGAACGGTCTGGGCCTCGTCGTACCGCTCGGCGGGCACCGTCTTGAGGGTCTCCACGGCCCCGGCGAGCGGAACCATCCGGATCTCGGTACCGCGCAGCGCGGTCATCATGCCGAACTCGCCGCGGTGCGCCGCCTCGACGGCGTGCCAGCCGAAACGGGTCGCGAGCACCCGGTCGTACGCGGTCGGCGTGCCGCCGCGCTGGACGTGACCCAGGATCACCGGACGGGCCTCCTTGCCGAGGCGCTCCTCCAGTTCGACGGCGAGCCGGTTGCCGATGCCGGCGAACCGCTCGTGACCGTAGATGTCCGTACCGCCCTGCTCCAGGGCCATCGAGCCCTCGGCCGGCTTGGCGCCCTCGGCGACGACGACGATCGCGAACCGCTTGCCCGCCTCGAACCGCTCGCCGACGATGGCCGTCAGCTCGTCGATGTCGAAGGGCCGCTCCGGCACCACGATGGCGTGCGCGCCGGCCGCCATGCCCGAGTGCAGCGCGATCCAGCCGGTGTGGCGCCCCATGACCTCGACGACCATCACGCGCTGGTGCGATTCGGCGGTGGTCTTCAGCCGGTCCAGGGCCTCGGTGGCGACGCCCACGGCCGTGTCGAAACCGAAGGTGACATCGGTCGAGGCGATGTCGTTGTCGATCGTCTTCGGCACGCCGACGATCGGCAGCCCGCCCTGCGACAGCAGGTGGGCGGCCTTCAGGGTGCCCTCGCCGCCGATCGGGATGATGGCGTCGAGGCCGAGGTCCTGGACGTGCCCGCGGGCCCGCTCCACACCGTCGCGCAGGTGCGCGGGCTGGACGCGGGAGGAGCCGAGGATGGTGCCGCCGCGGGCCAGGATGCCGCTGACGGCGTCCAGGTCGAGCTTGCTGTAGTCGCACTCCAGCAGGCCGCGCCAGCCGTCGTGGAAGCCGATCACCTCGTCGCCGTGGTCGACGACGGCGCGGTGCACGACGGAACGGATGACGGCATTGAGGCCGGGGCAGTCGCCTCCGGAAGTGAGCACACCAATGCGCATGGCAGGAGGAACCTTTGCAACGTGGGCCGACGACCGGACCACGTCGTCCGGTTGGAACTACCCGTCACCCTACAAGCGGATCCGCGCTGGACTGAACCATCCTCCACATGCTGGTCCGATCAATCGTACGAACGAACGCACGCCGGACCCGGGTCCCCGCGGGGGGATCCGGGCCCGGCGTGCGGTACGGCGCGGCCGCGCGTTACGCGGGCTGCGTGGCCGCCGCGATGCGCTCGGCGCGCAGCGCCTCGTACCAACGGTCGTCCATGGCCGGCAGCGCGTTCACGTCGAGGGCCAGCTTCAGCAGCAGGTCCGCGATGAGCGGGTTGCGGGCCAGCACGGGGCCGTGCATGTACGTACCGAAGACGGTGTCGTTGTACGCGCCCTCGGTGCCGTCGCCGGTGCCGTTGCCGCGGCCCATGCTCACCCGGGCGAACGGGCGGGCCGTCGGGCCGAGGTGGGTGACGCCCTGGTGGTTCTCGAAGCCCGTCAGCTGCGGCAGGCCCAGGCGCGGGTCGATGTCCCCGAGCACGTCACCGACGCACCGCTCGCCCTCGCCGCGCACGGTCACCACGTCCAGCAGGCCGAGGCCCTCCTGGCGCTGACCGACGTCGTTGACGAACTCCTGGCCGAGGATCTGGTACCCGGCGCACACCGAGAAGACGATCGCCCCGTTCGAGACGGCCCGCTCCAGGCCGCCGTCGCGCAGCAGGCGCTCCGCGGCCAGTCGCTGCGGCCGGTCCTCACCGCCGCCGATCAGGTAGATGTCGCCCGACGTGGGGATGGGCTGGTCGCTGCGCACGTCCACGCGCTGCACGTCCAGGCCGCGCTGGCGCGCCCGGCGCTCCACGACGAGGGCGTTGCCCTGGTCTCCGTACGTGCTGAGCAGGTCGGGGTAGACCCACACCAGACGCAGGCTGTTGTCGCTCATGCTCTTGTCCTCTGCGTTTCTGACGGGGGCTAGTTGCCGACGCGGCGGCGCACGTCCTGGAAGGCGGTGTAGTTCGCGATCAGCTCGATCTGTCCGGGCGGCGCCAGCTGCACGGCCTCGTCGAGGGTCTCGCACACCCGGAAGTCCAGGCCCGCGACTTCCAGGCGGACCGCCAGGTCCAGCTTGCGGTCGCCGATCACGAAGATCGGGTGACCGGCCAGGCGCGGGTAGTCGACGTCCCACAGCCAGGAGGTGTCGGTGCCGTCGGCGCCGCGCGCGTTCACCGACAGGATCACCGGGGTCGGCGGCGGGTCGATCAGCGAGAACGTCTCCAGCCAGCCCGCCGGGTTCTTCGCGAGGAGCAGCCGCAGCTCGCGCCCCATGAAGCTGACGACGTCGTAGCGGCCTGCCACCGCCTGCACCTGGTACATGCGCTCCAGCGCGACCTGCGGCGGCACGCCGAACACGGCGGCCACGGCGGCGGACTGGGCGGCGTTGGCCTTGTTGGCGCGGCCCGGCAGCTGGAGGTGGATCGGCCAGGCCGAACCGTGCGGGTCCAGCACGTGGTCGCCGGAGAGCACCCAGCTCGGGGTCGGCCGGCGGAAGCCGCACTCGGCGCAGAACCAGTCGTCGCCGGGACGCTGCATCACGCCGCCGCAGGAGGGGCACGACCAGGCGTCGTCCTTCCACTCCTGGCCCGCGGCGACCCACACCACGTTCTGCGAGGAGGAGGCCGACCACACGATCAGCGGGTCGTCACAGTTCGCGACGATGACCGCCTTCGAGCCCTCCAGGCCCTCGCGCCACTTCTCGGCGAGCATGCGGGTCTCCGCCGCGCGGTCGAGCTGGTCGCGGGAGAGGTTGAGCAGGGCGATCACCTTGGGGGTGACGTCCCGGGCCACTCCGGCCAGGTACTTCTCGTCGACCTCGATGACGCCGTACTTGGCGTCCGAGCCGCCGGCCAGGGCCGAGGTGATGCCCGCCGGCATGTTGGCGCCCAGCGCGTTGGAGACGACCGGACCGGCCGCCCGCAGGGCCTCGGCGATCAGCCGGGTCGTCGTGGTCTTGCCGTTCGTCGCGGACACGAGGACGACGTCGAGGTGCTGCGCCAGCGCGCCGAGAAGATCGGGGTCCAGCCTGAGTGCGACCTTGCCACCGATTACCGATCCGCTTCCGCGTCCCGCGGCCCGCGACACCGCCGCCGCGGCCTTGCCCGCCGTCACGGCCAGCTTGGCCCGCGGCGAAAGCGGCTCCGTGTTGCCTGCCATCGTCCCTTGTCCTCCTAGCGTCGGTCGGCCCCAGCCTATCCAGTACCTGCCGCGGCCTTGACCGCGGCGCCCCCGGGCCGCCGCGGATCTCCTCATATATTCGCCCGTCGTACCCTTACCGCCATGCGACAGCGCCCCCTTCCAGGTACCACCGGACTCGTCCGCGCCATGAGTCTGCTGGGCGATCCGGTGCTCCATTCCGCTTGCGCGGAGGTCACCGACTTCGGCCCGGAACTCGACCGGCTCATCGAGGACATGTTCGCGACGATGTACGCGGCCCAAGGTGTCGGCCTGGCCGCGAACCAGGTCGGTGTCGGGCAGCGCGTCTTCGTCTACGACTGTCCGGACGACGAGGACGTCCGCCACGTCGGGCACGTCGTCAACCCGCGGTTGGTGGCCGCCGACGGGGACGAGTACCGCGGTCCCGAGGGCTGCCTGTCGCTGCCCGGGCTGGAGGCGGGAACCGTGCGCCACGACCGCGCGGTCGTCGAGGGCGTCACCTCCGACGGGTCGCCCGTGCGCATCGAGGGCACCGGGTTCTTCGCCCGCTGCCTCCAGCACGAGTGCGACCACCTCGACGGCACGGTCTACGCGGACCGGGTCACCGGGCTGCGGGCCAGGCGGCTGCGGCGGGCGATCCGCAAGACCCCGTGGGGCGCGCGGGCGGCGTACGGCGGGGCCGACTCCACGTCCTGACGGGTCTTCAGAACCCGGGGCCGTCCGCGCGGTTGCCCGCGGTGGCGAGGCGGCCCCACAGCAGGTCGGTGAGGCCCGTGACCAGTTCCGCCCGGTCGCAGGGGCGCTCGCCGAGCCACCAGTCCCCGGCCGCGTGCATCATGCCGACGATGCCGTGCCCCCAGATCCGGGCCAGGCGTTCGCCGCCCGGGCCGAGGTCGACCCGTTCGCCGACGACCTGGGCCAGTTCCTCGCCGAGTCGGCGCAGCAGCGGGGCCGAGTGCAGACCGACGTCGAAGCCGCGCTCGGGGCTCTGCGAGTCCTCGGCCGGGTGCATCAGGAAGCGGTAGACCTGGGGGCGGGCCTCGATGGCGGAGAGGTAGGTGTCGAGCGTGGCCTCGACCCGCCGGCGCCGTTCGGCGGGGGCGTCGAGCGCGGCCCGCAGCGACTCCAGCAGGGCGTCGGTGTGCCGGACGGCGAGGGCCTGGTAGAGGCCGGCCTTGTCGCCGAAGTGTCGGTAGAGGATCGGCTTCGTGATGCCGGCCTCGGCCGCGATGGCGTTCATGGACGCCTTGGGGCCGTCCCGGAGCACGACGCGGTCGGCCGCTTCCAGCAGCTCCCGCCGCCGGCGGTCCGCCGCTCCCGGTTCGCCGGCCTGCTGAGTGGTCTGCATGACGTGTTTCTCTCCCCGCCCTTGCGATGTGCGTGACGCCCACGCAACGTAACACCCCGCACACCGTCGCGATCGAATCGGCGGCGCTTGACAGTGCTTACCGGCCGGTAACAGACTGTGGTCATTGTTCTGGTTACCGGCAGTAACTTCGCTGGTGGCCACGTGAGACAGCTGGAGGGGACATGGCGGAGTTCACCATGGAGCTCAACGACGACCAGAAGCAGGTGCGCGATTGGATCCACGGCTTCGCCGCCGACGTGATCCGCCCCGCGGCCGCCGAATGGGACGAGCGCGAAGAGACTCCGTGGCCCGTCATCCAGGAGGCGGCCAAGGTCGGCATCTACTCCCTGGACTTCTACGCCCAGCAGTTCTTCGACCCCACCGGCCTCGGCATCCCGATGGCGATGGAGGAGCTCTTCTGGGGTGACGCGGGCATCGCCCTGTCGATCGTCGGCACCGGCCTCGCGGCCATCGGCGTCGTCGCCAACGGCACCGAGGAGCAGATCGGCACCTGGATACCCCAGATGTACGGCACTCCCGACGACGTCAAGGTCGCCGCCTTCTGCTCCTCCGAGCCGGACGCCGGTTCCGACGTCGGCGCCATGCGCACCCGCGCCGTGTACGACCGGGCCACCGACGAATGGGTGCTGAACGGCACCAAGACCTGGGCGACCAACGGCGGCATCGCCAACGTGCACATCGTGGTGGCCGTCGTCGACCCCGCACTCGGCACCAAGGGGCACGCCTCCTTCATCGTCCCGCCCGGCACCCGGGGACTCTCGCAGGGGCAGAAGTTCAAGAAGCACGGCATCCGCGCCTCGCACACCGCGGAAGTGGTCCTGGAGGACTGCCGGATCCCGGGCTCCTGCCTGCTCGGCGGCAAGGACAAGCTGGACGAGCGGCTCGCGCGGGCCCGCGAGCGGGCGGCGGCGGGCGGCGAGAGGGTGAAGAACGCCGCGATGGCCACCTTCGAGGCCTCCCGGCCCGCGGTCGGCGCCATGGCCGTCGGCACGGCCCGCGCCGCGTACGAGGTGGCCCTCGACTACGCGAGGACCCGGACCCAGTTCGGCCGTCCGATCATCGACAACCAGGGCGTCGCCTTCCAGCTCGCCGACATGCGCACGCAGATCGACGCGGCCCGGCTGCTGGTGTGGCGGGCGTCCTGGATGGCGGTCGCGGGCAAGCCGTTCACCTCGGCGGAGGGCTCGATGTCCAAGCTGTTCGCGAGCGAGATGTGCAAGAAGGTCACCGCGCAGGCCGTCCAGATCCTCGGCGGCAACGGCTTCACCCGCGAGTACCCGGTGGAGCGGATGCACCGGGACAGCGCGATCTACACGATCTTCGAGGGCACCAGCGAGATCCAGCGGCTGGTGATCGCTCGGACGCTCTCCGGGATGCCGATCCGCTAGCGGCCTCAACGGCCGTCGGGGGACAGGAGACGGGTCAGCGCGCGGGTGAACAGCACGCGGCCCGCCGCGGCCGTCAGCGGGTCCAACAGGCGCGGCAGGCCCCGTACGCGCAGGTCCTCGCGCCAGTGCGCCTCCGTACCCCCCGAGGGGAGCGGGCGGACTTCGATCTCCGCCCAGCCGGTCACCGCCCGCCCGCGCTTCTCCAGTCGGACCAGTCCGGCGGCGGGCGGCGCGGGGGGCTGCCAGCGGACCACTTCCATCGGGTCGTCGAAGGTGATCCCGCCCACCCCCGTGCGCGCCGTGAACCGCGTTCCGACGTGCGTCGGAGGCGCCGTTTCGATGGTCGTCCGGGTGAGCGGAACCTGTGCGCCGTGCCGTTCCCAGTCCGTGAGCCGCCGCCAGGCCTCGGCCGGCGGGAGCGGTGTGCGGTGAATGATCCGGATAGCTGGCATGAGCGCATGGTAAGCGGGCATACACACCCTGAACTGGACCACGAATATGGGTTCCGTCCGGGGGTGGCGATCAGCAATACTCACCGCCACCGTGGATCGCGGATTCGACCGGGTGACCACCGGCCCTCCCGCCCCACTCTGCGAGGAGGTGCGCCAATGTGCTCCCACCAGCCCCCCTGCCCGACCGCCGACAGCGCCGATCACGACGCTGCCCGTACCGTGGCCTCCCACCCCGAACAGGGCTGGAACCTGCTGTGCAACGGCGTGGTGCTTTTCGATGACACCGGTGAACTGCTCCCCGAAGGCCGGACGGTGGAACCCCGTCGACCGGCCCTGGTCTGAGCGAGGAGGCAGCATGCGCCAGCAGCTGATCCGCAAGCCCGTCCCCAAACCCGCCCCCCGAGACCTGGATCTGCGTACCCCGTCGGGCAGACCCCTCCCGTACTGACGGGAGCCCCCGAGTCAGGCCGCTCACCGGCTGCCGGTCAGCCGGTGGGCGCCGCCGTGCCGCCGAGGAACGCGCTCTCGTACGCCGCGTCCCCGATCGCCGCGCGGGCCTGCCGCTCGCCCCGGTCCCGCAGGGCCGTGAGCGAGGGCGCCCCGCCCATCTGCGGCCTGCCCACCGTGCGCCACCAGGCGTGCCCGGTGCCGAGCAGTCGTGCGGCCAGTTCTCCGTCGCCCAGGGCCGCCACCGCCGCCGCGAGGACGTCCAGGCCCAGCGCGATGCCGAAGCGGTCGCCCAGCAGCCGCTTGCCCGACAGCATGGACCGTACCCAGCGGGCGGCCTCGCCGTGGTGGCCGAGTCCCAGCGCCGACACGGCCAGGATGTAATCCGCGTAGGCCCGGAGCCATCGTTCGCCGAGCTCCGCGCACGCCTCCCGCAGTTCGCGCGCCTCGTCGGCGGCCTCCTCGAAGCGCCCGAGGTCGCACAGGGCGTAGCCGGTGGCCAGCCGGCACAGCAGCCAACCCGTCCCGTCGGCGCGTCCCCCACGGCCCGCCCGCGCCCGGGGGCCGGCCAGGACGAGCGCCGCCTGCGGGTCGCCCGGCATCAGGACCGACACCGCCCGCAGGTAGGCGGCGCGCAGTTCCCGCTCCGGGTCGGCGAGCGCGTGCGCCTCCCGGGTGCAGCGCGCGCCGAGGTCCTGGGCGAGGGCCATGTCGCCCTGGAGCAGGGCCGTCAGCCCGAGCGCCCAAAGGGCCTGGACGTGACCGGGACCGCCCGGCGGTCCGCCGTCCAGGGCGCGTTCCAGGAAGTCCCGGCCCTCGTGGACGTGTCCGCACGCGAACCAGAAGAACCACAGGGCCCCGGACATCTCCAGTGCGGCGCCGGGATCCGCGCCGAGCAGGTGGTCCAGGGCCGTGCGCAGTTGTGCGTGCTCGGCGGTCACCCTGCGGTACCAGTCGACCTGGCCGGGGCCCATCCAGCCCCGTTCGGCGGCCTGGGAGAGGGCCGCGTACCAGTGGGCGTGCCGGTCCGTGACGGTCCGTACCTCGCCCAGCTCGGCCAGCCAGTCGTGGCCGAACTCGCGGATGGTGTCCAACATCCGGTAGCGGGCCCCCGCGCCACGCTCGGGGGAGCGCCGTACGACGGACTTCGCGACCAGGCCGTCCAGGACGCGCTCCACCCGGGCCGCGGCCAACGGGCCGCCTGCGCACACGGCCCGGGCGGCCGCCACGTCGAAGTCCCCGGTGAACACCGACAGTCGGGCCCACAGCAGCCGTTCCACGGGCTCGCACAGCTCGTGGCTCCAGCCGATGGCGGTGCGCATGGTCCGGTGCCGGGGCAGCAGCGCGGCGCGGGTGTCGGTGAGCAGGTCGAAGCGCGCCCCCAACCGCTGCGCCACCTGTTCCAGCGACCACCGCCGCATCCGGGCCCCGGCGAGCTCCAGAGCGAGCGGGATCCCGTCCAGCCGGCGGCACACCTCGGTGGCGATCTCGGTCCGGTCGGGGTCCTCGAAGATCTCGGCGACTCGCGCGCCGGTGGCCGTGGCGCGGGCCCGGAAGAGGGCGAGGGCGTCGCTGTCGGGTCCCTCGCAGGACAGCGGTCGTACGTCGACGACGGTCTCGCCGGGGGAGTCCAGTCGCTCCCGTGAGGTGGTCAGGACCGTCAACCCGGGCGCCGATTGGAGGAGTTCGGCCACCAGGTGGCGGACGGCGGGGACCAGGTGTTCGCAGGTGTCGAGGACGAGCAGGAGTTCCTTGTCGGCCATCCACGCGCACAGTTCCTCGTCGAGGGAGTGGGCGCAGTGGTCGGCCAGGCCGACGGCGTGGGCGACGGTGGTGGTGAGCAGTTGCGGGTCGCGCAGGGGGGAGAGCTCCACCCACCAGACCCCGTCGGGGCGGGCCTGGCCCCGGTCGGCGGCGGCCTGCAGGGCGAGGCGGGACTTGCCGACGCCGCCCACCCCGGTCAGGGTGACCAGCCTGCGATCGCCGAGCAGTGCTCCGAGTGCGGCGAGTTCACCGTCCCGGCCGACGAAGCTCGCCGTTTCCGGCGGCAGATTTCCCGGCACGGCGCCAGAGTCCGGCGCAGGGCCCCCGCCTGCGGAGTCTGCCTGATTGTCGTTGACCGAGTACTCACCGAACACGGTTGTATTGTGCGCGATCTTCTTTCGTGGCAGTGCCGTTCGGTTCGTTCGGCCGGCCGGAACGACTCGCTCGCGTCAGCCCGCGAGGACGACGCGCCGCTCCGCGGAGAAGGCGCCCCAGTTGCCGTCGGGCAGTCGGGCCCGGAGTTTCAGGGTCCAGGCGGTACCGGGCGGCTCGGTGGCCGTGAGGCGGTGCGTGGCCGGGCCGCCGGGCTTCGCGCCCGCGCCGAACTGGATGACGGTGACGGGCTGTCCGTTGACGTAGAGCTGGTACTCGGTGGTCGCCCGCCCGGTGTCGGGGGCGGTCCAGGACAGGTCGACGGCGCCGGGCGAGGCCGTCGCGGTGAACGCGGCGGGGGCGGTGCCGGGGCCCTGGGCCGGGTCGGCGGGGGTGGTCACGGAGACGGGGGGTCCGTCGGGGGAAGAGTTGTCGGCGCCGTCCCGGGCGCGGACGGTGAAGGAGTAGGCGGTGCCGGGCTGGAGCCCTTCGAGGGTGGTGGAGGTCTCGCCGGGGCCGACCGTGTGGATCCGCACGTCGCCCTGGTGGATGTCGTAGGCGGTGACGCCGGTGTCGTCGGCGGCCGCCGCCCACACGAGGCGGACCGTACGGGGGCCCAGGGCGCTGCCGGTGCCGGTGGGCGGGGCGGTGGGCGGTTGCCGGTCCTCGGCCCGGGCGGCCGGGGTGGTGGCGCGGGCGGGGGCGCTGAGGGGGGAGCGGTTGCCGGCGGCGTCGCGCGCCCGGACGGTGAAGTCGTAGGGCGTCCGCGGGGCGAGGTCGGTGATGTCGACCATGGTCTTCTCGGCGGGGAGGTCACGGACCAGCTGCCCGGCCTGGAACACCTGGTACCCGGTCACGCCGTCGGCGGGCGCCGCCGCCGCCCACATCACGTGCACGGAGGTGGCGCTGCCGGCCTGGGCGGTGAGCCCGGCGGGCGCGCGCGGGGGCTCGGTGTCGCCGCTCGCGCAGGCCGTCAACGCCGTCAGCGCCGCGAGGGCCAGACAGCGGGCGAGCGCCGCCGGACGGGGGCGCGAAGGAGCGGTGCGTCGCAAGGCCGGCCTCCGCGGTCGGGGCGTCCTCGTGGTCGCCGTAAAGGTCTAGACATATATGGCACGCGGGGCGGGTTCCGGGCAACCCCCGGGTGGCCGGAATCCGCTTGTGGGGCACGGGATTTGCCCGGAACGAGCGGGTCGGGGCCGTGTGGCGTGCGCCGGTCGATTCGGTCCCCCCGGCCCTCATCTGGCACTATTGCCATTTCTTTGCAATAACGGATGATCGCGAACAAGGATGTGCGCATGACGGCCCGGACAGCACGGGGAGCGGCCGCGGTGACGCTGACCGCCGTACTCATCACGGGCGTGGCGGCCTGTTCGAACCCGACGGGTGGCGCGGCGTCCGCCTCGGCGGCCGACTCCGCGGTGGTCGGCATCGCGACCGAACCGGACACCCTCAGCCCGCTCCTGGGCTACGGCAAGGACGGCAACTCCAAGGTCTTCGACGGGCTGCTCGCCCACGACGTCGACATGAAGCTGACGCCCGCGCTGGCCGAGGCGCTGCCCGAGGTCTCCGCCGACGGCCGCACGTACACGTACAAGCTGCGCCAGGGCGTGAAGTTCAGCGACGGGGCGCCCTTCGGCGCCAAGGACGTGGTCTTCACCTACCGGACCATCCTCGACCCGGCCACGAACAACCCGTCGAGGACCGAGCTGGACGCCGTCGAGAGCGTCACCGCGCAGGGCGAGGACCGGGTCGTCTTCACCCTGAAGTACCCCTACGCGGCGTTCGCCGAGCGGACCGTCCTGCCCGTCGTCCCCGAGCACGTGGCGGGCAAGCAGGACGTCAACAGCGGCGACTTCGGCACCAAGCCCGTCGGCACCGGCCCGTACCTGCTCGCCGGCTGGTCCCGGGGCGAGAAGATCACCTTCAAGGCCAACCCCTCCTACTGGGGCGGCGAGCCCGCGGTGAAGAAGTTCACCATGGCCGTCATCAAGGACGACGACGTCCGCGCCACCCGGCTGCGCTCCGGCGAGCTCGACGCGGCCGTGCTGCCCCCCAACCTCGCCCGCGGCTTCGAGAAGGACCCGGTACGCACCACGTACGCGGCCAAGTCCTTCGACTACCGCAACGTGACCCTCCCGACGCACCACAAGGTCACCGGTGACGTGGCGGTCCGGCAGGCGCTGGACATCGCCGTCGACCGGAAGACCATGGTCGACAAGCTCCTGGAGGGCGCCGGCAAGGCCGCCTACGGGCCGGTCCCGGTCGGCAGCCCCTGGTTCACCGCCGGCACCGAGCGCCCGTACGACCCGGACAGGGCGAAGAGGATCCTCGACGACGCCGGCTGGAAGGCGGGCGAGGACGGCATCCGCGTCAAGGACGGCGTCCGCGCCGCCTTCCCGCTCTGGTACCCCTCCGGCGACAAGCTCCGCCAGGACCACGCCCTCGCCTTCGCCTCCGACGCCAAGAAGGCCGGCATCGAGGTCAGGACCGAGGCCGGGACCTGGGAGGTCATCGAGCCCCGCATGAAGACCGACGCCGTCCTCGCCGGCGGCGGCTCCCCGGCCGACCCGGACTTCGACCAGTACCTGCTGCTGACCTCCTCCCTCGGCGGCGACGGCTTCAACAACATGGCCCGGTACGAGAACCCGACCGTCGACCAGGCGCTCGTCGACGGTCGCCGCAGCGGCGACCCGGCCGTCCGCAAGAACGCCTACGACACCGTGCAGCGCGAACTCGTGAAGAACCCGGGCTACGTGTTCCTCACCCACATCGACCACCTGTACGTGATGAACGACAAGTGGGACGGACCCACCACCCAGGTCGAGCCGCACGACCACGGTCTCGGCACCGGCCCCTGGTGGAACGTGGAGACCTGGAAGCCGAAGCAGAAGTGAGCCGACCCACGTGACCAGCCGCTCCCACCGCCTCCCCTGGGGGCCGATGGCGCGCATGACCGGGCGGCGGCTGCTGTTCGCCGGCCCGGTCCTGCTCGTCGTCACCTTCGGGGTCTTCGCCGTCGCCGCGATGTCCCCCTTCGACCCGGTCAAGGCGTACGCCGGCACCGCCGGCCTCACCGCCTCGCAGGCCGAACTCGACCAACTGCGGATCAACCTCGGCGTCGACCGGCCGATGCCGGTCCGCTGGTGGGAGTGGCTCACCTCCGCCCTCACCGGGGACCTCGGCACCTCCTCCGTCATGCGTCGCCCCGTCATGGACGTGATCGTCGAGCGGGTGGGCTGGTCCGCGCTGCTCGCCGGCTGCGCCTTCGCCGTGGCCGTGCTGCTCGGCACCGGGCTCGGCGTGCTCGCCGCACGCCGCCAAGGGAGCCTCCTCGACCGCGCCGTGTCCGCCCTCGCGTACACGCTGGAGGCGGCCCCCGCGTTCTGGCTGGGGCTGCTGGCCATCTGGTTCTTCGCCGTACGCCTGGGCGTCCTGCCCTCCGGGGGCCTCACGGACGCGGCCGACGACACGATCACCTTCGGGCAGGTCGCCTCCCACCTGGTGCTGCCCGCCCTGGTGCTCGGCATCTCCCAGCTGCCCTGGTTCTTCCTCTACGTCCGCCAGGGCGTGGCCGACGCGCTGGAGGAGGACCCCGTCCGCGGCGCCCGGGCCCGGGGCATCGCCGAACGCCGGATCCTGCTGGGTCACGGGCTGCGCTCCGGCATGCTCCCGATGCTCACGCTGATCGGCTCGCGCGTCCCCGAACTGATCACCGGAGCCCTCCTGGTGGAGACCGTGTTCAGCTGGCCCGGCATCGCCGCCGCCACCGTCCAGGCCGCCACGTCCGTCGACTTCCCGCTGCTGGCAGCGCTGACCGTACTGGCCACGGCCGCCGTCCTCGTCGGGAACCTGCTGTCCGACCTGCTCTACGGACTGGCCGACCCGAGAGTGGGCTTCGATGGCTGACCCGGCGATCACCTGGACGTCCCGCGGCGCGGCCCGTCGCTCCACCCGGACGCTGCGCGTGCGCGTCTGCGCCGCCGTCGTCGCCGTCATCGTCCTGGCCGTCCTGCTCGTGCCCCCGCTGGCGCAGTTGGACCAGCAGGCCGTCGACCTCACGGCGAAGCTGCTGCCGCCGTCCTGGGAACACCCCTTCGGCACCGACGACGTCGGCCGGGACCTGCTCCTGCGCTGCGTCTACGGACTGCGGGTCTCCCTGCTCGTCGGCCTGGTGGCGGCCCTGGTCGCCACCGTCATCGGCACCGCCGTCGGGGCGGCGGCCGGGGCGCTGGGCGGCTGGACCGACCGCCTCGTCATGCGGGCCGTGGACACCCTCTCGTCCATCCCGCACCTGCTGCTCGGCATCTTCATCGTGGCCATGTTCCGGCCCGGGGTGTGGCCCGTCGTGGTCTCGGTGGCCCTGACCCACTGGCTGTCCACGGCCCGGATCGTGCGCGCCGAGGTCCTGTCGCTGCGCGGCCGTCCCTACGTGGACGCCGCCGTCTCCGGCGGGGCCTCGCGCCTGCGGGTCGCCGTACGGCACCTGGTGCCCGGCGTGCTCCCGCAGGCCGGGCTCGCCGCGGTCCTGATGGTCCCGCACGCCATGTGGCACGAGTCCGCCCTCTCCTTCCTCGGCCTCGGCCTGCCGTCCCACCAGGCCAGCCTCGGCAACCTGGTTCAGACGGCGCGCGGCTCGCTGCTCGCCGGGGACTGGTGGCCCACGCTCTTCCCCGGCCTGCTGCTGATCGTCCCGACGCTCGCCATCGCGGGCCTCGCGGGCGCCTGGCGCGACCGGCTGAACCCCCGACGCCGCTCGGAGCTGACCCTGTGACCACGCCCGTGCCCGCCGCGGCCGTCCCCGTCGAAGGACCCCCCGCCGGAACCGTCCTCGACGTGGACCGGCTCTCGGTCCGCTTCCGGATGCGCGGCGACCGATACGTCGAGGCCGTCACCGGCGCCACCTTCCGGCTCGGCCCCGGCGAATGCCTCGCCCTCGTCGGCGAGAGCGGCTGCGGCAAGTCCGTCCTCGCCTCCGCGCTCCTCGGCCTGCTCCCCGGCAACGCCGAGACCGCCGGCTCCGCCCGGCTCGCCGACGGCCTCGACCTGCTCGCCGCCGACGAGGCGACCCTCGCCCGCACCGTACGGGGCCGCCGGATCGGGCTGGTCCCGCAGAGCCCGGCCGCCCACCTCACCCCCGTCCGCACCATCCGGTCCCACCTGGAGGAGACCGTCCGGGAACTCACCGGCGAGGGAGCGCGCGACCGGCGAGCGAAGGGCCCGCGCGGGGCCCGACTGCGCGCCGCGGCCGAGGAGGCCGCCGCGCGCGCCCAGTTCCCCGCGAGCCACCTCGACCGCCACCCGCACGAACTCTCCGGCGGCCTCGCCCAGCGCGCCGCCACCGCCCTCGCCCTCGTCGGCGACGCCCCCCTGCTCCTCGCCGACGAGCCGACCACCGGCCTCGACCGGGACCTCGTCCACCGCACCGTCGACGAACTGCGGGCCCACACCCGGGACGCCGACCGCGCGCTGCTGATGATCACCCACGACCTCGCCGCCGCCCAGCGGATCGCCGACACCGTCGCCGTCATGTACGCGGGACGGATCGTGGAGACGGCCCCCGCCGAAGCCTTCTTCGGAGCGCCCGGGCCCCGCCACCCCTACGCCCGCGGACTGCTCGACGCCCTGCCCGAGCGGGCCTTCACCCCCATCCCCGGCGCCCCGCCCGAACTCGGTGACCTGCCGCCCGGCTGCGCCTTCGCCGCCCGCTGCGCCCTGGCCGACGCCCGCTGCCGCACCGACCGACCCCCGCTCACCGAAGGGGTGGCCTGCCACCATGCTTGAGCTCACCGGGATCACCGCCGGATACGACCGGCGCAGCCCCGTCGTGCGGGACGCGAACCTGACCCTGCGCCCCGGGGAGGCCCTCGGCCTGCTGGGGCCGAGCGGCTGCGGCAAGTCCACCCTGGCCCGGGTCGCCGCCCTGCTGCACCGGCCCGACCGCGGGAGCGTCGCCCTCGACGGCCGCACCGTGACGGGCTTCCGTCACCGGGCCCCGCGCTCCCTGCGCACCGAGGTCGGCGTCGTCTTCCAGCAGCCCAGGCTGTCCGCCGATCCCCGCCTTCGGCTGCGCGACCTCGTCGCCGAACCGCTGCGCGCCACGGGTCGGCGCGAGGAGGCGAGGGACCGGGTCGCCGAACTCGCCGACCGGGTCGCCCTAGGTGCCGACCTGCTCGACCGGCGCCCCCACGAGGTCAGTGACGGTCAGTTGCAACGTGCCTGCGTGGCCAGGGCGTTGATCCTGCGACCGCGCTGGTTGGTGTGCGACGAGATGACCGCGATGCTGGACGCCTCCACCACCGCCGCGCTGGTCGCGGTCGTCGAGGAGTACCGCGCCGAAACGGGCGCCGGACTCCTCGCGGTGGGCCACGATCCGGTCCTCCTCGGCCGCTGGTGCGACCGTACGACGCACTGGAGCGACGTCACGGCTCCTTGATCGACTGTTGCGCCTTCGTGAATCATCCGGCTCTTCCATGGACTCCTCGGGCAGTGCGATCTAGCGTCTGGCGGCGGCGCGATGTCAGACGCAATGTCAACAAAACTGAAGACGAAGGAGGATGCCCGGATGTTCCGAAGAGCGCTGAACTGCGCCGTGGTCCCCGCCCTCGCCGTCCTGACGGTGATGTACGGGATCGGGCCGGCCCAGGCCGAGGAGATCCCCAAGGCGCCCGGCCACCGCCTGGTCAGCCAGTACGAGGGCGGCCCCGCCACCGCCGCCCCGCTGCCCGGGGAGGCCCCGCCGCAACACCCGTACCTCGCGCCCAACGGCCGCAGCGGCATGCACTCCGACGCCGCCGGCAGCGCCACGTCCCCGTGGTCCGGCCCCCTCGGCCGCAACCCGCAGGTCACCAGCGAGAAGATCGCCGCCCTCGGCGGCGAGTGCGCCACCGCCACCTTCGACACGGGCGGCCGCCTGGTCACCGTCTGCGGTACCTTCTCCGGCTTCAAGGTCAAGCTCCTGGAGCCCCGTACGCTCGCCACGCTCGCGGAGTACCAGCTCCCGCAACGTTCTTCGACCGTCGAGGCGATCACCTCGCTCGACTTCGCGAAGATCTTCAAGGACACCTCGGGCGGCGCCTACTTCTACCTGGACAACCAGGACCGGGCCGTGCTGGCCGACTCCCGCCAGCACGTCCTGCGCCTTTCGCATTCCCAGAACCCCGACGGGAGCTGGAAGTTCACCGTCGACGACGACTGGGACCTCACCGGCCACGTCCCGCACGACTGCGTCAGCTGGACCAACCTTCGACCCAGCGGCACCTGCGACCCCATCACCTCCGTGATGCCCGACTGGAACGGCCGCATCTGGTGGGTCACCCGCCAGGGCCGCGTCGGCACCGTGGACCCGGCGACCTCGCGGATCCGCTCGCTGCGGTTGCCCGGCGAGGAGATCCAGAACTCCTTCTCGGTCGCCGAGGACGGGGTCTCCATCGTCACCGACCACGCCCTGTACAGCTTCCGCGCCACCGCCGACGGCGCCCCCGAGGTGCGGTGGCGCCAGACGTACGACCGCGGCACCGGGACCAAGCCCGGCTCCGTGAACCAGGGTTCGGGCACCACCCCGGACCTCTTCGGCAACGGCTACGTCGCCATCACCGACAACGCCGACGACCGGATGAACGTCCTGGTCTACCGGCGCGGCACCGACGTGCCCGCCGACCGGCGCCTCGTCTGCAAGGTGCCCGTGTTCGGCCCGGGCGCCTCGACGACCGACAACTCCCTCATCACCTGGGGCAACAGCATCGTCGTCGAGAACAACTACGGCTACGAGAACCCCACCTCGCTGTTGCTGGGCAAGTCCGTGGTCGGCGGCGTCAGTCGCATCGACGTACGGGCCGACGGCAGCGGCTGCGACACGATCTGGGAGAGCGCGATCCGCGCTCCCTCCGTGGTCCCCAAGCTCTCCACCGCCAACGGGCTCCTCTACTTCTACGAGAAGGAGCCCAACTTCTGGGGGATCGACGCCTGGTACCTCACCGCGGTGGACTTCCGCACCGGTGAGCGCCGGTGGCGCCAACTGACCGGCACCGGACCGCTGTACGACAACAACTGGGCGCCGATCACCCTCGGCCCCGACGGCACCGCGTACGTCGGCGTGTTCAACGGCATCGTCGCCGTCCGCGACGGCGGCTGACCGACCGCCGAACCCCCGCCGAACCCCCGCCGAACCGGCGGGGGTTCAGCGGGGCCCGTCCCCGGGGCGCCACAGCGGGTGCTCGTGCTCGGCCCACCAGCGGGCGACGTAGCCGGTGCGCAGGCCGCGCCGGGCCTCCGGGTCGCCGGGGGCCTTGCCGATGTGCCCGGCGAGCACGATGCCCACGGCAAGGGCCAGCCAGTCGTGGACGAAGGTGGCCCCGGTGCGGACGGCCAGGGGCGCGAGCCCCGTGAACCACATCAGCAGTCCGGTGCCCAGCATCACCAGGACCGCTCCGGCCAACCAGGCCGCGTACAGCTTCTGCCCGGCGTTGAACTTGCCCGCCGGCCTCGGCCCCCGGCGGCGCAGCGCGGAGCGCAGCCAGACCCGGTCGTGCGGCCCGAACCGGTTCAGGAAGCGCAGGTCGGTGCGGAAGGCCCGGGATGCCAGGCCCCCCAGCAGGGGCAGCGGCAGGAGCAGCCCCGACCACTCGTGGACGGTGACGACCGGATGCCGGCGCCCGACGAGCTCCGCGAGCGGCGGCAGGTACAGGCAGCCGGCGGAGACCACGCACACGCCCATCAGGGCGGCCGTGAGCCGGTGGACCCAGCGCTCGGCGCGGCCGAAGCGGCGCACGCGGGGCGGCAGGTCAGACGGTGGGTGCATCGTCGCGTCCGTTCGACTTGCCGACCCAGGCGTCGACGTCGTAGCCGAGCTCCTCCCAGTAGCCGGGTTCCACGTCACGGGTCACGGTGATGCCCGAGAGCCACTTCGCGGACTTGTAGAAGTACATCGGCGCCACGTACAGGCGGACCGGCCCGCCGTGGCGGTGGCTCAGCGGTCGGTCCTGCATCCTCAGCGCCACCATGACGTCCTCGCGCCGGGCCTGGGGGAGGGTGAGGCTCTCGGTGTAGGTCCCCTCGAAGCAGTCGAAGCGGATGGCCCGCCCCTCGGGCAGCACCCCGGCGGCGTCCAGGAGCCGCCCCACGGGCACGCCCTCGAAGGCGGTGGCGGGCACCCGCCAGCCGGTGACGCACTGGACGTCGCGGACCACCCGGGTCTGCGGCATCGCGAGCAGCTCGTCGAGGCGGTACGAGACCGGCCGCTCGACCAGGCCGCCGATGGTGAGGCGGTAGTCGGCCGGGCCGCGTGCGGGGACGGAGGAGGCCACCGAGTAGTAGCGGAAGCCGCCCCCGTTGGGCAGCATCCCGGTCAGGCCCGTCGGGTCCTTGCCCGCGACGGCGCCGAGCCCGGCCTCGGCCACCCGACGCAGCCAGGGCGAGGCGGCCAGTCCCACGGCGCCGAGCCCGGCCATCCCCAGGACGAGTCGGCGGCCGACCGGGGCGCCGTGACCGTCGGGGTCCTGCGGGGGGCCGGCGCCGGTGTCCTCCGGCGGGCCGCCGGTTCCGGCTTCGGTGTCCTTGTGCGTGCTCACCCGTCGATTCGACCACCAAGGGCGCCCCGGACGCCAGGGCAGCCGGCCGCACGTCGGACTTCCGTCACATCCCGACCGGGTCCGGGCCGTCTCCGGACCCGCTCGGGGCCCGTGGCCGCCCGCGCCCGGGCCACCGGAGGCCCCACCCGCGGCGTCCCGGCCGCTCTACACGGCCGACTCCAGTTCCCGCTTCCGTTCCTCGCCCCGGGTTCCGGGAGCGGGGGAGGAGGGGACGTCCGCGAGGCTCGCCTCCAGGTCGTCCAGGGCCGTCCGGGCCGCCACGATCCGCTCCCGGACCTCCTCGGCGAGATCGCCCGTGCCCTCGGCGCGGTCGCGGGCCCGCTTGTCCTCGGCCTCCATCTCCCGGGCTTCGTCGAGCGAGTTGAGCACCACCCCGATCAGGACGTTGACCAGCACGAACGAGGCGAGCAGCGCGTAGGAGGCGTAGTAGACGATGCTGAACCGGGAGATCTGCAACCCGGCCCGGACGGCGTCGGTGAGGCCGTCCAGCGTGGTGAGGAGGAAGAGGGTGAGCGAGGCCCGCCCGATCGAGCCGTAGTGCTGCGGGTCCGACTCCGCGAAGCAGACCCAACCGACCATCGCGTACACGTACAGCACCAGCGCGCCGACGAACAGGAAGCTGGCGGTACCCGGCAGGCTGCGGCCCACCGCGACCAGCAGGATGCGCAGGTGGGGCAGGAACCGGGCGGTGCGCAGGACGCGGGCCAGCCGCAGCAGCCGCAGCACGGTGGTGTTCTCGCGCAGCAGCGGTACGAACGCCGAGGCGACGATCACCAGGTCGAAGATGTTCCACGGGTCCCGGAAGAATGCTTTCGGCCGGTCGGTGAACGAGCCGATGCGCAGCAGCATCTCCAGGGTGAACAGGGCGAGGCAGCACTCCTCGGCGATGCCCAACGCCTGCCGGTGCGTCCGGGCGAGCCCGCTGTACGTCTCGGCCCCCATCAGGGCCGCGTTCAGCAGGATCACGACGAAGACGGCCATCCCGAACGAGGGGTCCTCGGTGATCCGCCGGCATCGGGCGGCCAGTCTCCTGCGACCGCGTCCGGCCGGCATCGGGTCCGTCATTTCGCTCCTCGTACTTCCATCGGCATCGGGCCGGACCGGTTCGGTGCGCTGGCGCGCACGCCGGTCCGAGCCGTCTAACGCCGCACGGACGAACGGGTTTCAGACACCACCCGCCCGCCCGGGGATCCGGGGTCGCTCCGCGGAGCGGTCGGGGTGGTCCGCGGGGCCCGTGCGCCCGTGGCGCCCGACCCGGTGGGACGGGTCGGGCCGGTACGGAGAACCCGCTATTGGAAATGAAAACGATTTCGGATAACGTCTGGTCGACCCGGCTCGGCGCACTGCCGCGCTCCGGGATTCCGGCGTGGTCCGAGAGGAAGTGGCGTGGCACATCTGCTGGTTGTCGAGAGCTGGGTGGGATCGATGAGCGGACTCCTGCCGAGGGCGATCCGTGAGGGAGGGCACGAGTTCACCTTCGTCACCCGCGACCTCCACCACTACCTGCGGGCCGCCGGCGGCGGCGGGGCGCACCCGTTGCTCGCCGCGCGCAACATCGTCACGACGGACACGAACGACGCCGACGCCCTGCCGGCCCGGCTGGAACGGCTCCATGCCGTGCTGGCGTTCGACGGGGTGGTTTCCTCCTGCGACTACTACCTGCCCGCGGTGGCCCGCGTCGCGCGACACCTCGGGCTGCCCGGGCCGGCCGTCCCGGCCGTCGAAGCGGCCAGCCGCAAGGACCTGACCCGCCGGACCCTGGCGGACGCCGGAGTTCCGGGCCCGCGCTTCGCGGCCTGCGAGGACCCCGCGCGGATCCCGGACGCGGCCCGGGACATCGGCTACCCGCTGGTCGTCAAACCCGTGGACCTGTGCGCCGGGATGCTCGTGCGGGAGGTGCGCGACGAACGGGAACTGGAACGCGCCTGCCGGGACCTCGCCGCGTTCCCCGTCAACGCGCGCGGACAGGACCGCGCCCCCGTCGTCCTGCTGGAGGAGCTCCTCACCGGGCCCGAGGTCAGCGTCGAGACCGTCTCCCACGGCGGCGTCACGCACGTCGTCGGCGTCACCGACAAGAGCATCGGCGGATCCCCCGCCTTCGTGGAGACCGGCCACATGTTCCCGGCCGACCTCCCGGCCGCCGAGGCGCGCGCCGCCGCGGACACCGCGCGGGCCGCCGTCGAGGCCCTCGGACTGGACCACGTCGTGTGCCACACCGAGATCAAGCTGACACCGCTGGGACCCCGGGTCGTCGAGGTCAACCCCCGCCCCGCCGGGAACCGGATCACCGAACTGGTCCGCCACGTCAGGGGCGTCGACCTCGCGGCTGCCTGCGTCGACGTCGCCCTCGGCGCGGCCCCCGACCTCACGCCCCGGGCCACCGGGGTGCACAGCGCCGCCATCGCCTTCCTGCTGCCCGCCGCCACCGGCACCCTCGCCGCCGTCGAGGGCGCCGAAGGGGTCCGCGACCTGCCCGAGGTGCTGGAGCTCAGCCTCGCCGAACCCGGCCGCTCCGTACGGGCCGCGACCAGCAACAACGAGTACCTCGGCCACGTCATGACGGCCGACGCCGGCCACGGCGCCCGCGTCGCCGCCGAACGGCTGCTCACGCGCCTTCGGCCCCGCTACGAGGAGTCCCCGGCGGTGCCCGCATGACGACCCCGAGCCACCCGGTCCACCCGGGCCCGCCACCGCACGACCCGCCCGGTCCCGGGACCGCGCCGCACGCGCGACGGACCCCACCCGGCCGGGCAGGAGTACGGGAGCACGCCCCGGACGGGCCGACCTCACGCCCCCGCCCCCTCCTGCCCCGGCCCGCGCGCTCCGAGGAGGAGCGCGACGACGGTGTCGTACGGAGCGTGGCGGAGCTCGTCGCGCGGGTGCGGGACGGCGGATACGGGCCGGACCCGCGGGGGGAGCGCATCGCGCTCGCCTTCACCACGGCCCAGGCGGTGCGCCACGAAGGCCGTGCGGGCGGGTACCGCAACGAGGTGCTCAGCCTGCGCCTCGCCGCGGCCGTCGGCTCCTGCGCCGTGGAGCCGGGCACCCTGCCCGCCACCGCCCTCGACGAGGTGGTCGGCGCGAGCGTGGCCGACCTGCTCGACCACCCCCTGCGCCCGGTGCGGATCGCGGCGCTGGACGCCTACCTGGCCCACGTGCGCCCCCACACCCCCGCGCACGGCGCCCGTTCCTACCCGCTGCCCGCCGGCGGCTCGCTGGACCGTTCGCGGGCCAGGGCCCGCGCGGTCGTCGACCTGCTGCCGCGGCACGGGCCCCGCCGGGTCCTCGTCGTCGGCGTCGTCAACTCCCTCCTGGAGCAACTGCGCCGACGCGGCATCGACTACCTGCCCTGCGACCTCAAAGGCGGCGCCACCGAATGGGGCGAACCCCTCCACACGGACGCCCTCGCCCTGCTGGAGGAGTGCGACGCCGTCCTCGCCTCGGGCATGACCCTCGGCAACGGCACCTTCCAGCCGCTGCTCGACCACGCCGCCGCCACCGCGAAGCCCCTCGTCATGTTCGCCCAGACCGGCAGCGCCGTCCTGCCCCGGTTCCTCGGCGCCGGCGTCAGCGCCATCTCCGCCGAGCCCTACCCCTTCTTCTGGCTCGACGGCGGACCCGGAGTCATCCACCGCTACGGAGGACCGCTATGAGCACGGCCTTCCTGCCCCGCCGGCTGCCCGTCGGCGCCGGCAACCCCGACCTGTTGACCCTCGCCGGCGACACCCCCCTCGCCCGCATCCGCACCGAACTGCCGTTTCCGCAGCCCGGGTTCTGGGCGAAGCTCGAATGCCTCGGGGCGGGCGGGATGAAGGCCCGGGCGGCCCTGTCGATGCTGCGCGGTGCGCGCCGGCGCGGCGAGCTGCGTCCCGGTGCGCCCGTCGTCGAATCCACCTCCGGCACCCTCGGGATCGGCCTCGCCTTCGCCGGGCAGGCCCTCGGGCACCCCGTGATCCTGGTCGGCGACGCCGAACTGGAGCCCTCCATGCGCCAGTTGCTGCGCAGTCACGGGGCCCGGCTGGACATCGTCGACCGGCCCGCCCGCGAGGGCGGTTGGCAGGCGGCGCGGATCGTCCGGCTGCACGAGGTGCTGGCCCGCACGCCCGACGCGTACTGGCCCGACCAGTACAACAACCCCGACAACGCGGCCGGATACCTGCCGATGGCCGCCGAACTCGCCGCCCAACTGGACCACTTGGACGTCCTCGTGTGCAGCGTCGGCACCGGCGGCCACAGCGCCGGACTGATCGGACCCCTGCGCCGCCGCTGGCCGCGCCTGAAGGTCATCGGCGTCGACTCCGTGGGCTCCGCCATCTTCGGCCAACCCGCGCGACCCCGCCTGATGCGCGGCCTCGGCAGCAGCATCCACCCCCGCAACGTCGCCCACCACGCCTTCGACGAGGTGCACTGGGTGGGGCCCGCCGAGGCCGTCGACGCCTGCCGCAGGCTCGCCCGCACCAGCTTCGTCAGCGGCGGCTGGAGCACCGGGGCCGTCGCCCTGGTCTCCGCCTGGGCCGCCCGGGTCGAGGCCGGCGCGGTCGTCGCGACCGTCTTCCCCGACGGTCCGCACCGCTATCTCGGCACCGTCTACGACGACGAGTTCTGCCGCGCCCACGGCCTGGACCGGGCCGAACTCGCCGTCCGGCCGCTGGAGATCGGCCACCCGCAGGCAGCCGAGGCCACCGGCTGGGCGCGCTGCCGCACCGTCGTCGACCCGGCCGCAGCCCGGCCCGCCCTGCTCGGCGGAGGCGCCGCGTGAAGCTCAGCTGGCGGACCACTTCGCTCGAACTGGCCGAACCGCTGCGCATCTCCCGTTCCGTCATGGCCCGTCGCGACGCCGTCCGGGTCACCGTCGAGCACGAGGGCCTGCGCGGCTGCGGCGAGGCCGTCAGCAGCGACCACCTCGGCCTGCCCACGCCCCGGATCCTGCGCCGACTCGCCGCCGTCCGACCGGCCGTGGAACGGCTCCCCGACCCCGAGACCGGATGGGAGGACCCCGCCGCCGTGCCCTGGCGGTCGCTGCCCGCCGGGGTGGCCGCCGCCCTCGAAGCGGCCCTCCTCGACCTGATCGGCATCCGCGCGGAACGCCCCGTCCACGCCCTGCTCGGCGCCCCCGAACCCCCCGTCGCCGCCACCACGCGCACCATCGGCATCGTCGCGCCCGAGCGGGCCGCCGCCCAGGCCGCCCGGCTGGCCCGCAGCGGCTTCACCGCCCTCAAGGTCAAGGCCGGATCCCCCGACCCGGGCGAGGACCTCGCCCGGGTGGCGGCCGTACGCGCCGCCGCTCCCGGCGCGAGCCTGCTGCTCGACCCCAACGGCGCCTGGAGCGCCCGCCGCAGCCTCGACCTGCTCCCGCGCTTCCACGCGTTGGGCGTCGGCGCCGTCGAGCAGCCCATCGCCGCCGGCGCCCCCGACCAACTGGCCCGGATCGCCCGGGAGTCGCCCGTACCGGTGATCGCCGACGAGGACGCCGTCTCCTACGAGGACGCCGCCGCCCTCGCCGGCCGCGTCCACGGCGTCAACGTCAAACTCGCCAAGTGCGGCGGCGTCCGCGCCGCCCTGCGCATCCATGCCGCCCTGCGCGGCACCGGCACCGACCTCATGCTCGGCTGCCTCACCGCCAGCACCCTCGGCATCGCACCCGCCGTGCACCTCGCCGACCGGGCCCGCTGGGTCGACCTCGACGGCCACCTGCTGCTCGCCGCCGACCCGTGGACCGGGATCGGCGGCGCCGACGGCACCGTACGACCCTCCGGCCGCCCCGGCCTCGGCGTCCACCCGACCCCCGGGGCGGCGCCCCGGTGAACACCCTGGCCACCGTACGAAGCTTCCCGCCCGCCGTGCGCCTGCTGCTCCTCAACCAACTGGGCGTCACCACCGGGTTCTACCTGCTCATCCCCTACCTCGCCACCCACCTGTCCGACGACCTCGGACTGTCCGCCGCCGTCATCGGCATCGTCCTCGGCCTGCGCAACCTCAGCCAACAGGGCCTCTTCCTCATCGGCGGCTCGGCCGCCGACCGGCTCGGCGCCCGCGGCGTGATCATCGCCGGTTGCGCCCTGCGCACCGTCGGCTTCGCCCTCTTCGCCCTCGGCGACTCCCTGCCGCTGCTGGTCGCCGCGTCCATACTCAGCGGGCTCGCGGGGGCCCTCTTCAACCCCGCCGTGCGCACCTACGTCGCCCAGGAGGCCGACGGGCGAAAGGCCGAGGCCTTCGCCCTGTTCAACGTGTTCGCCACCACCGGAGCCCTGCTCGGACCGCTGCTCGGCAGCCTGCTGCTGCTCGTCGACTTCCGGGCCGCCGCGCTCACCGCCGCGGGCGTCTTCGCCGTCCTCACCCTCGCCCAGATCCTGGTCCTGCCCGCCCGCGCCGTCGCCGCCCCCGAAGGACCCGTCCTCGCCGACTGGCGCGAGGTGGCCGGCAACCGCAGGTTCCTGGCCTTCTCGCTCGCCATGGTCGGCATGTACGGCCTGGAGAACCAGCTCTACCTGCTCCTGCCGCACGCCGCCGCCCGCGCCTCCGGCTGGAACGGCTCGATCGGCCTGCTCTTCCTCACCGGGACGCTCGCCCACCTGCTCCTCCAACTTCGCCTCACCCGCCGCCTGACGGCCCTCGACGGCCGGGCCCGCTGGATCGCCGTCGGCCTCGCCCTGATGGCCGCCGGATTCCTCCCGCCGATGCTCGTCGCCGACGTCACCGGACGGCCCCTGGCCCTGCTGCCCGTCCTGGCCGGCGTCCTGCTGCTGCACCTCGGCCTGATGACGGCCCAGCCCTTCGTGATGGAGCTGATACCGGCCTTCGCCCGTCCCGGCCTCACCGGTACCGCGTACGGCCTCTTCTACGCGGTGTCCGGCCTCGCCGCCGCCCTCGGCAGCGCCGGCATCGGCTGGGCCATGGACGCCGGCGGACACACCGGCGCGACCTGGCTGCCGTACGCCTGCTGCCTCGCCCTGGGCCTCGCCTCGGCCGCGGGCATGACCCGACTGCACCGCGCCGGCGTCCTCCCCGCCGAACCGGCCCCCCACCCGCGCACCGCCCGACCGGCGAACGAGCCCCGATGAGCGGCGCCCACCTCCCGAACGCCCGCCCCGCGCCCCACCACGACAACGGAGACACCACCCCATGAACGACCAGCCCAACGTCCTCGCCCGGCGCGGGTTCCTGATCGCGGGCGGCGCCGGCGCCCTCGTCCTGGCCACCGGATGCGCCGGCGCCCCGGCCACCGACGGCCCCGCCGGCCCGCCCCGGCGCGGTGGCCGGCTGCGCGCCGCCTTCGCCGGGGGCGGCGCCGCCGAGACCCTCGACCCGCACGCGGCCAACCTGTTCGTCGACGCGGCCCGCGCCAAGGCCCTGTTCGACAAACTCGCCGACTTCGGAGCCGACCTGTCCGCCGTCCCCCGCCTCGCCGAAGGCTGGGAGTCCAACGAGGCCCTCGACACCTGGCGGATCACCCTGCGCCGGGCCCGGTTCCACGACGGCCGGCCCGTGACCGCCGCGGACGTCCTGTACAGCTACCGCCGCATCGCCGACCCCCGGGGCACCTTCCGGGCCAAGGCCTCCCTGGAACCCATCGACCTCGCCGCCGGCCGGGCCGTCGACCCGACCACCGTCGAGTTCCGCCTCAAGCGCCCCTACGCCGAATTCCCCAACGTGCTCGCCGCGTTCGGCGCGTACGTGGTCCCCGAGGGCGCGACCTCCTTCGACCGCCCCGTCGGATCCGGACCCTTCTCCTTCGTCTCCTTCCGGCCCGGCGCATCCCTCCTGGTCCGCCGCAACGACGCCTACTGGGACGGCGCCCCCCACCTCGACGAACTGGAGTTCGTCATCGCCGCGGAGGAATCGGCCCGGGTGAACGCGCTCCTGGGCGGACAGGTCGAGTACGCCCACGAACTCGCCCCCGCCACCGCCCGCAGCCACGAGGGCAGGGGCCGGATCGACGTCGTCCGGCTCCCCGGCAGCGCCATGCAGGGCTTCGTCATGAAGACCGACCGACCCCCCTTCGACGACAAACGGGTCCGCCAGGCGTTCTTCCTCATCGCCGACCGCCGGGAACTCGTCGACGGGGCGCTCGGCGGCGCCGGCACGGTCGGCAACGACCTGTTCGGCAAGGGCTGCCGCTACTACGCCTCCGCCCTGCCCCAACGCACCCAGGACCTCGACCGGGCCCGCGCCCTCCTCAAGGAGGCCGGAGCCGAAGGACTGCGCGTCACCCTCGACACCGCCCCCGCCGCCCCCGGCTTCGTCGAAGCCGCCGGCATCTTCAAGGACCAGGCCGCCCGGGCCGGCGTCACCGTGGAGATCAAGATCGGCAACAAGGACACCTACTGGAAGGACATCCTGTCCACCGGAACCTTCGCCTCCTACCGGTCCGGCGCCATGCCCATCGAATCCCACCTCTCCCAACGACTCCTCACCGGATCCACCACCAACGCCACCCAATGGCGGCACAAGGACTTCGACGACCTCTACCAGCAGACCCAGTCCACCCGCGACGAACAGCGCCGTACCGCCCTCCACGAACGCATCCAACGCCGCCTCCACGACGAGGGCGGCTTCCTGATCTGGGGCTTCGCCGACTGGATCGTGGCCACCTCGACCAAGGTCCGCGGAATCGCGAAGGACGCCCCCGCCAACACCCTCGACTGGGCCCGCTTCGACCGGACCTGGCTGGCGTGAGCGCGACCCGCCACCGGTCCTGGGCCGGCCGCCGACTGCTCCTGGGCCTCGGGCAGACGGCGGCCGTCGTCCTGTTCGTCTTCGCCCTCACCGAAGCCCTGCCCGGCGACGCGGCCGTGGTCCTGGCCGGCGACCAACCCGACCCGCTGCGCATCGACCGCATCCGCACCACCCTGGGCCTGGACCAGCCGGCCGGCGAACGCCTCCTGGACTGGATCACCGGCCTGCTCCACGGCGACCTCGGCACCTCTCTCGTCACGGGCCGCCCCGTCACGGACCACCTCGCCGCCGGGGCCGGCCCCACCCTGCTCCTCGCCGCCCTCACCCTCGCACTGCTGCTCCCCGTCGCCGGCGGGCTGGGCGTGCTCTGCGCACGCCGCGAGGGCGGCCCGCTGGACCGTACCGTCAGCGCCGGCACCCTCGCCGTGCACGCCGTCCCGGAGTTCGCCCTCGGGATCCTGCTGGCCGCCCTGTTCGCCGTCGAGCTCGGCTGGCTGCCGCCCACCGCCCTCGGTACGGATCCGCGCACCGAACCCGCCGTCCTGGTCCTGCCCGTGCTCGTACTGCTGTCCCGGCCGGTGTGCTCCATCAGCCGGCTGGTCCGCGCCGGGATGATCGACGCGATGGCCTCCCCGTACGCCGCCCAGGCCAGGCGCCTCGGCGTCGGCGAGGCCCGCATCCGCTGGACCCACGCCCTGCCCGGCGCCCTCGCCCCGGCCGGCCAGCAACTGGCCCGGACCTGCGACTGGTTGCTCAGCGGGGTCATCGTCGTGGAGGCCCTGTTCGTCGTGCCGGGCCTGGGCACCGTCCTCATCGAGGCCGTCGCCGCCCGGGACGTACCCGTCGTCCAGGGCCTCGCCGTGGTCTTCGGGGTCGTCACCGTACTGGTCAACCTCGCGGCCGACCTCGTGGCCCGCCGCCTCGCCCCCCGGTCGGAGGCCGCCGCGTGAACCCGCCCCGGCCGCTCCCCGCGTCACACCCGTCCCGGGTGGCGCGGTACGGCCCCGCCCTCGCCCTGATCGCCGTACCGCTGCTGCTCGCCCTGCTCGGACCGCTGTTCGCGGGACCCGCCGGCGCCCGTACGGTGTCCTTCGCCGCCGGTCCGGACCACTGGATCGGCACCGACTTCGCGGGGCGCGACGCGTGGCGGCAGGTCCTCCTCGGCGGCCGCTCCGTCGTCCTCGTCGCCCTGGCGGCCACCGCGCTCGCCCACCTCGTCGCCATCCCGCTCGGGCTGTGCGCGGCCCTCACCCGCCGCACCTGGCTCCAAGAGACGCTGATGCGGCCCCTGGACGTGGTGATCGCCGTTCCTTCCCTGCTGCTGGTGCTGCTCGTCGCGGCCACCCTCACGCCCGGGCCGGTCGGCATGACCGTCCTGGTCGGGCTGGCCGCCGTACCCGACGCGGCCCGCGTCGTGCACGCGACGGCCGTCGCGATCGCGGCCCGGCCCGCCGTCGAGGCCCTACGGGCCCAGGGCGAGACCTGGTGGCGCACGGCCGTCGGGTACGTGGCCCGCGCCATGCGCCGCACCCTCGCCGCCGATGTCGGGATCCGGCTCACCGGCTCGCTGTACCTGGTGGCCACGGCCGCCTTCCTCGGCGTCGGAGTGCAACCCGACACCGCCGACTGGGCCGTCATGGTCGACCGCAACCGGCCCGGCCTGCTCCTGGTGCCGTGGCCCGTGGTGCTGCCCGCGCTGCTCGTCGCGGCCCTGTCCATGGGCACCAACCTGCTGTTCGACGCCGCGCAGCAGCACCCCCTCGCGCCCGCGCGGGGCGACCGGAAGGGGACACCGCGATGACCGTCGTCGCCGAAGTACGGAACCTGCGCGTGGAGATCGGGGGCCGCGCCGTCGTCGACGGCGTCGACGTCAGCGCCCGCGCGGGCCGCGTCACCGCCCTCGTCGGCCCGTCCGGCAGCGGCAAGACCACGACGGGCCTGGCCCTGCTCGGCGAGTACCCGCCCGGCGCCCGCGTCCTGGGCCACGTCGTCACCGCCGACGCGGTCGGCTACGTGCCCCAACACCCCGCGGCCGTCCTCAATCCCGCCCGCCGCGCCGGAGCGCTGCTGCGCGACGTCGCGGCCCTCGGCGGGGGCGGCCGCCGGGAGGTCCGCGCGCGGGTCGAGGAGGCCCTGCTGTCGGCCCGGATCCCGGACCCGGGAACCGTCCTGCGCCGCTTCCCCCACCAACTGTCCGGGGGCCAGCAGCAACGGGTGGTCCTGGCCCAGGCACTGCTGCGGGGCGCCCGGGTGATCGTCGCCGACGAACCCACCACCGGGCAGGACGCCGTCACCAAGCGGGGCATCGTCGCGGAACTCGCGGCCGTCGCCGCCCGGGGCGTCGCGGTGGTCCTGCTCAGCCACGATCTGGACGTGGTGCGGGAGCTCGCCGACGAGGTCGTCGTCCTCGGCGGGGGCCGCGTCGTGGCCCGGGGCCCGGCCCGCTCGGTGCTCGGACCCCCCTCTCCGCAGCCACCGCCCGCCGCCCGGGTCGCCCGCGCCCGGGGACCCGTACGCCTGGAGGCGCGGCACCTGACGGCCGCCTACGGCACCGGACGGGGCGCCGCGCCGGCGCTCGACGGCATCGGACTGGAGGTGGCGGCGGGGGAGTGCCTGGCCCTCATCGGCCGCTCCGGCAGCGGCAAGACCACCCTGGGCCGCTGCCTGGCCGGGCTGCACACCGACCACGACGGCCGGATCCTGTGGCGCGGCGCCCCCCTGCCGCGCGGCGTGCGGTCCCGGAGCCGGGCGGAACTGGCGGCCGTCCAGTACGTCTTCCAGGACCCGAAGGCCGCCTTCGACGAATACCGGCCCGTGCGGGACCAGGTCGCCCGCACCGCCGTACGCCTGCGCGGGGCGACCCCGGAGCGGGCGCGGGAGGAGGCGCTGCGCACCCTGGCGGAGCTGGGACTGACCGAGGAGCAGGCGGGCCGGCGCCCCGGCGGCCTCTCGGGCGGCGAACTCCAGCGAGCGGCCCTCGCCCGGGCCCTCACGGCCCGGCCGGACGTACTGGTCTGCGACGAGATCACCTCGGGCCTCGACCCCGTCACGCGGGAGGCCGTCCTCGACGTGCTCGCCGGGCTGCGCGACCGGGGCGGCCTCGGCCTGCTCCTGATCACCCACGACCTGGCGGCCGCCGCCGCCCTCGCGGACCGCGTCGCGGTGCTGGAGGCGGGCCGCGTCGTGGAGGAGGGCCCGGCGCACCGCCTGCTCGGCGCGCCCCGGCACGCCCTCACCCGGGCGCTGACCGGCAGGTGATCCCGGAAACCGCGCGGTGGGCGCGGCCCGATCACCGACCGGTCCGGTCCCCGGCGACCGCGGTCGGCCGGGACCGGGGGAGGGGCGGCGTGGTGGCCGCCGCCCCCACTACTGCTGCTGGGCGCGCTGCGCCTTCTCCGCCTTCTCGGCCTGCTTCTCCTTGATGCGGACGGTCTCCTTGCGGACCTCCGCCTGGGTGCCGCGCTCCTTCTGGAGCCACTCGGGGCTCTCCTGCTTCAGCGCCTCGATCTGCTCCGTGGTCAGGGCTTCGGTGACCCCACCGCGCGCGAGACCGGCGATGGAGACGCCGAGCTTCGCCGCGACCACCGGGCGGGGGTGCGGACCGTTCTGCCGCAGCTCGACCAGCCACGCGGGCGGATCGGTCTGGAGGGCGTTCAGCTCGGTGCGCGAAACCACACCCTCCTGGAACTCGGCGGGGGTGGCTTCGAGGTACACACCCAGCTTCTTCGCCGCGGTGGCGGGCTTCATCGTCTGGGTGCTCTGGTGCGACGTCATGGGGTCAAGGGTATCGAGCGTGTGCGCCACCTCCGACCACGACCGGTAACCTGGCGGGGTGACAGGCTCGGAAACTTCCCCTTCGTTCCGGCTCGCCTATGTCCCGGGAGTGACGCCCACCAAGTGGGTGCGGATCTGGAACGAGCGGCTGCCCGACGTCCCCCTGACCCTCGTCGGAGTACCGGCCGCCGAAGCGTTCGACCTGCTGCGCGGCAACGGCGCCGACGCCGGCTTCGTCCGGCTGCCCGTCGACCGGAGCGATCTCAGCGCGATCCCGCTGTACACCGAGGCGACCGTGGTCGTGATCCCCAAGGACCACCTGGTGGCCTCGGCGGAAGAGGTGTCGACCGGGGACCTCGCCGACGAGATCGTGCTGCACCCCCTCGACGACGTCCTCGGCTGGGAGACCCTGCCGGGCAAGCCGGCCTTCGAACGCCCCGAGACCACGGCCGACGCCATCGAACTGGTCGCGGCGGGCATCGGCGTCCTCGTCGTCCCCCAGTCCCTGGCCCGTCTGCACCACCGCAAGGACCTCACCTACCGGCCCGTGACGGGCGCCCCGGAGTCCCGGATCGCGCTGTCCTGGCCGGAGGAGAAGACCACCGACCTGGTCGAGGAGTTCATCGGCATCGTCCGCGGCCGGACGGTGAACAGCACGCGCGGCCGCCCGCCGACGCCGCCGCAGCCCAAGCAGCAGCGCAAGCGCCCCGACGCGAGCGCCGGAAAGGGCAAGGGCGCCGCGGGACGGGCCGGCGGGAAGACCGTCGGGAAGTCGGGCGGCAAGCAGACGGGCAAGAACCCGCGCGGCGGCTCCGCGGCGCCGAAGGCGGCCAAGCGCGGCAAGCCGCGCGGCCGTCCGTAGCCGGCGCCGCACCGCAACGCCGACCACCGGAACACCGGGACCTCGTGCCGGTGACCGGCGCCCCCGCACGGGGGCGCCGGTCACCGGGGGTCGCTCCGTCAGTGGCGGCCCTTGGACTTCTTCATCGCGTCCGTCGCCTTCGAGACCGTCTCCTCGGCCTTGCCGCTCATCCGCTCGGCACCGCCTTCCGCTTCCATGCGGCGGTCGTCCATCGCGCTGCCCGCGGTTTCCTTCATCGTGCCCTTGACCTGCTTGGCCTTCGCCTTTGCCTTGCCCATGACGGGGTCGTTCCTTCCTGGGGGGACGTTGCTTGCCCACCATGCGTCGGCTCCGCACGGCCCGCAATCCGTGGCGGCGCGGCGCCCGTAGGAACACCCGGGTACCGGCCCCCGCGTTGCGCGGCGCCGGCCCGGCGGGCAGGGTCTATGGGGCGGTTCCCTCCGAGGAAGGGCGGACCATGAGCATCGCCACCGTGAATCCGACGAACGGCCGAACGCTGCGGACCTTCGACCCGCTCGACGCCGACGGCATCGAGGCCTGCCTGGCCGAGGCGGCGCGTACGGCGGCCACGTACCGGCGCACCGGCTTCGCCGAACGGTCCGCGCTGCTGTCCCGGGCGGCCGACCTCCTGGAGGAGGAGGCGGAAGCCGTCGCCCGCACCATGACGACCGAGATGGGCAAGCCGCTGGCGGCGGCCCGGGCCGAGGCCGCGAAGTGCGTCAAGGCGATGCGCTGGTACGCCGCGCACGCCGAGGGCCTCCTCGCCGACGAGCACCCCACCGACGCCGACGTGCGCGACGCGGGAGCCTCGTCCGTCCGGGTCGTGTACCGCCCCGTCGGCGTGGTCCTGGCCGTCATGCCCTGGAACTTCCCGCTGTGGCAGGTCGTACGGTTCGCCGCGCCCGCCCTGATGGCGGGCAACGTGGGCCTGCTCAAACACGCCTCGAACGTCCCCCGGACCGCCCTCTGGCTGGGCGACCTCTTCCACCGGGCGGGCTTCCCGCGGGGCTGCTTCCAGACCCTGCTGATCGGCTCGGGAGCCGTGGAGGCCGTCCTGCGCGATCCGCGGGTCGCGGCGGCCACCCTGACGGGCAGCGAACCCGCCGGTCGCGCCGTCGCCGCCGCGGCCGGGGACGAGGTCAAGAAGACCGTCCTGGAGCTCGGCGGCAGCGACCCGTACGTCGTGATGCCCTCGGCCGATGTCGCCCGCGCCGCCCGTACGGCCGTCACCGCACGCGTCCAGAACAACGGGCAGTCCTGCATCGCCGCGAAGCGGTTCATCGTCCACACCGACGTCCACGACGAGTTCGCCGAGCTGTTCACCGAGGGCATGAAGGCCTTGGTCGTGGGCGACCCGATGCTCGACACCACCGACGTCGGCCCGCTGGCCACCGAGAGCGGCCGCCGGGACGTGGAGGAACTCGTCGACGACGCCGTGCGCCGAGGCGCCACCGTCCTGTGCGGCGGGCGCCGCCCGCCGGGCCACGAGGACGGCTGGTTCTACGAGCCGACGGTCCTGGCCGGCATCACCGGGGAGATGCGGATCGACCTGGAGGAGACCTTCGGGCCCGTCGCCACCCTCTACCGGGTGGCCGACCTCGACGAAGCCGTCGAGCGGGCCAACCACACGCCCTTCGGGCTCAGCTCCAACGTCTGGACCCGCGACGACGCCGACGTGGAGCGGTTCGTCCGCGACCTGGAGGCCGGCGGCGTCTTCGTCAACGGCATGACCGCCTCGCATCCCGCGCTGCCCTTCGGCGGCGTCAAACGCTCCGGGTACGGGCGCGAACTGTCCGGGCACGGCATCCGCGAATTCTGCAACATCACCACCGTCTGGCGGGCCGCGGAGACCGACGGGGCGTGACCCTTGGAGGGGGGAGTGCGGGGGCGCCGGGAGGGTAGGCGCCGCCCGAGTCCGGTCCTTCGGCGCGTTCTGCGCATTCGACAAGGAGATCCCGTGGACGTTCCGACCGTGGGAGTCGAGGAGGAGTACCTCCTCGTGGACCGGGGCACCAGGGCCCCGGTGAACCGGGGGCCGCAGGTGATCCGCGCGGCGGCCCGTGAGCTGGGCGAGCTGGTCCAGAGCGAGTTCTACGACGCCCAGGTGGAAATCTGCACGCGGCCCACCACCGACTGCGCGGACCTGCGCCGGCAGCTGTCGCTGCTGCGGGAGAGCACCACACGCGCCGCCCGCGCCGCGGGCTGCCTGCCGGTGGCCTCCGGAGTGCCCGTGATCGCGCCGCTGGAGCCCCTGACGGTGACGGACGAGGAGCGCTACCGGCGCATGGCCCGCCGCTCCGCGCACCTGATCGACGGGTTCACCGCCGTCTGCGGCTGCCACATCCACGTCGGCACCCTGGACCGGCCGCGGGCCCTCGCCCTGGCGAGCCACATGCGGCCCTGGCTGCCCGTCCTCCAGTCCCTGACCGGGAACTCGCCCCTCATGGCGGGCCGCGACACCGGGCACGACAGCTGGCGCTCGGTCGCCTTCTCCTGCTGGCCGACGGTGGGACCGCCGCCCGTGGTCGACGAGGCGCACTACCTGGCCCACGTCGACGGGCTCGTCGCCGCCGGAGTGCTGCTCGACCGCCGGATGCTCTACTGGTACGCCCGCCCCTCGGAGCACGTGCCGACGCTGGAGATCCGGGTCTCCGACGTCAACGCCGACCTGGACACCGTGATCCTCACCGTCGCCCTCGTACGGGGCCTGGCGGCCGTCCTGCTGGAGGACGTGGACGCCGGGGTGCCGCCCCCGACGGTTCCGCCGCACCGGCTGTGGGGTGCGCACGCCCTCGCGGCGCAGGGTGGCCTCGACGGCCCCGGCGCCGACCCGTGCGGCCGCGGACAGCTGCCCGCGGAGCTGCTCGTCGAACGGCTCCTGGACCGCGCGGCCCCCGGGCTGGCGGCGGCCGGGGACCTGGACCTGGCCCGGACCCTGTGGGAGGGGCTGCGCCGTCGGGGTACCGGCGCGAGCCGGCAGCGGGCCGTCCTCGCGGCCACCGGCAGCCTGACCGCCGTCGTCGACCGCCTCGCCGTGGCCCCGGTGGACGTTCCGCTGCCGTGCTGAACCGCCCCCACCGGCCTTCGCGTGCCATGCTCGAAGGATGAAGGGCGATCCCGCTTCTCCCGACGACGGCGCCGCACCCGAGGTCCTGGCGCTGGCCAGGATCGTGGCGAGGCTGCGGGCCGAGGCCGAGGCCGCGGAGGCGATCGCCTCCACGGCGGCCGTCCTGGAACGGGCCAAGGGCGTGCTCATGGCGCAGTCCGGTGTGAGCGCCGACGCGGCGTACGCGATGCTGCTGCGGCGCGCGGACCGGCGCGGGCGGACCCTGATGGAGGAGTGCTGGATCACCCTCGGAGGCCTGCGCACCCGCCCCGGCGCCTCCGCCGAAGCGCACGCCGACCCCGCTGAGGGCACGCCGGGCGCGGCGCCGGACCCGTCGTCGTTCGACCCGGGGCGCCACCTCTCCCGGCCGGGCCGCACCGCCGGGGTACGACGTCCCCTGCTGGCCCGGCTCGCCGACGGCCTGGCCGGGGTGCACGGGGCCGACGAGGTCGCGGGGCTGCTGGTGGCCGTACTCGGCGGGGCCGAGGACGTCGACGCCGTGATGATCTACACTGCGGCGCCGGCCGGGGGCCTGGAACTGGCCGGCGCCGCCGGCATCAGCGAGGCCCTCGCCGAGCAGTGGCGGCACGTTCCGCCGCTGAGCGGGGTCGCCGCCATGGTCGCCCTCGCGGGACGCGAACCGGTCTGGCTGGAAGACCCCGCGCACGATGCCCAGCGCTACCACCTGATCGGGGACCCGCCCGAGCGCTGGCCCTCCCGTGCCTGGGTCCCGGTGTTCGCGGAGGGCCCCGCGACCGCCGCCGTCGGCTTCTTCCGGACCCGCCGGGCCCCGTTCACCACCGACACCCGGCTCCTGCTGCGGCGCGCCGCCCGGATGTGCGCGGGCCCGCTGCGCGACCTGCGCCGACCCGATGTCCCCGACCCGGCGGGAGAGGCGGACGTGGCCGCCGTCCAGCGGATCCTCGACGCGCTCTCCGGCGCGGTGATCCTCCTCACCCCGCTGCGGTCCGAGGCCGGGGAGGTGGAGGACTTCCGGATCGACGCGGCCGCCCCCGCCTCGGTGGACGTGGCCGGCCGGCGGGGCAAGGAGCTCGTGGGCCGCAGCGTCCTGGAGACGTACCCCACCGTCGCGGGCACCGACCTGTGGGAGGGGTACCTGGACACGTTGACCACCGGAACCGACTACGACGGTCCCTCCTTCAGCTACCACGAGGTGACCTCCGGAGTCCCGCGCGAATCCTCGTACGCGGTGCGGGCGACCCGGCTGGGAGGCCGCCTGGTCGTGTCCTGGATCCGCCTCGACACCAGCGACCGGGAGGCCCGGAGGCCGGCCGACATGCAGCGGTTGGGGAACCTCGGCTGGGCGGACTGGGACCTGGTCACGAACACCATCAACTGGTCCGAACAGGTCTACGTCATCTTCGGCCGCGACCCCGCCGAGGGCCCCATGCCACTGGAGGAGCTCCACCTGCACCTGGTGCCGGACGACCTGCCGCGCCTGGGCGGCGCCGTGCGCCGACTCCTCGGCGAGGGTCGGGCCGTCGACGAGCACTTCCGCGTCACCACCGCCGACGGGATCCGCCACTTGCGGATCGTCGCCGAGGCCGGCACCGACGCGGCCGGTACCCCCGTCGAGGTGCACGGCTTCTTCCAGGACCTCTCGGCGCAGCGCGACGCCGAACTCGCCCTGCGCGAGAGCGAGCGCGCCGTCCTGGTCCAGCGCGGCATGCTCCAGGCCGAACGGATCCTCGCCGCCCGGCTCCAGCACGCGCTGCTGCCCCTGCAGGAACAGTCCCTGGAGCTGGCCGGACTGTGCGTCGACGTCGCCTACCTGCCCTCCGACAGCGGGGTGAACGTCGGCGGCGACTGGTACAGCGCCATTGGACTTCCCGACGACAGCGCCCTCTTCGTCCTCGGGGACGTCGCCGGCCACGGCCTGGACGCCGTCGGAACGATGGCCCAACTGCGGTTCACCGCCAAGGGCATGATCGTCACCGGCTCGGAACTGCCCGATGCCCTGAGTCGGCTCAACAGCCTCCTGCTGCACACGGCCACCGATACGCACGGGGCCACCGCCACCATGATCATGGGGCGCTACCGGCCCTGGGACCGCCGGCTGACCTGGGTGCGGGCCGGACACCTGCCCCCCTTGCTGATCCGCGACGGCGACGCCGGCTTCCTGCCCCAACCCACGGGCGCCCTCCTCGGCGCCGACTTCGGCTCCGTCTACGAACAGACCGCCCTCGACCTGCGGCCCGACGACCACCTCCTGCTCTACACCGACGGGCTCGTGGAGGAGCCGGGGGAGGACATCGACCTCGGCCTGGCCCGGCTCGCCGCCACCGCCCGTCGACTCGTGGAGGAGGGCCACGGAGCGAGCCTGGCGCGCAGCCTGGCCGCGCTGCGCCCGGGGCACCGGGACGACATCTGCGTCATGGACCTCCACGTCCCGGCCGCGGACGACCCCGACCCGTGCGGCGACGAGAAGGCGCCGCATGGGCCCGCCCCCTGCGGGTAGGCGGCCCCTGACGCGGAGCGATGGAGGAGCAATGAGAAGAGCCGCCCCTGATGACGGCCGTAGTGAGAGCCCGGCGGAGCGCGCGGACCGGCAATGGGAGGAACTCGTACAGGAGATACGGGTCGCCCAGACCGGCGTGCAGATCCTGTTCGGATTCCTGCTGACCGTGGTGTTCACACCGCACTTCCAGGGACTGCAGCAGACCGACAAGACGCTGTACATCGTCACCGTCGTCCTCGGGTCCCTCGCGACCGGAGCGCTGATAGCGCCGGTCGTCTTCCACCGCATCGTCACGGGCCGCCACATGAAACCCCAGGCGGTCGCCTGGGCCTCCCGCCTCACCGCCGTCGGCCTCGTGCTGCTCTTCGCGACCCTGGTGGGCGCGCTCTTCCTGATCCTGCGGGTGGCCACCCACGACGCCTTCGTGCCCTGGCTCGTCAGCGGGGTCATCGCCTGGTACCTGCTGTGCTGGTTCGTCCTGCCGATGTGGGCGCGCTTCCACCACACCAAGGACGACTGACCGCCGCCGGTGCCTCAGGGGCCGCCCGGCGACCGGGGGACCATGAGCCCCGTGACGTGATCAGTGACCACGTCGAGGATCTCCTTGGTGGCCGTCTCGTCGCCGAGGACGAGTGCGTTGAGGGTCAACCCGTCGGTCATGGCGGCCAGATAGCGGGCCAACGCCGGCGCCGGCACCAACAGTTCTAGGTCCATGCCCTCGGCCAACCCGCCGATGAGCTCCTCGTACGTGGCGCGGTACAACTCGTACTGCCGGCGGGCCAGGTGCTCGAATCCGGGCTGGCGCAGGGCGTACTGGGTGAGTTCGTAGGTGAGCATGTGCTCACCGGGCTGCGCCGAGACGTGGTCCCAGTAGGCCTGGAAACCCGCCCGGACGGTCTCGCGCAGGGTGGACCGGGGCCGGATCGCCTCCTTCACCACGCCCACGTAGTGCGCGGTGATCGCCTCGATCACCGACTCCAGCAGCGCCTGCTTGGAGTCGAAGCAGTAGTGGAAGACGCTCAGTGACACGCCGGCCTCCGCCGCGATGGACCGGGTCGTGGTCCGGGCCACGCCGTCCCGGGTCATCGCGCGGATCGCCGCTTCGGTCAGTTGGCGGCGCCGGTCGGCCGACGGCATCCGGGCCATGGTGGTTCCTTCCGCTCGTTCGCAGGAGACGCACGGGCCGGCCGGATGTGATCCGGCCGGCCCGCTTCCTGGTCGGTGCTTCCGCCCTCAACTGCTGTAGACGCCGAACTCGCGCAGTGAATAGCCCCACTGGGTGGCTCGTTGGAGTCCTTGGACGCGCACGTGGCGCGCCGTCACACCGGAGAACCGGGCCGTGTCCAGGCCGCCGTCACCGGCGGTCGTCGACCAGACCTGCTGCCAGTTCACCCCGTCCGTGGAGACCTCGATGCGGTACGCCCTGCCGTACGCGCGCTCCCAGTCGAGGGTCACGCGCCCGACCCGGCTGGTGGAACCGAGGTCGACGCGCAGCCACTGGTCGTCGTTCCACTCGCTGGCCCATCGGGTGCCCGGGTTGCCGTCCACGGCCTGGCCCGCCGAGAAGTTCACGAACGGGTTCCACCATTCCGCGGACGAGGCCCCGGCGGACGCCCCGGCCGCGAGGTTGACCCCGCCCTTGTGCTTCTCGGAGTTGCCCCAGGTGGTCAGGTAGGACTCGGCGCCCTTGAACAGGTCGTCCACCACGTCCTGGCCGCCGACGAGGCGGACGTCCTCGATCCAGTCGGGCACCAGGCCGTAGTGCGCGGCGCCGTCCGTGTTCAGGTCCCAGGTCCGCTGCCCGGTGGTCTGCTTCTCGATGACGGACCCGCCGTCGGTGCTGCGGAAGGGATAGCGCACGGGATTGGGCGCGTCCGCGCCCCGCGGGCCCGGCCAGCCGCCGACGCCGTTCATGTCGGTGCCGTACCCGTAGCCGACGTCGTACTTGTCGCGCAGCGCCTTCGTCCGGTCGGCCTCGGAGCTGAACGCCTCGGAGCCGTTCATGTACTGGGCCACGAACCCGCCGAGCTTGTAGACGCGCTCGGTCCAGTCGAGGTCCATCCAGCTGTGCGAGGAGATCACCCCGGAGTACGACTCGGACTCCAGGACGTCGAAGGCCCGTCCGGCGGCCTTGACGCTCATGTGGTCGATCTCCAGCATCATCTTGCGTTTCATCATGCCGCGCAGCGCGTACTCACCGAGGTCCGTCAGTCCGCGCGTGTTGCACTGCGCGTCGGCCGCGTACGAGGGGACGGCGACGCCCGCGGGGAGTTCCTTCTGCGCGGCCGGAGCCGCCGCCAGCCCGATGGGGTTGTCGTGCTGCGGGCCGGCGCACTTCTCGGTCTGCCAGAAGGTGCCGGTGGACAGGAATTGGCCGACGTTGATCGCCGTACCGAGGGCGCCCTGGTCGAAGCGGACCCCGCACAGCGCGTTGTCGAACTTGTGGCAGAGGAACATGCTGCGGATGCCGAGGCGGTGCAGTTCGTCCAGGCCGCGGTCGATGTCCTCCTTGCTGCACTGGGCGACGTCCAGGACCTGCTTGCAGCCGAACGGCTCGGAGGTCTCCACGCCCAGCACCACGGCGAGCTTGCCCTGCTGGACGACCTCACGGGCCTGCGCGGAATCGGTGACGATCCGGAACCAGCCCTTGCCCGGGCCGCCGTACATCTTGTCGACGAAGGCCTGCATGTCGTAGGTCTTCTGCGCCTCCAGCCGGATGGCGGTCATCTCGTCGCAGCCGCGGTCCTTGAAGAAGTAGACCGAGCAGATCACGCCGTTGGTGACGAGGTCGTTGACCAGCACCCGCTGGCCGCCGCGCCAGGCCCGCTCCACCCAGGCGTAGTAGTTCTGCTGGTGGGTGAGGGAGTCGTGGGCGGGCCAGTCCTTGAAGGTGGGCCAGCCGTTGGGGTCGTGCTTGCCGTCCCCGCCGTTGGTGATGTAGTCGAAGATCGCGAGCGAACCGTCGGGGTAGTGCTCCGGGCAGTCCTTGAGCGCGTCGGCGACGCCGAGGTCGGAGAACGGCTTGCCGCAGATGAGCCGGCCGCCGAAGCCCTCGTTGGACATCAGGTGGTCGTGCGCGTCGACGAAACCGCGCACCTTGCCCTGGGCGTCGGTCCCCTTGAAGGGTTCGCCGGTGACGTTGATGTCGGAGTCGGGAGCGGGCCGGGCCGTCGGGTTCCACCAGCCGGCGTCGGCCGAGGAACTGGGCACGGGCCCGAGCACCATGGCCATGACGGCGAGGAGCAACGACAGGACCGTGAGGGGGCTGCGCCTGTGGTGTGGCTGTCGGGTCAAGGTCATCACTCATGTCTTCGGTCGGCGGAGGGGCGGTCGGATCCCGGCATGAATTGTCATGCCCCGCACAAGCAGTGGGACGAGAATCGGCCCTGGTGCAACCGGAGTCAAGGGTCCGGGACGGATGACCTGATGGACCGTCGGATTCGGGCTGGGGTGGGAGTCCGGGTCGGTGGAGCGAGTCGTGTCCAAGTCTCGCAACAGGGCTTTCTGCGACGGGAGTTCGACCCGCCGAGGCGCGCGGTCGATCCGGTTTGTCCATCGACAATGACTTAAAGATCAGGTTAGCCTTGCCTAAGTATGCTCGGCCGCCGCTCCTTCGGCGCGCCTTGCCCACGGTTCCCCAACGCCCGGCAAGCGACTGCCCCGCACGATTGGGAGTGACATGTCAGAGGCTCATCCCGACGACGCGCCAGTGATCCACGACCTCATCGGAATCGGCTTCGGGCCGTCCAACGTGGCCATGGCCATAGCGCTCAGCGAGCACAACGCAGGCGTCGGACGGCAGGAGGCGGTCACAGCCCACTTCTTCGAGCGGCAGCCGCGGTTCGGCTGGCACCGGGGCATGTTGATCGACGACGCCACCATGCAGGTGTCCTTCCTCAAGGACCTGGTGACCCTGCGCAACCCGACCAGCGAATACAGCTTCCTCTGCTACCTCAAGAGCAAGGGACGGCTGATCGACTTCGTCAACCACAAGAACCTGTTCCCGCTGCGCGTCGAGTTCCACGACTACTTCGAGTGGGCCGCGGCCAAGGTCGACGACATGGTCTCGTACGGGTGCGAGGTCGTCGACGTGCGGCCCGTGGGGCGGGACGGCGTGATCGAGTACGTGGACGTCACCGCCCGCTCCGGAACCGAACGGCTGGTGCACCGCGCCCGCAACCTCGTCATCGGCACCGGCCTGCGGCCCCACCTACCGGAAGGCGTCGTACGGACGGAACGGGTCTGGCACAACTCGGACCTGCTGACCCGGGTGGAGGGGTTGGCGGACACCGACCCGACCCGCTTCATCGTGGTCGGCGCCGGCCAGAGCGCCGCGGAGAACGTGGCCTTCCTGCACCGCGCGTTCCCGCGCGCCGAGGTCTGCGCCGTCTTCTCCCGCTACGGGTACAGCCCCGCCGATGACAGCGGCTTCGCCAACCGGATCTTCGACCCGGCGGCGGTGGACGAGTACTTCACCGCCCCCGAGGCGATCAAGCGCAAGCTGATCGAGTACCACGGGAACACCAACTACTCCGTCGTCGACGTCGACCTGATCGACGAGCTCTACCGCCAGGAGTACCAGGAGAAGGTCCTCGGCACCGAGCGGCTGCGCTTCCTCAAGGTGTCCCGGATCGCCGACGTCGTGGAGACCCCCGAGAAGGTCCGCACCACCGTCGAATCTCTGGTCACCGGGGCCCGGACGCCACTGGACGCCGACGTACTGGTCTACGCGACCGGATACCGGTCCGCCGACGGCCTCGGACTCCTCGGCGAGGCCGAGGCCTACTGCCTGCGTGACGACCGGGGCCGCGTCCGGGTGGAGCGGGACTACCGGGTGACGACCGACCCGGCGCTGCGCTGCGGCATCTACCTCCAGGGCGGTACCGAACACACCCACGGCATCACCTCGGCGCTGCTGTCGAACACCGCGGTACGGGTGGGGGAGATCCTCGACTCGATCATCACCCGGGCGGGCGGCCGGGGCCCGGTACGGGTGCCCGCACCCCACCGGGCCGCCGACGAGATCGGCTCCGCCTTCTAGGCCGGCTCCTTCCGGGGGCGGGTGATTCCGGCCGCCGGGGCCGGGGCGGGGTGGTGCCGGGCGGGCGCGGCGCCGATACTGCGCCCGGCGGACCGGCCCGCCGACGACGGAGGGGATCCCGATGAGGTCGACCCGTACGGTGCGCACCGCCTTCCGGTGGCCGCGTCGTTCGCGCCGCCGCCCGGCGGGCGCACTCGTACCGGCGGTCGTCCTGGCCGCGGCCGTCGGCGTGCTCGCGCCGGGCCCGGCACACGCGGCTCCCGCGTGCGCCCCGGCCGGCCGGGCGGCCCCGCCCGTCCAGGTGGCGCAACTGCCCGACTGGGTCGAGTCGATCGCCGTCGACGCGCGGGGTCGGATGTTCGCCACCGCGTACTTCACGGGGCGCGTCCACCGCATCGACGCCCCCGGCAGCACCCCGGTCGCCCTCACCGGGAACATCGGCGCCAACGGCGGGATCGTGGTCCGGGCCGACGGCAAGCTCCTCGTCGGCACCGGCAACGACCTCGCGCACTCCCTCACCGGTGACCTCTTCCCCCGCTCCCAGCTCCTGCTGGTGGATCCGGATTCCGGCGCCGTCAGTACGTACGCCTCGGGCCTCGGCGGCATCGACGGGGTCGCCCTCGCCCCCGACGGCACCGTCTACACCACGACGCTGGGCGGCCGGAACATCGGCCGGGTCACCCCGGACGGGCGCGTGGACCCGGCCTGGGCGCGGGTTGCGCAGCCCAACGGGATCGCCGTCTCCGCGGACGGCTCCGAGGTGCTCGTCGTGCAGACCACGCTCGCGCCGGGCCTCTACCGCATCCCCGTCGCCGATCCTGACCGCCCCCGGCGCTGGATCTCCAGCGGCCTCCTGGACGCCTTGGCGCTGCCCGACGGCCTCACCCTGGACGGCGCCGGCCGCCCGCTGATCTCCACCCACGCGTCCGGGCAGGTCTGGCGGGTCGAGGACGACCGCCCGTGCGCCGTCGCCTCGGGACTGCACCTCTCCACCCAGCTCACCTACGGGCGCGGCGACAGCGGCTTCGCGGCGGGCCGGCTGTACCGCGCGGGCGTCGACGGACGGATCCTGGAGGTGCCGGCGGGAGCCGAAGACCCCGCCGGCCCGCAGGCCCCGTAGAGCGGCACGAGAGCCCTCCGCCCGAGATCCGCCGGAGGTCCGCTTCAGCGTCGATCCAGGCGGGGCGGGGGCCGGGGCACCCCCTTGAGTGATCAAACGAACAAGGGGTTAGCATATGAGCGCCGCCTAGCTCGAAAGATAAACCTGTGACTGTCAAAGACGACTCGTTCACCAACTGGAAAAACCGCGAGGAGATCGCGGAATCGATGATCCCGATCATCGGGAAGCTGCACCGGGAACAGGACGTAACGATCCTGCTCCACAGCCGCTCCTTGGTGAACAAGTCGGTGGTCAGCATCCTGAAGACCCACCGGTTCGCCCGGCAGATCGCCGGCGAGGAGCTCTCGGTCACCGAGACCCTGCCGTTCCTCAAGGCCCTCGCCGCCCTCGATCTCGGCCCGTCCCAGATCGACCTCGGCATGCTGGCCGCGACGTACAAGACCGACGGCCGCGGCCTCTCGGTCGAGGCGTTCACCGCCGAAGCGGTCGCCGGCGCCACGGGCGCCAACAAGATCGAGCGCCGCGAGGGTCGCGACGTCGTCCTCTACGGCTTCGGCCGCATCGGCCGCCTCGTCGCCCGCCTCCTCATCGAGAAGGCCGGTTCGGGCAACGGGCTGCGCCTGCGCGCCATCGTCGTCCGTCAGGGCGGCGACCAGGACATCGTCAAGCGCGCCTCGCTGCTGCGCCGCGACTCCATCCACGGGCAGTTCCAGGGCACGATCACCGTGGACGAGGCGACCAGCACGATCTTCGCCAACGGCAACGCGATCAAGGTGATCTACGCCAACGACCCCTCCGAGGTCGACTACACGGCGTACGGCATCAAGGACGCCATCCTCATCGACAACACGGGCAAGTGGCGCGACCGCGAGGGTCTGTCGAAGCACCTGCGTCCGGGCATCGACAAGGTCGTCCTGACCGCCCCGGGCAAGGGCGACGTCCCGAACATCGTGCACGGCGTCAACCACGACACGATCAAGCCGGACGAGCAGATCCTGTCCTGCGCCTCCTGCACCACGAACGCGATCGTGCCGCCGCTGAAGGCCATGGACGACGAGTACGGCGTCCTGCGCGGTCACGTGGAGACCGTCCACTCGTTCACGAACGACCAGAACCTGCTGGACAACTACCACAAGGCCGACCGTCGTGGCCGGTCCGCGCCGCTGAACATGGTCATCACCGAGACCGGCGCCGCCTCCGCCGTCGCGAAGGCGCTGCCCGACCTCAAGGCGCCCATCACCGGCAGCTCGATCCGCGTCCCCGTCCCGGACGTCTCGATCGCCATCCTCAGCCTGCGCCTGGGCCGCGAGACCACCCGCGAGGAAGTCCTCGACTACCTCCGCGACGTCTCGCTGCACTCGCCGCTGAAGCGCCAGATCGACTTCACCACCGCGCCCGACGCCGTCTCCATGGACTTCGTCGGCTCGCGCCACGCCTCGATCGTCGACGCCGGTGCGACCAAGGTCGACGGGGACAACGCGATCCTCTACCTCTGGTACGACAACGAGTTCGGCTACTCGTGCCAGGTCATCCGCGTCGTCCAGCACGTCTCGGGCGTCGAGTACCCGACCTACCCGGTCCCGCAGGTCTGACCCGCAGGTCACCGACGAGCGCGGCTCCGCTGAAGTGAGAAGGCGCCCGCCCCGGCCACGAGCCCGGGGCGGGCGCCTCCTCGCGTCGTACGCCGGTCGCGTTCCGCGCCTCAGACGGTGACGCCGGCCCGCCGGGCCAACTCCAGGGCCGCGTCCGCGTCCAGCGCCCCGCCCTCCGGCCCGGTGCCCGCCGCCTTCAGGAGCGCGCCGACGACGTCCCCGTCCACCGTGCGCCGCTCGGCGTGCGCCGCGAACACGGACACCGCCTCCCGGACCGCCGGACCGCCCCGGGTGGCGTCGCCGAGCACGCACTCGGCCTCGTCGAGGAACTCCTCCACCGAGTCCGCCCAGGGGGCGGCCCCGTCCAGCCCGTCGCCCATTTCGTCCGCGCGGTAGTCGACGCGGTGCCAGGCGCCGTCCTCCCACCAGTAGACGAAACCGAACAGGTTCCCCGCGGCGTCGTCGCGCAGCCGCTCCCACGGCAGCCAGTCGGGCCCGCCGGCGAGGAAGTCCAGCGGTTCCGGGCCGACATGGGTGTAGCTGCCGTCCGCGTCCTGGCCGCAGAACACCGCCCGGTCGGGGCCGCACATCCGCAGGCGCCACCAGAACGAACCGCTGCCGTTCTCGCCCGAGACCCCGTCCTCGTCCAGCCAGTACTCCTCGTGATCGCCCCGTGCGGCGGCCAGCACGGCGAACGTCACGGCCCTCGCCCACAGTCGTCCGGCGGGATCGAGGTCCTCCGGCACGCTCGGTCTGCGCATGATGATCTCCTTTCGAACGATCACCCTCGCACAGGTGCCGGCCGCCGTGCGAAACTCCGTTCGTCAGCACCGCGGCCCGGGGATCACGTCCGGGTGGTTGTTGCCCCCACCGGGGGATTTCGGTGAACCTGGGCACCGACGGGCCGCAAGAGTTGCGTCATGATCAAGGAACCGCTTCCCACCCCCGAGCGTCCCGAACTCCCCGGTGGGGCACCGTCGGAGCCCGCCAACCGGCCCTCCCGACGCACCCTCATCGCAGGCGCCGCCGCCGTCGCGGGGGCGGGCGCGTTCACCGTCGCCGCCGCCTCCGCCGAGACCCCGCAGGCCCCTGCCGGGTCCGCGCGCCCCGACTGGGAGACCTGCCTGACCATCGCCCGGGCCGTCCTCGTACGCGACGAGGACGACCAGCCGCTGGTGCCCCGGTACGCGGACATCCTGCTGAAGAACGGCTTGCCCCGCTCCCGCAACCGCAAGAAGGTCCTGGTCGTCGGCGCGGGTCCCGCCGGACTGACCGCCGCGCACCTGCTGCGCCAGGCCGGCCACCAGGTCACCGTCATCGAGGCCAACGGGAACCGGGTGGGCGGCCGGATCAAGACCTTCCGCACCGGCGGGCACGAGAGCGCGCCCGCCCCGTTCGCCGATCCGAAGCAGTACGCCGAAGCCGGCGCGATGCGCATCCCCGACAGCCACCCGCTGGTCACCGGACTCATCGACAGCCTCGGGCTGAAGCGCCGCCGCTTCCACCTCGTCGACGTCGACGGATCGGGCCGCCCCGCCCACCGCACCTGGATCCACGTCAACGGCATCCGCGTCCGCCGGGCGGACTACGCGCGCGCCCCGCAGACGCTCAACCGCTCCTTCGGGGTGCCCGCCGCCCACGAGTCGCAGCCCGCCGCCCAGATCGTCCGGGCCGCGTTCGCGCCCGTGCGCAAGGAGATCGAGGGCAAGCAGGACAAGGCCCTCGTCGAGGGCTGGGCCCGCGTCTTCCAGCGCTACGGCCACATGTCGATGTACCGCTACCTGACCGAGGAGGCGAAGCTCGACGAGCGGACCATCGACCTCATCGGCACCGTCGAGAACCTCACCTCCCGGCTGCACCTCGCCTTCGTGCACAGCTTCATCGGCGCCTCCCTCATCAGCCCCGACACCGCCTTCTTCGAACTGCCCGGCGGGAGCGCCACGTTGGTCGACGCGCTGTACGGCCGGGTCAAGGACCTCGTCCGGCTCGACCGCCGCGCCACCCGGATCCGGCACGGCGAGCGCGAGGTGAGCGTCGACACCGTGTCCGAGGGCCGCGACGGTCCGGTACGGCGCGAGACCTTCACCGGCGACACCGCGATCATCACCGTTCCCTTCTCCGGGCTGCGGCACATCGCCGTCGCCCCCGCCCTCTCGTACGGCAAGCGGCGCGCGGTCACCGAACTGCACTACGACGCCGCCACCAAGGTGCTCCTCGAATTCAGCCGCCGCTGGTGGGAGTTCGACGAAGCGGACTGGAAGCGCGAACTGGAGGCCATCAGGCCGGGCCTGTACCGGAACTACCAGATCGCCCGGACGCCCGAGGACGGCGCCCTGCTCGGAGCCCACCCCTCGGTGCCCAAGGGCCACATCTCCGACGCCCAGCGCGCCCACTACGCCGCCTGCCGCGCCACCGGCCGCGACCAGCCCGAGGCGGCCGGCGTGATCGGCGGCGGCTCGGCCACGGACCACCCGAACCGGTTCATGTTCCAGCCGTCCTACCCCGTCGAGGGCAGCCCCGGCGGAGTGATCCTCGCCTCCTACAGCTGGTCGGACGACGCCCTGAAGTGGGACTCCCTGGACGACGCGGAGCGCTACCCGCGTGCACTCGCCGGCGTCCAGGAGGTCTTCGGGCAGCGGATCGAGGTGTTCTACACCGGCGTCGGCCGCACCCAGTCCTGGATGCGCGACCCGTACGCGTACGGCGAGGCGTCCGTCCTGCTGCCCGGCCAGCACACCGAGCTCTTCCCGCACGTCCGCAGCGCGGAGGGCAGCCTCCACTTCGCCGGCTGCCACACCTCCGTCAAGCCTGCGTGGATCGAGGGCGCCCTCGAATCGGCCGTACGGACCGCCCTGGAGGTCCACTCGACCCCCTGACCGGGCGCTCGGACCCCACCGCCCGGAGCCGGCCCGCCCCCGCACGGGGCAGGCCGGCCCGTCCCCGCGCGGCCCGGTCCGTCAGCTCTCGGCGAGCACGATGACCCAGTCCCCCTCCGCGAACCGGACCGACTCCCGCTTGTCGGGGTTGATCCGCACCCCGTGGTCGGGGGCGGTCGCCGCCCGCGCCCGCAGCCGGTAGCCGATCGCGCACTCGCCCCGACGCCGGGCCGCCTCGACGACGGTGGCGAAGGCGACCTCGCGGCCGGTCCGGACGTAGTCCGCCACCGGCTTCAGGTACAGCTCGTTCCCCTCGGCCTCGAACAACTCCTCGAAGACCCCCGCGAGATGACGGTTCTCCGAGATCTGCGTCATCAACAGGCTGATCAGCCGGCCGCTCACGATGAAGTCGGCGCCGTCCCGCGCCGGTGCCAACAGCCGGTTCCCGTCGTCGGACATCTCGGTGGTCAGCGCGAGCTCCCGGCCCGAGGCCTCGGCGATGGCCCGCAGGTGCAGCAGCGTGACCAGCGTCCGGTCGTCCGTACGGGCATCGGCGCCGGCCGGCCCCTCCGCCGCGTGCGAGGACCCGCCGGGACCCGCCACCCCCATCTCGCCGACGACGATCACGCTGTCGTACGCGGTGACGTCCAACTTGGCCAGCACCAACGGATCGGTGATGTCCCCGCTGTGGAAGGTGACGTCGAGGCGCCGACGGAGCGCCGTCACACCGAGCGCGCCGACCGCCGTGGGGTCCTCGCCGAGGGCCACGACGTCCAAGGTCGTCCCGGCGGTCACGTACTGGTCGAGCTGGTCCACGACGAGGGCCGCCCGGCGGTTCCAGCCGAGCAGGAGCAGCCGCTCGGTGGCCTGCGGGGCGCGCCGCGCCAGGACGACGGCCTCCTCGTCGACGCACGCGGACACGTCCGACTCCACCGCCGTGTCGTCGTCCCCCGTGACGACGATGATCAGGTCGCCCGGTTTGACCGGCCTCCCGCACTGCGGATTGAGCAGCACCCGTCCGTCCGCGCGCAGCAGACCGACCACGGAGGACGTCGCGAACCCCAGCAGGACCTCGCCGAAGGGGCGCCCGACGAAGTTCCCGGCGGGGACGGTGTAGAACTCGTCGCCCGCGAAGTCGAGGAGCTCCTGGTAGACGAGGGACAACCCGGGCTGGCGCGCGGTCTGGACGAGGAGCCGGGCGACGATGTCGTCGACGCACAGCACGTGCGCGCCGGGGCCCGCCGCCAGTCCGGCCGTCAGGTGGTTGCGGGTGTCGCGCACCGCGGCGACGACCACCGCGCCGCCCGGATCGGGGACGGCGGCCCCCAGCGCGAGGAGCGTCTTCACCACGTGCGAGTCGCCCTCCTCCCCACCGGCGGGCAGCACCAGCACGGCCTTCGCCGTCCCCGGACTCACGCGGCACAACTCCGTGGGGTCCGTGGTGCTGCCGTTGCGGCAGATGATCCGGGTCCGGCCGCGCTGCGGGACCCGGGTGATGATCTCGTCCTCCATCTCCACCTTGTCCTTCGGGGCGAGGAGCGCGACGGCGGAGCGGCGCTGGTTGGCGTTGGCCGTCACCAACTCCTCGATCACCGGGAACACCTGGTCCGACCAGCCCAGCAGGACGGTGTGCCCGTGTTCCAGCACGGTGGAGTGGCCCCGGCGCAGCGCCAGCAGCCGCTCGTTGATGCCCGTGGTGATCAGGCTGACCAGGGTCGACACGAAGAGCAGCGCGACCAGCGCGAGCGTGACGGACGCCAGCACGTACACCGGGGAGCCGACGGCGCCGCCGATCTTCAGCGTCTGCCCGACGCTGACCCACACCGCCGTGAGCCGGTCGGACAGGGCGTCCGGGGGAGTGCGGTCGGACCAGACGAGGACCGCGCTGGCCGGGACCACGACGGCGAGACAGGCCACGGCGAACCAGCCGGTGAGCCGGGCCGTGCCCCCCGCGACCAGATTGTCGAACCGGTACCGGAACCACCGGCGCAGTGACGTCGTGTGCTGCTGCGTCACGCGGACTCCCGGAGCGTGAGACGTGCTGGTCGGACGGCTGCCCACCACCCGCGGCCCAGCGTAGGGACTCCCGCCGCCCGTTGCCGCTGAAGGGCGCCGACCTCACCCGGACGTATGAAGGCCGGGTTTCACATCCGTCGGACCCCGATCCGGCGGAGCGGGGTTTTCCACAGGCCCCGGGGGACGTGGACCGGGGTGTCGGCGGGTGCCGATAGGCTTCTCGGATGGCCCCTTCGGACCCTTCCCCCGAGACCTCGGACGCCCTGCAGGTACTGCACCGCGTCTTCGGATACAGCTCCTTCCGCGGCGAACAGCAGGAGATCATCGAGCAGGTCGTCAGCGGCGGCGACGCCCTCGTGCTGATGCCGACCGGCGGCGGCAAGTCGCTGTGCTACCAGATCCCCGCGCTGGTCAGAGACGGTACGGGCGTCGTGATCTCGCCGCTCATCGCGCTGATGCAGGACCAGGTGAACGCGCTCACCGCCCTCGGGGTCCGGGCCGGCTTCCTGAACTCCACGCAGGATGCGTACGAGCGGCAGGCCGTCGAGCGGGCCTTCCTCGCCGACGAACTCGACCTGCTCTACCTGGCTCCGGAACGGCTGCGCTCCGAGGGTACGCAGCGGCTCCTCGACCGGGGCAAGGTGTCGCTCTTCGCGATCGACGAGGCCCACTGCGTGGCCCAGTGGGGCCATGACTTCCGGCCCGACTACCTCGCGCTGTCCATGCTGCACGCCCGCTGGCCCAAGGTGCCGCGGATCGCGCTGACCGCGACGGCCACCGAGGCCACCCACGCCGAGATCGTGGCGCGGCTCGGGCTGGAGGAAGCCCGGCACTTCGTCGCCAGCTTCGACCGGCCGAACATCCAGTACCGGATCGTCGGCAAGGACAACCCGCACAAGCAGCTGCTGGAACTGATCCGGACCGAGCACGAGGGGGACGCCGGGGTCGTCTACTGCCTCTCCCGGGCCTCGGTCGAGAAGACCGCCGCCTTCCTGGTGGAGCAGGGCATCGACGCCGTGGCGTACCACGCGGGCATGGACTCCCGCACGCGTGCGGAGAACCAGGCGCGCTTCCTGCGGGACGATGGCGTCGTGGTGGTCGCCACCATCGCCTTCGGCATGGGCATCGACAAGCCGGACGTACGCTTCGTCGCCCACCTGGACCTGCCGAAGTCGGTCGAGGGTTACTACCAGGAGACGGGCCGCGCGGGTCGCGACGGCGAGCCGGCGACGGCGTGGCTGGCGTACGGGCTCCAGGACGTGGTCCAGCAGCGCAAGCTCATCGAGGGCTCCGAGGGCGACGAGGCGCACCGCCGGTCGCTGGGCATGCACCTCGACGCGATGCTCGCGCTGTGCGAGACCGTCGACTGCCGTCGGACGCGGCTGCTCGCCTACTTCGGGCAGTCGGGCGAGGCGTGCGGCAACTGCGACACGTGCCTGACTCCGGCCGAGTCCTGGGACGGGACGGTGGCCGCGCAGAAACTGCTGTCCACGGTGTGGCGGCTGGCGAAGGAACGCCGCCAGAAGTTCGGGGCCGGCCAGATCATCGACATCCTGCAGGGCAAGAAGACGGCCAAGGTCATCCAGTTCGACCACGACGGGCTGTCCGTCTTCGGCGTCGGCTCCGACCTGGGCACCGCGGAGTGGCGGGGCGTCGTCCGTCAACTGCTGGCGCAGCGGTTGCTCGCGGTGGAGGGCGACTACGGCACGCTCGTGCTGACCGACGAGAGCGGCGAGGTCCTCGGCGGCCGCCGCAGCGTCTCGATGCGCAAGGAGAAGGCGCCCGCCCCAGCGGCCCGCAAGCAGTCCGGCTCGCGCTCGGGCAAGGGCGCCCGGGTGCCGGTCGACCTGCCGGCCGAAGCCGAGCCGGTCTTCCTCGCCCTGCGCGCCTGGCGGGCCGAGACGGCCCGCGAGCAGGGCGTACCGGCGTACGTCGTCTTCCACGACGCGACGCTGCGGGAGATCGCGACGCGGCTCCCCGGCACGGTGGAGGAACTCGGCACCATCGGCGGCGTCGGCGAGGCCAAGCTGACCAAGTACGCCCAGGGCGTCCTCGACACCTTGGCGGAGGTCGCCGCCGGTGGTGGTAGTGGTGGCGGTGAAGGTGGTGGCGGTGCGGCCCCGGTGGCCGGCGGCAAGGCCCCGGCTCAGGCCCCGGCCGCCGCTGGGGTGGCGGGCGCCGCGGCTCCCGCCGCGTTGCTCGCGGCGGAGGAGCCCCCGGCTCCGTACCCCGACGAGCCGCCCTTCGACCCCGAGGAGATCGACCCGCCCTGGGACGACTGGGAGTAGGCGCCGGGCACGCCCCGGGGAGGCGAAACGGGTGCGTACCGGCCGGGGAGGCCCGTACGCACCCGTCGCCGTGCGCGGGGTCAGGAGCGGGTGCGCTCCGCGTCACGCTGGGCCGGGACGTTGGCCCGCGCCGCGACCTGCGGGTTGCGGGACTTGAGCACCGCCCAGCCGATGGACAGGCAGACCGCCCAGCCGGCGCCCACGTACAGGGACACGCGGCTGTCCGGGTCGATGGCGATCAGCACGGTGACCATCAGCAGGAAGGCCACGGCGATCCAGCTGCACAGGGTGCCGCCCGGCGCGGGGAAGGAGGAGGCGGGCAGTCGGCCGGCGACCACCTCGCGGCGGTAGCGGATGTGGCTGATCAGGATCATCATCCAGGTCCAGATGCCGGCCGCGGTCGCGACCGACATCACGTACCCGAACGCCTTCTCCGGGACCACGTAGTTCAGCACCACGCCGATGCCCATCAGGGCGGCGGAGAGGGTGATCGCGACGGCCGGGGTCTTGGTGGAGCTCAACCGGCCGAGCAGCTTGGGGGCCTCGGAGTTGGCGGCGAGGTCGCGCAGCATGCGGCCGGTGGAGTACATGCCGGAGTTGCAGGACGACAGGGCCGCGGTCAGGACCACGAAGTTGACGATCGCCGCACCGGCGGGAATGCCGATCTTCGCGAAGGCCGCCACGAAGGGGCTGACCCCCGGCTCGAACTCGGTCCACTTGACGACCATCAGGATCACGCTGAGCGCGCCGACGTAGAAGACGATGATGCGCCACGGCAGGGTGTTGATCGCCTTGGGGAGGGTCTTTTCCGGGTTCTCGGACTCGCCCGCGGTGACGCCGACGAGCTCGACGGCCAGGTAGGCGAACATGACGCCCTGCAGGGTCATCAGGCTGGAGCCGACGCCCTTGGGGAAGATGCCGTCGAACGCCCAGAGGTTGGACACGGCGGCGGTGTCACCGGCCGCGCTGAACCCGAAGGTCACGACGCCGATGCCGATCACGATCATGCCGATCAGGGCGGTGACCTTGACCATCGAGAACCAGAACTCGATCTCGCCGAAGATCTTCACCGAGATCAGGTTGGCGATGTACAGGACCACCAGGAAGACCAGGGCCGTCACCCATTGCGGGACGTCCGGGAACCAGTAGTGCACGTATATCGCCGCGGCCGTCAGCTCGGCCATGCCGGTGACCACCCACATGAGCCAGTACGTCCAGCCGGTCACGAACCCGAAGAACGGGCTGAGGAACTCACGGGCGTACTCCGCGAACGAGCCCGAGACGGGCCGGTACAGGAGCAGTTCGCCGAGCGCCCTCATGATGAAGAAGACGATCACACCGGCGAGGGCGTACATGAGGATGAGGCTGGGGCCGGCCTTCGCGATGTTCGCGCCGGCTCCGAGGAAGAGACCGACGCCGATGGCGCCACCGATGGCGATCATCTGGACCTGGCGACTGCCGAGCCCGCGCTCGTAGCCCTCCTCGGGCGTACTGCCCGCGGTCGCGTCGTCGTCTCCGCGGTGCTGTTCAACCTGCGTCGAGGTCATGCTGTGGTGCGCCTTTCCGCTCCATGCCGAACCGCGCCGTCCTCGGCCGCGGATCGGATTCCGATCCCCCGGATGGTGATGGAGTTGCTACCGGCGGTCGGCCGGCTCCAGCGCCTCTGCGCGGACGTGGGTGGTCCGGCAGACGGTCGTGAAGATGTACCACGGTGCTCGGCCGAAAACCGTGGTGTACATCACGGGCATAACGCCCATAGGGCTGCGATCAGGCCGAAAGACCCGGGAGCGGTCACGCGATCGTTATCCGGATCTGAGGGTCTGCTGAGCGAACACGCGATGACATCGAGGCAATGCGTGTCATGCGCCACGGCGCCCCGAGGTGCGACCCGGCCATGGACCGTGCGCCGACCGCCATGAAAGGGCCACGGGCGCCCCGCCGTGCGACGGCGGGGATGCGGTCTCGGAGGTCTCCGCAGGCGAGAACGCGCCGCCCCGCTCCCGCGGGTATGCGTCCCCCATTTCCGGGCCGATCGGAACAGGCCGCATACGTCTTAAACTCGGTTATTTGCGAGCACGTTTGACCGGCTCGTCCATTTCTCTGTGTCGACCTGTGACGTTTCCCCACTTTGCGGTTGGGTACTGTTGCGTGGCCGCACGGGGCGGAATATGGCATTACCGTCGCGCCCGTTCCGGTCCGCCCGACGCAGCGGGCCGGTCCCACCGAACTCGGTACCCGCCCTGCCCAAGTGCGTAAGGAGGGCGAGGCCGTCCAGAAGGGCTTCGTTGGCCGTCAGATCCACACCACGACCGTGGTGCCGGGCCGCGCGGTGAGGATCTCATCGGTGAGGCCACCAAGGCGCCGAACACCGCCACCGAAGCGGTCGGCAAAGCCGTCGCGGCCGCCAAGTTCCTGGGCACGGGCGCCGTACAGGCCGCCGCGACGGACAATCGCGTCGCGGTCGCCCGCGTACTGAACGAGAACCCCGGCCCCGGGGTGAAGAAGGCGGCGAACGCGGCGCTGGACGCCGGGACGGCCGACTCCCTGTACGAGTTCCTCAGCGCCGGCTTCCAGAAGGCGCTGGAGGAGGACGACGCGGTGGCCACCGCGACGCTCCTCAGGACCGGAGGTCCAGAAGGCGGCCGAGGAAGCCCAGGCCGCCAAGGTGGCCGGTGCCAACCAGTGCGACTCCACCGCCTACGACACCGTCAAGGGCGGCGGCTCCACCGTAGGGGACGCGAAGTGGTGGGCCGACTACCTGCACAAGGCCGGCATGATCGCCGGCTTCGTGGGGGTGGGCGTCGGAATCGTCGGAATCGGTGTGGGGATCCTCTTCCCTCCGGCCGGTGCGCTGATCATGGCCGCGGGTCTCGGTATCGGCATCGGCGGCGCCATGCTCGACGCGGCCAGCGCGGTCTTCTACGGGATCGGCTACGGCTGGACGAGCAACGAGTTCAAGAAGCAGGCCGGAATCGCCGCGCTCGGTGCCCTCACGATCGGTGCGTCCGGAGTGATCGGCATCGCCGCGAAGGGGGTCTCGAAGGGCAGCCATCTCGTTGCCAAGGTTTCCGAGGTCGCCCACGAGGCCGTATCGCCGATCGTCAGCTGGCTGAGCTCCAAGGGCCACTGACACGGCTGACGGGCGGCCCATCCCCGAAACGGGCCGCCCGGTGGGGCGTCGGCATCACCGGGTCATCCGCCCCGGTGATGCCGTGCACCCCGATAGGTCGCACCGGCCCGGGCCCGGCTCAGCGGGTTCGGGCCACGCGGCGTTCGTCCCACACCGGTTCCGCGGTCTCCCGGACCACGCCGTCCGAGCCGAAGACCAGGTAGCGGTCGAAGCTCCGCGCGAACCAGCGGTCGTGGGTGACGGCGAGGACCGTGCCCTCGTAGGCGTCCAGGCCGTCCTGGAGCGCCTCCGCCGACTCCAGGTCGAGGTTGTCGGTCGGCTCGTCCAACAGGAGGGCCGTCGTCCCGGCCAACTCCAGGAGCAGGATCTGGAAGCGCGCCTGTTGGCCGCCGGACAGCCGCTCGAAGGGCTGGTCGCCCTGACGTTCCAGCTCGTACCGGCGCAGTACGGACATGGCGCCGCCCCGGTCCCTGGCGTGCTCCGTCCACAGGATGTCGACGAGGGTGCGTCCGAGCAGCTCGGGGTGGGCGTGGGTCTGCGCGAAGTGGCCCGGCACGACCCTCGCGCCCAGCTTCCACCGTCCGGAGTGCGCCACCGACGGGTCCCCGGCGAGCAGCCGCAGGAAGTGGGACTTGCCGGAACCGTTCGATCCGAGGACGGCGACCCTTTCGCCGTAGAAGACTTCCAACGAGAACGACTTCATCAACCCGGTCAGCTCGACCTCCTCGCAGGTCACCGCCCGTACGCCGGTACGTCCGCCGCGCAGGCGCATCGTGATCTCCTGCTCGCGCGGTGGCTCGGGCGGCGGGCCGGCCTCCTCGAACTTCCGCAGCCGGGTCTGGGCCGCGTGATAGCGGGAGGCCATGACGTCGCTGCGCGCCGCGTACTGCTGCATGTCCGCCACGAGCTTCTTCAGCTGTGCGTGCTTCTCGTCCCAGCGGCGCCTCAACTCCTCGAAGCGGGCGAAGCGTTCGCGGCGCCCCTCGTGGAAGGTGACGAAGCCGCCACCGTGCACCCACACGTCCGAGCCCGCGGGGCCCGGCTCCACCGCGACGATCTTCTGCGCGAGGCGGGCCAGCAACTCCCGGTCGTGCGAGACGAACAGGACGGTCTTGCGGGTCTCCTTGAGCTTCTCCTCCAGCCAGCGCTTGCCCGGCACATCGAGGTAGTTGTCCGGCTCGTCGAGCAACAGGACCTCGTCGGGGCCGCGCAGCAGCGCCTCCAGGACCAGCCGCTTCTGCTCCCCGCCGGACAGGGTCCGCACCTGCCGGAACTGTGCCTTCTCGTACGGCACGCCGAGCGCCGCCGTGGTGCACATGTCCCAGACGGTCTCCGCCTCGTAGCCGCGCGCCTCCGCCCAGTCGCTGAGCGCCTGCGCGTACCGCATCTGGGCGTTCTCGTCGTCGACCGTCATGATCAGGTGCTCGGCCGCGTCCACACCGGCCGCCGCGGCCCTGATCCGCGGCTGCGCGACGGAGACGAGCAGGTCGCGCACGGTCCGCTCGTCCCGTACGGATCCGACGAACTGCTGCATCACGCCGAGCCCACCGCTGACGACGACCGTGCCACCGTGCGGCTGGAGTTCGCCGGAGATCAACCGCAGCAGCGTCGTCTTGCCGGCGCCGTTGGCGCCGACCAGGGCGACCACGGCGCCCTCCCCGACGCGGAAGGACACGTCGCCGAGCAACACCCGTCCGTCCGGCAGGTAGTACTGCAGGTGTGCCGCCTCAACATGTCCCATGCGTCAGCATTCTTCGCACCGGCCGCACGATCGGCAACGCATTTCCGGCCCGGCGGACGGGACCGGACCGGACCGGACCGGGACCGGACCGTCACCTGCCGTCCGGATCCCCGCCCCCGTCCGCGTCCGTCCCGGTATCCGACGCCGGCCGCGGATCCGCCGCGGCACGATCGAGCCTGACCTCCCGCAAGTACGCGAGGGCCTGCCCGCGGGGTACCTGGCCCAGGAGGCGGTGCTCGTGGTGACCGCGGCGGGCCTCGTTGCGCGCGTTCACGAGCGCCTCGGCCCGCAGGACCAGCAGGCCGACGAACGCCAGGCCGGCGACCACCCACCAGGGGGCGCGGGCCAGTACGCCCAGGGTCGTCGTCAACAGGGCGCCGAAGGGGACGAGAAGGCTTGAGGCGGACGTCATGGAGAACTCCTCCTGCGACAGGGCGCGGATGATGGCCCACGAACGCGCGGGTTCGGCTGATCCGCCAACAAATGCTTCGAACCCGGCGGTTGGCCGTACGCGCGGCGTCCCGATGGCCAAGATGAATGCTGCGGGACCGGCCGGCCGGGCCCCGGCGCCGACTGCGGCGTACGGGGCCGGCAGCACCGACGAGTACGGTTCTACGCCCGCCGCACCCCGTCCGACCAGGGACGTTGGACAGCCGTGAACGAGTGAACGCCGGTGAACGGCCCGCGAACGAGGGAACGGCCCGCGAACGAGGAGAACGGATGACATCGTCTGCCGGGTTTCGGCCCCGCGGCCCCCAGCGTCCGGATCCGGCAGCGGCTCCACCGGAGTTGCGGCCGTGGGCGACGCTCATGGGCCGGGTCCACGACGAGCTGTACGAGGGGCTCGACCCGGCCGACCGGCCCACCGTGACGGCGCTCGCCGACGCGGCCCACCTCAGCCGGTCGTACGTCTCGGAGGCCTTCTCGGGCAAGCGCCGACCGCAGCTGGTCCCGTTCCTGTCCATGGTCACGGCGCTGCGCGGGGACCCGGCCGCGTGGGAACCCCGTTGGCACCGGGCCGCGGACGAGCAGGAGGCGGTCGCCACCGGGGAGCCGCCGGAGCCGGTTCCTCCGCTGCCCGGCGTCGACGCCGCGCCCACGGACGAGCCCGCGGGCCCGCGCCGGCACCAGAGCGGGGGCGCGGAGGGGGACCCCGTACGGCAGACGCCGCTCCCGGAGATCGACGCGGCGGGGCCCGCACGCCTGCGGGACGTCGACGCGAGCCTGCGCCGTTACCCGGTGCGCCGGTTCGTGCGGGCCCTCCTCGCCTGGGTCGTCCTCGCGTTCACCTGGCCCCGCCGGGCCCGGCGGGACAGCGCCGCGATGCGCCTGCGCCACCGACTGGTCAAGCAGGTCCGGGACCGTACCGCCGTCGAGTGGGGACGCGCCGAGGACCACCTGTACCTCCAGCCGAGATTCACGATCCTCACCGCGGTCCGGGACGCCGGGCACGCCCGCGGCCGCAGGGGGAGGAGGGCCCGTCGGGCCGAGCCGGTGGCGGCTCCGACCCCGGTCACGAACATCCGCACGCTCTTCGAGGACACCGACGACCTGGTGCTGCTCGGCCGTCCCGGCATGGGGAAGACCACCCAACTGGCCCGGCTCGCCCACCGACTTGCCGTCGAGGCGCTGGACGGGCCCGCAGACGCGGAGCCCCTCCACGTCCCCGTCTACCTGCGGCTGGACACGTACCGCGGCGAACCCTTCGAGGAATGGCTGGTCACCGCGATGGGACGGCAGTACACGGGGATTTCCGGGGTCCTGGTGCGGACCTGGCTCAGCGAGCACCGGCTGCTTCCCGTGCTGGACGGTCTGGACGAGGTCCCGGAGGCGGACCGTTCCGCGTGCGTCGCGGAGCTGCGGCGCCTGCGCCGGGTCTGCCCCGGCATGGCCGTGGGCTGTCGTACGGACGAGGCCGATCTGCGCCGCCTCGCCTTCGACCTGAGGGCCCTGCGCTACGTGGAGATCCAGCCGCCGAGCCGGCAGGACGTGCAGGAGTTCCTCACCGCCGACCGGCACGCCCTCGCGGACGTCCACGTCGCCCTGGAGGAGGATCCCGACCTCTGGGAGCTGCTCCGGTCCCCGATGATGCTCGCCTTCATCCGCGTCACGTACCGCAACCGATCTGCCGACGACCTACGCCGCCCGGGCGGCCCGGTCGAGCGCCGCGGCCGGATCTTCGACGCGTACCTGCGTGAGTGCCTGCTGCGCGAACGCCCCGGCCCGGACGAGTCCCCGGAGCGGACGCTGACCTGGCTCACCTGGCTCGCACGCACCCTCACCGAGCGGCAGGAGCACGTGCTCTACCTGGACCGGCTCGACCTCGGCTGGTTGCCCCGCGCCGAGCAGCTGCTTCCGAGGATCGTTCCGAACCTGGTCATGTCGCTGTGCGCGCTGGGACTGCCCGTCCTGTGGGTGGCCGCGGCGGTGCACGCCGGCGTGCTGGAGGCGAGCGTCACCGGCGCCGCGATCCTGGCCGGCGTCATGGCCACCACGTGCGCGGTGACGTCCTACCACTCGGAGACCCGCTTCCTCAGGACCGAGGAAGCCGAGCGGCGGAGCAGCGCCGCCGCGGCCGACGAGAGGCCTGGCCGCGACGGGGGCAGGAACCGCCCTCCCCACCGGGGAGCCGTACTCGGGCCCGTCGCCGCCACCGGCCCACTGATGTTCTTCATGGTGGTCGTCATGGTCGACGTGGCGCACGTCGACCATGACGGCTCCGGGACCGCTGGTGGTGTCGCTCGCGTACTCCTGGGTCGCGGCCACCCAGATGGAAGGCTCCTTCACGGACGTCTTCCAGCCGGTGGAGCAGATGCGCTGGACCTGGCGGCTTCGTGAACGGAGCCCCTACTCGAAGACCAAGTTCCACCTCGTGCGCGGCGCGTTCAGCTTGATCGTGTGGGTCACGATCGAGGCGCTGCTCGGCTACGTCGTCCACCTGCTGTGCCCCGACCCCTGGTGGATCGGCCCGGCCGCGGCCGCTCTGCTCGGCCTCGTCCACATCGTCGGCAACCAGTTCGAGCCCTCGCTCCAGGACCGCAGACCCCGCCCGAACGAGGGGATGCGCCGCACGGTCCGCTTCTCCGTCGGCCACGGCTTCGCGGGTCTGGCCGTGGCCGTCGTGGGTCTGATGACGTTGATCGGCCTGGCCACGCCGGACCACGACCTGCGACGGGCCGGATTCGTCGCCGCCCTGCTGGGCGTCCTGTTCGCGGTGGTGCGGGGATTTCGCTTCGGTGGCTTGGCCGTCCTGCGGCACTGGACGATCCGCGCGACCCTCGCCCGGCGGGGCCGCACCCCGTACCGCTACCGACGGTTCCTGCAGGGTGCGGAGGGACGGGTGCTGCTCTTCCGTACGGACAGCGGGTTCTTCTTCCCGCACCGCCTGCTCCAACTGCACCTGAACACGGGCGCCGACGCATTGCAGGCCCGCGTCACCCGCGTGGTTCGTGACGGGTGACGGGTGACGGGGGCGAGGCGCCGCGCCGCGCCCCACAGAGTCATGCGGAGTCATGCGTCGCACGGCGCGCCTCGACTCAAGGGCGTACGCGACGTGCCACGAACCGTCCCTCGCCGAGCTCGATGCTGAAGGACACCTGCTGGTCCACCGACAGGCTGCGGCAGTCACCCTCGATGTCGTCGCGGTACACGCGCACGGGTGCCTCGCGTCCCACGGGGACGATCCAACCCGTGCCGGTGGACCTGTCGTACCACTCGACGAAGCCGATGCACCGTTCGTCCATGGCGGCGATCCCTCCACCCTGCGGTGAGTCCGGTCCTGGCCGGCCAGCCGATCTCCACTATGGGGCGGGCGGTGCGAAGGCGCATCCCGGCTCTTCGCGTCTAGCGGGGTCGAGCGAGCCGAGCCGAAGCCGCCTGACGGGCATAAGCCCAGTTCAGGCGCCTCCGGCCAGGTGACTGGAGGGGGTGGGGCCGCTCGGGGTCAGTGCTCGCAGAGCGAGAATTCCCGCTCGTAGAGCTGTTCGTTGTGTTCGGCGACGAAGAACTTGCGTTCCCGCATCAGTTCATCGCGGTAGTCCTGTGCCTGTTCGAGCGTCATGGTCGAGGTGTCGGACCAGGGCTGTTGCGGTGGCACATCACCGGTCGAGGTGATCCTTTCCGACGGGTCGACCAGGAAGAACGCGAGGATCTTCCGGTGTCCCGGGCGGGTGGCGTCCGTCAGACGGAACGGGCTGACGCGGTGCTGCAGGACGTTCGGGAACGCCAGGACGCGGCCGGCGGGAGTCTCCGCCGATCCCAACAGCTGGTTCAGCGCGTCCTCATCCTCTAGGCCGTAGACCTCGCGCAGACCGTTGTCGTCGTTCTGCTCGTAGTTCGGGTCGTCGAGCGCCGCCCGGAAACTCAGCCGGCTTTCGGTGATGTTCTCGCTGTCCCAGTAGTAGATGCCGGTCGAGACGATCCGCTCGTTCAGCATCCCCTCGACGTGCCAGGACCCGCCCGGATACTCGGGCTTCTCCGGGGTGAGGTGAAGGGTGGCGAGCTTGACGATGACCTGCAGACGTCGGCCGCGCAGGTCGACCCGTGCGGATGCGTCGGGCAGCTCGGGCGGGGTGAAGACCGGGGCGTCCGGGACAACGGGGAGGCGGTTCTCCCACCAGTCGTCCTGGGCCTGTTCCCACGTACCGAGGGCTTCCGCGAAGGCCTCGTCGTCGCTGTAGGAGGCCTTGTCCGGACGGACCGGCTCCGAGTCGTACCACCCGTAGGGATCGGCCTCGATCCGCAGGGGCCGCGGGTGACGCAGATCGGTGAGCACATTTTCCAGGAGCGGGCGCATCCGCGCCAACAAGTCCGGTAGCACGGCCGCCAGTTCGTGATGCTTCACGGGGTGGACGTTGTTGACGTACGAACGGAAGGAGACGTCGCCGTCGTCACTGACGTCGACCTCCGTGGGCAGCCACTGGAACCTCTCCGAGAACTCGTACTTCGCATGGCGGTTCGTCGGGTTCTGCCAAGCCTGCTCGGGCGCGCCGCTCACCTCTCGCACCAGGCAGAACAATGAGGGATGGACCAGGTCCAGTACCTGGTGGTCGGATCCGGGATGCCAGTCCTTCTCCGCTTCCGGGACCTGCTCCAGAACCCGCACCGCCTCACGCAGCCGGCTGCGAAGTTCCTCGTCGATCAGGCCGTCCGACTGCCACACCCCGTCGACGGCGGACACCTCGATGCCGGTGCGCGCGTCCCGCAGTGCGGCGTAGTGCGCGAGTTCGGCCAGTACGTAGCGGACCTGCGCTTCGGTGAGGCCCTGGTCGAGTGCTTCGCGCGTCCATCTGGCGACGATGTCGGCATCGTTCATCTTGTCGAACCACCCCGCCTTCGCCCGAATGTGTGAGCTGCACCGCATCATCTCCACTTCCCGCAGCGTCCGGGGTGGGGCGAACGCTATGGATCGGGAGGTGTGGAAGGGCAGCGGGAAGGCAGACAGGCCGGTCAATGCTATCGGTCCTTCGAGTCGGTGTGCGGTGGCCGGAAGGATACGTCAGCGCACTGACACCGCGGCCGCCTGCCGGACCGGAGCGCGCCGTACTCGACAGCGCCCCGACGGGCCCCGACGGACAGGGGCCGGGGCTCGGCACACGGCCGGCCGAGGGGTCCCGCAGCCGGCCGGCTATGCCGTCGCCGATCACCGGGTGGTGGTGCTCCACCCGGCCGTGCGGGAGTACGAGTCGAGCAGGTCCACCACGAAGACCAGGGTCGAGCCCGCCGGAATCAAGGACGAGGGCGACTGATTGCCGTAACCGAGACGCGGCGGAACGATGATCTCGCGCCGACCGCCGACCCTCATCCCCCGCACCCCCCGGTCCCAGCCCTTGATGACCTTGCCGCTGCCCAGGGTGAACTTGTACGGCTCCCCCCGGTCCCAGGAGGCGTCGAACTCCTTCCCGGACGCGAAGGTCACCCCGACGTAGTGGACCTTGACCGCCATGCCCGACTTCACTTCGGCCCCGTCCCCGACGACCAGGTCCCGGATGGTCAGCTCGGTAGGAGCGTCCCCCTCCGGTACGTCGACCTCGGGCTTCGTCAGTTCGCTCATGGCACCCTCACCGCTGTCCGTCGAAAGCTTCCGCACGGCAGCGGATGGACGCGCCACCGAGAATGCCGAGCCCCGGCACACACCACATCCAGCGGCCGGGGAGGATGATTTTTTCACACGGCCGCCGCACGCGCAGCGCTCGGGGAGGAGGCTAGGAGCGGGCAGGTAAACCCTCCCGCGGCCCCCTCCGGAGACCGCCGCGCTCAGGCCGGGCCGTCGGACGCGTCGGACTCCGCTTCCAGGCGGGCCAGCGCCGACGCCGGATCCGGGGCGGCCGGGCCGGCGAGGCTCCAGCGGACCCCTTCGCGGCGCAGCGGCCACCAACGGCCGTCCCGACCCAGGCGCAGCTGGTGTCGGGCGCCCGGTGCCGTCCAGCGGGCGCGCACCCGGCGCAGCTCCGGAGCGTCCTCGTCCGGCCAGGCCGCCGCCAGGGCGGAGCGGGCCCGGGCCAGGGCCGCCCGATCCGGCGACCAGTCGTCCTCCAACGCCGCGAGGCCCGGCGCCCCGCCGAAGCCCCAGGCCCGTACGGCCAGGTCCATTGCCGGCCCGTCGCGGCCGGAAGCCGCCGCCAAGCGGTAACGGAGCCGGAAGTGGCGGGCCTCGGCGGTGAGTCGTACGGCGTCCTCCGCGGCCGTCGGCGGCACCGGCGGCGCCTGCTCGACGCCGTCCGCGGCCAGCGCCCGCGCCAGCAGCCGGTACGCCTCGGACGCGGCCGCCTGCGCGAGGAACTCCACGGCGTCCACGTCCAGCCCCTCCGGCTGCGCCTCGGTGTCCAGCGTCGGCGGCTGCCCCGGAGCCGATGGCAGCCGCGGCGGCGCGGGCAGCGGGCGCGGCAGTGCCCGGGCCGCGAACACCTCTGCCGCCGGGACGCCGGCGATACCGGGCGGGGCCTCCGGTTCCGGTTCCGTTCCGGCGCTGCGGTCCTCCAGCTGGATCAGCAGGTCCCGTTCCGGGCGCCCGCGCAACAGCAGCAACAGGAACGGGTCCTGGTCCAGCAGCCGCGCCATCCGGTAGCAGAGCGCCGCCGTGTGCGGGCAGTGGTCCCATTCGCCGCAGTCGCAGCGCGGGTCGAGTTCACCGATGCCGGGCAGCAGGTCCACCCCGGCCGCCGCCGCGTCCTCGGCCAGCTCCGGCGGCACCTCGCGGTCCAACAGGGCGGCGATGTGACCCGACTCCGACACCGCCAGGTCCAGCAGCCGGTCCCATTCCGCTCCGGTGAACTCCTGGACCAGTACGTCCGTCCGGTGCGCCGTCCCGTCCGGGTCGCGCACCACCGCCGTCAGTCCGCCCGGACGCACCGACACGGCGCCGACCGCGCCGGTGCGCGCGTACCGGCGGCCCTGGCGGACCTGCTCCCCGTCGAGCGCGCCGTCCTCCAGGGACCGCAGCCAGGCGTGGCCCCACCAAGTGGTGGCGAAGGTCCGGCCGTTGTGCGGCGGCAGGGCCGGGAAGGTTTTCTCGTACGGGTCGTGCGCGCTGCTCATCGGTCGCTCCCCGGAGCCGGGCGCAGGGCCACCAGTTCGGCCAGTTCGGCGTCGGTCAGTTCGGTCAGGGCAGATTCGCCGGAGCCGAGGACGGCGTCGGCGAGGGCTCGTTTGGCTTCGAGGAGTTCGGCGATGCGGTCCTCGACGGTGCCCTCGGCGATGATCCGGTGCACCTGGACGGGTTGGGTCTGGCCGATGCGGTAGGCGCGGTCGGTGGCCTGTTCCTCGACGGCCGGGTTCCACCAGCGGTCGAAGTGCACGACGTGCCCGGCGCGGGTCAGGTTCAGGCCGGTACCGGCCGCCTTCAGCGACAGCAGGAAGACGGGCACCTCACCGGACTGGAACCGGTCGACGAGTTCCTCGCGGCGAGGGACGGGCGTCCCGCCGTGCAGGAACTGGTGGGAGACGCCGCGCGACGCCAGGTGCCGCTCCAGGATCCGGGCCATGGCCACGTACTGGGTGAACACCAGCACCGAAGCGCCCTCGGCGAGGATCGTGTCGAGGAGTTCGTCGAGCAGCTCCAGCTTCCCGGAGCGGGCGCCGTCCTGCGGGCCGGCCGGGCCGGGAGCGGGCTCCTTCAGGTACTGCGCGGGGTGGTTGCAGATCTGCTTGAGGGAGGTCAGCAGCTTGACGACCAGTCCGCGGCGTTCCATCCCGTCGGCGGCGGCGATCGCGGCGAGGGTCTCGCGCACGACCGCCTCGTACAGTCCGGCCTGTTCGCGGGTGAGGGACACCGGGTGGTCGGTCTCGGTCTTCGGCGGCAGCTCAGGCGCGATGCCGGGGTCGGACTTCTTGCGCCGCAGCAGGAACGGCCGCACCAGCGCGGCCAACCGGGCCGCGGCCCCCGGGTCGCGGCCGCTCTCGACGGGCTCGGCCCAGCGGGTGCGGAAGGTGCCGAGCCGGCCGAGGAGGCCGGGGGTGGTCCAGTCGAGCAGGGCCCACAGCTCGGACAGGTCGTTCTCCACCGGGGTGCCGGTGAGGGCGACGCGGGCCGGGGCGGGGATGGTGCGCAGCGCCTTGGCGGTCGAGGAGCGGGGGTTCTTGACGTGCTGGGCCTCGTCGGCGACGACCATGCCCCAGGGCCGGGCGGCGAGTTCGGCCGCGTCGAGGCGCATGGTGGCGTACGTGGTGAGGACGAAACCGCCGTCGACGCCGTCGAGGGTGCGGCCGCCACCGTGGAAGCGGCGTACGGGCGTGCCCGGCGCGAACCGCTCGATCTCGCGCTGCCAGTTGCCGAGGAGGGAGGCCGGGCAGACGACGAGGGTGGGCTCGGGGTGGTCCCGGTGCAGGTGCAGGGCGATGAGGGTGACCGTTTTGCCGAGGCCCATGTCGTCGGCGAGGCAGGCGCCGAGACCGAGCGAGGTCATCAGGTCCAGCCAGGCCAGCCCGCGCAGTTGGTAGTCCCGCAGGGTCGCCTTGAGCCCCTTCGGCGCAGGGGGGAGGGCGGCCCGCGCGGGATCGGCGGTGAGGCGCGACCGCAGGTCGGCGAGGGCTCCGGCGGCCGTCACCTCGACGCGTTGGCCGTCGATCTCCGTCGATCCGGTGAGTACGGCGGCCAGCGCGTCGGCGGCGGAGACCGTGACGGGCCGTTCGACGCGGGCGCGGGCGCGGCGCACCGCGGCCGGGTCGACGAGGACCCACTGGTCGCGCAGCCGGACCAGGGGGCGGTTCGCCTCGGCCAGCCGGTCGAGTTCGGCCGGGGTCAGGTCCGGGGTCCGGCCATCGAGGGAGTGCCGCCAGTCGAAGGAGAGCGGGGCGCCGGCGGAGAGCGGACCCGCGGGCGCGGAGCCGGCGGCGTGGACGGTGTGGACGGCGGGGGAGTCGATGACGGCGCGCGAGGTGAGGGTACGGGCGAGGCCGGGAGGCCACCGCACCTGGACTCCGTCGGCCGCGAGCGCCTCGGCGGCGCCGCCGAGCAACTCGGCGACGTCCTCGTCGGCGAGGTCGACCGCGTCCGGTACGGCGGCCCCGAGCAGCGGGGTCAGCGCCGGCCACAGCCGGGCCGCGCGGCGCAGTGCGCGCAGGGCGTCGAGCCGGGCACGGGGCGGGAAGGCGGCCGGGGCGGGGCCGGCCGCACCCCCCGGGGCGGCCCAGACGTCGACGGCGTCGGCGGCGAGGCCGGCGTCGGCGAGGCTGTGCAGCCGGAGCACGGCGCGCAGGGCGGGCGGGGCGTCGGGGGCGCGGGTGGCGGCGGCGCCGGGATGGCCGTCGGCGCCGGCGCCCGGGGCGTCCGCGCTCGCGCCGCCGGCCTGCGGGCCGTTGCCGTCCGGGGCGCGGAACTCGACGCGCAGGGAGATCCGTACGCCCGCGTCGTGACCGGCGGCGACCTCGTCGGCCCACGCGCGCAGGGCGTGCAGCGGTCGGACGGGCCCGGAGGGCGCCGCGAAGGCGGGGCCGCCCGCGGCGGCGGCCGCGGCGGGGGAACGGGGCAGGGTGTCGGCGACCGCGTCGAGAAAGGCCCGCAGCAGCGGTTCGGGGGCGGGCAGCAGGGGCGGCCCCTCAGCCTCCAGAGGGACGCAGTGGGCCTCGGGCGGCATGGCGGCCGCCAGCTCGCGCACCGCTTCGAGGTCGGCGGGCTCCAGCGGGCCGGTCCGCCAGGCGTCGTGACCGGCGGGGCTCAGCCCGGGCAGCAACAGCCCGCGGGCGGCGAACCCGAGGGCGAGCAACGTCGCCGCCCCCCAGAACGCCGCCGGGGCGCTCGCCCCGGGGGCGGTCCGGACCCGGGTGAGCAGCGGCAGGGCGGCGCCGACGGGCAGCACGAGGGCCGGGACGGTGGTCGGCCGCAGTGCCGGGGTGATCACGGTGAGTTCCTCGACGACACCGCCCAGGGGCCCGGGGCCCGCAAGGAGGGCCCCGGCAGCGGTCACGGCTCGCGCGGGGGATCCCGTACCGGGGGCCTCGTCCGCGGTGGGCGGGGCGCTCTCGGGGTCGGCCGGCCAGAAGGCGACGCGGCCGTCGCGCGGCGGGTCGGCGGGCAGGAAGACGGCGGAGCAGCGGATGAGGCCGGAGATCTCGGAGAGCACGCATTCCTCAAACTTGACTACTGGGTACGGGGCGGCCGAGAGTACCTCATGCGCGGGCCCCGGGGACGGCCGCGACGCGGCGACCCGGGTCATGCCGGAACCACGGTACTGCGCGGGGGAACGCACGGTCGGGGCGGAGCGTTGAGAGGGCAGTAGCCGACGCAGGAGGAGGTGTCCGCAGATGTCGAGGAGCGGAAAGGTCGCGGTGGCCGCAGTCGCGGCAGCGCTCGTGTTGTTCTGGGTGTTCGGTGTCTGGGGTCTCGTGGCCCTGGTCGCGGTACCGGCCGTCGCGTACCTCCTGTTGGACCCCTCCCAGCGTCGTCGACTGCGGGGCACATCCAGGAAGCAGCTCGGCCGCTGAGAGCGGCAAGGGCAAGGGGGACGCACTTCATGAACAAGGCACGGGTTTCGGCGGTCAGTAGCAACGGCGTGTACTCGTTCACCAAGCCGAACCGGGAGAGCATCACCCTGCTCGCCGGTCTCGGCGTGGAGGGGGACGTGCACGCCGGCGTCACGGTCAAGCACCGCTCGCGGGTGGCGCAGGACCCGACGCAGCCGAACCTCCGACAGGTGCACCTGATCCACCGCGAGCTGCTCGACGAGGTCGCCGACCGGGGATTCGACGTCGCGCCGGGCGAGCTCGGGGAGAACGTGACCACGGAGGGCATCGACCTGCTCGCGCTCCCGACCGGAACGCTGCTGGGACTCGGCGCGGAAGCGGTCGTGGAGGTGACGGGTCTGCGCAACCCGTGCCTGCAGATCGACAACTTCCGCAGGGGACTGCTCAAGCAGGTCGTCGGCCGGGACGAGGCGGGTCGGCTGGTCCGCAAGGCGGGAATCATGGGCGTGGTCCACCGGGGCGGCACGATCCACCCCGGCGACGCGATCACGGTCACCCTGCCGGCGCTCCCGCACGTCCCGCTCGAACGGGTCTGACCCGCTCGGCGCCCGCCCCGGCGCCCGCCCCGGCCCCGCGCCGGGTCGGGCAGGGTCGGTAGGAGTCCTTCTCGCGGGCCGTGGCCCACCGCGGTTGGCGGGTTTTGGTGCACGGATCGAACCCGACGAACTCGACGACCCCGCCGACCGGCACCGGTGCGCCCTGCTCCACCCGTTCTCCTGCCGTTCCCGGCCGTTCCGTCATGATTCCCCCCTCCTGCTCAGGCGGGTCGCACGGCCATCCGGTCCAGGGCCGCCAGCAGCTCCCGCAGGTCGAAATCCCCCTCGCGGGGGACGGCCAGCACCTCGCCCGGCTCGTCATCGAGCAGGACGAACGCCGAGTCGTCGGTCCGCGCCACCAGCGACCAGCCGGGGCCGTCCGCCCGTACGGTCCGCGCGCCCTCGGCCGCGAAGGACGAGCGCACCCGGCCCGCGGGCGGCGCCACGCGGGTGTACTCCGTCGCCTCCCGCAGGGCCCGCGCCAGCCCGGGGTGCGCGGCGGCCGCCGCGCCGCCGTCCGTCGCCACGCGCTCGCGCCAGTCCGCCCACTCACGGGCGATCTGGTCGGCGCCCATCCGCCGCTGCACCGGCCCCCAGACGTCCGCCGAAGGCGGGGTCAACGGCACCCGACCGGTGCCGTCCGCACCCTGGTCCGGATCGTGCGGTTCCGCGACGCCCGGCGCGGACACCGTCAGTTCCAGCGGCCAGCCCGCCAGCGAGACCACGATGGTCCGCTCGTCGGGCGACAGGTCGTACTCCATGCCGCAGTCCCAGGAGGCGATGGCGGCGGCCACGAGCGAGACGTCGTCCACGACGACCGTCCAGCGCGCCCCCTCCTCGTCCTGCCCGAGCACCAGCCCGTACCCGTCCGGGTCCGGGCGGACGCCCAGCAGGGCGCAGGCCTGCGGGAAGTCGTCGCCCAGGACGGCAGGGAACTGCGTGGGGGTCAGCAGCACGGCGGTCAGCACGTACAGCGAGCCCCCGTCCTCCTCGTCGGACACGTGGCCTCCCGATCGCTCTCTCGTCGGCGCACCTTAACCAGCGGGTAACACACACGTCGAGAGCAGGAGGAGGCCGATTTCCCAGCCCCCACCTGTACGTACGGTCGGACACCCGCCACGGAACGGGATATCGGCGCGCGATCCGACCGGCCGGGGGAGACCCTCCGGCCCGAGCGGGCCCCCGGGGTTCAGCCGCGGCGATCGGCCAGGACCAGGAAACGGTGGTCCTCGTCGGCGTAGCGGGCCATCTCCCAGCCCGAGCGGGACAGCAACGCGCCGAGGTTGTGCTCGGCCCGCAGGTCGTCGGGGGTGAGCTCCCGGCCGTGGCGTGCGGCGAGCGCGGCGCGGCCGATCGGATGGAACAGCGCGAGCCGGCCGCCGGGGCGGACCACGCGGGCCAGCTCGCGCAGGTTGGCCTCCGGATCGGGCAGGTGGGCGATCAGGCCGGCCGCGAACACCGCGTCCAAGGCGCCGTCGCGCAGCGGCAATCGGGCCACGTCGGCGCGCAGGAGCGTGCCGTCGGCCCCGCGCCCGGCCTCCCGCGCGGCGGCCAGCATCTCCTCGGTGAGATCGACGCCGACCACCGTCCCGGCGGCTCCGACGGCCCCGCGCAACGGGGGCAGAGCCCGGCCGGTCCCGCAGCCCGCGTCGAGCACCCGGTCCCCGGGGCGCAGCCCGCACTCGGCGACGGCCTCCGCGAAGGCGGGTCCGTCCTCGGGGAACTTCCGGTCCCAGGCGCCGGCGCGCGGCCCGAAGAACTCCTGCACGTGCGTGTGGTCTCGGCTCATGAGCCCATGATCCCGCACGGCGGTGTGCTCACGAGGTCCCGGCCGGCGCCCTCGGGCCTCTCCGATGTCCGTGGCGCATGCCGTGCCGGCGCTGCGTGCGCAGGATGGCGCAGTGCCATGCCTTCGCTGCGTGCGCAAGGTGGCACGTGGTGTGATCGCAGATGAACGTAGCTCTGTCATATTCCAGCAGTTCCAGCGGCTTTCGAAATGCTCCCCGTGTTCGTGCCCTCACCCGGACTAGCGTCCCGTGGCCATGGGACACCTGGACCACGCCGCCTATGGCTGGCTGACACCCGCACTGTCGTACGTGATGGCATCGATCGGCGCCGCTCTCGGGCTGCGCTGCACCGTCCGTGCGCTCGCCGCGACGGGCGCCTCCCGCCGCAACTGGCTGCTCACCGCCGCCTCGGCCATCGGCACCGGCATCTGGACGATGCACTTCGTCGCGATGCTCGGCTTCCACGTCACCGGCACCGAGATCCGCTACCACGTCCCGCTGACCATCCTCAGCCTCCTCGTCGCCGTACTCGTCGTCGGCGCCGGCGTCTTCGCCGTCGGCTACGGCAGGAACCGGGGCCGGGCCCTCGTCCTCGGCGGCCTGACCACCGGGCTCGGCGTCGCGAGCATGCACTACCTCGGAATGGCGGCGCTGCGCCTGCACGGACAGGTCACCTACCGGCCGGTCACCGTCGGGCTCTCCGTCGCCATCGCCGTGATCGCCGCCACCGCCGCGCTCTGGGCGGCCCTCAACATCAAATCGCCGGTCGCCGTGGCCGGGGCCTCGCTGGTCATGGGCGCCGCCGTCAGCAGCATGCACTACACCGGGATGGCCGCCGTCGCCGTCCGCGTCACCCCCTCGGACGCGGCGCTCCACGGCGCCACGGCCATGCAGTTCATCTTCCCCCTCGCGGTTGGCCTCGGCTCCTACCTCTTCATCACCGCCGCCTTCGTCGCGCTCTCCCCGACCGCCGACGAACGCGCCGCCTCGGCCTCCGCCCGCACCCTCGGTGAGGCCGCGCTCCCCGCCCGCTGAACCACGCCGCCCCCCACCCAGCCCCCCCACGACCTTCGTACGCACCGCCCGGATCGAGGAGCCCATGCGCACACCCCGCAGCAGACCGGATGCAGCGTCCGAGCGGTCGCCCGCGCCCCCCGCGCGCGGCCGCCGGGCGCACGCGGGGCCACCGGCCGAGGAGTCCGAGGAGGAGCGGGCCGCCGGCCCCGGCGCGGGCCCGACCGGAGGCGGGACGCGGCCCCGGATCCGGCTGCGGCCCGCCACCGTCCGGGCGAAGATCGTCTCCCTGCTGATGGTCCCGGTGGTCTCACTGCTCGCCCTCTGGGCCTTCGCCACGGTGAGCACCGCCCAGGACGTCGCCGCGATCAACAGGCTCCGCCAGGTCGATGCCGAGATACGCACCCCCGTCGCCACCGCCCTCGCCGAGCTCCAGGCCGAACGCCGGGCGGCCGTCCGCTTCCTCGCCGACCCCGCCGCCGACCGGGGAGCCGCCCTGGCCCAGCAGGTCCGGCGCACCGACGACGCCGTACGGAGCCTGCGCCTCGGCGACCGCCACACCGTCGCCGACTCCGGGGACTACGGCGCAGACGTCGTCACCCGGCTCGGGGACTTCGTCACCGCCGCCGAGGGCCTCGGATCCGTCCGCAAGGACATCACCGACCGCCGCGCGACCCCGGAGGCGGCCTACGCGACGTACACGCGCCTGACCGATTCCGCCCTCGCCGTCGAAGGGACCCTCTCCGGCGGGCGGAACCCCGAACTCGGCTCCGACGCCCGCGTCCTGCTGGAGTTCGCCCGGGCCGCGGAGCTACTGGCCCGCGAGGACGCCCTGCTCGCCCTGCCCGGCCCGCGGAGCGCCGAAACGCTTCGCCGGCTGGCCGGCACCGTCGAGTCCCGGCGCGCGCTGACCGAGGCCGCAGCCGGGGACCTGCCCGCCGCCGGGAGGCAGGCCTGGGAAGCCGCCGCCAGGAGCGGCGCGTACGCCGACCTCACCGGGGCCGAGGACCGGGTACTGGCGCCGGCCGCCCCGGCGGCGACCGGCAACGGCAACGGCAGCGCCAACGCGGCGGTGCGCGAGGCGGCGGGCGTCCCCGCCGGATGGGAGGCGGCGTACACGGGGATCAGCAGCTCCATGAAGGAGATCCGCGAAGCCGCCCACGCCGAAGCCGCGGACCGGGCGGATCCGTTCACCGAAGGGGCGTTGAGCCCCGCCGGCGCCGCCGTGCTGCTCGGCCTGGCCGCCGTCGCCGCCTCCCTCGTCATCTCCGTCCGCATCGGCCGGGCCCTCGTCGTGGAACTGGTCTCGCTGCGCAACACCGCCCTGTACATCGCACACCGCGAACTGCCGGACGCCATGGACCGCTTGCGTGCCGGCCAGACCATCGACGTAGACGCCGAGACCCCGCCCGGACGGTCCGCCGACGACGAGATCACCCAGGTCGGGGAGGCGCTGTCCACCGTCCACCGGGCCGCCCTGAGCGCCGCGGTCGAACGCGCCGAACTCGCCGGCGGGGTCAGCGGGGTGTTCGTCAACCTCGCCCGCCGCAGCCAGGTCCTCGTCCACAAGCAGCTCACCCTCCTCGACTCGATGGAGCGCCGAGCGGACGATCCGGGCGAACTCGGCGACCTCTTCCGCCTCGACCACCTCACCACGCGGATGCGTCGGCACGCCGAGAGCCTGATCATCCTCTCGGGCGCCGCCCCCGGGCGCGCGTGGCGGATGCCGGTCCCGCTGACGAACGTGGTCCGCGCGGCCGTCTCCGAGATCGAGGATTACCAGCGCGTCGAGGTGCGCGGGCTCGCCGAGGCCGCCGTCTCCGGCGGCGCGGTCGCCGACCTCACCCACCTGCTCGCCGAACTGATCGAGAACGCGACGCAGTTCTCGCCCCCGCACACCAAGGTCCGGGTCAGCGGCGAGCCCGTCGGCACCGGATACGTCCTGGAGGTCGAGGACCGCGGCCTCGGCATGGGCCGCGAGGTGCTGGCGGCGGCGAACCGACGGATCGAGCACTCCGAGGACCTCGACCTGTTCGACAGCGACCGCCTCGGGCTCTTCGTGGTCAGTCGCCTTTCCACCCGCCACGCGATCCAGGTCCACCTGCGCACCTCCCCCTACGGGGGCACCACCGCGGTGGTCCTGCTGCCCAATTCCCTGCTCCAAGGCGCGATCGCCGCACCGCCCGCCGGCGCGGAAGCGCCCCGTGAACCGGCCGAGTCGCCGGCGGGAGCCGCCCGGGTGCCGTCACGGACACCGGCCGTGAGCGTCGTACGGGAACCCGTGCGCGGCCTGCCCGCCCCGACCCGGGAACGGGCCACCGCCCCGGCCTCCGGTTCCGGGGCCCTGCGGCAACGGCCCGCCCCGGTGGCCTCGCTGCGGCCGCGCGGCCCCGGGGGCGCGGCCACCCGTACCGACCCGGCACCGGCAGCCGCGCCTTCCGGATCGGCGCCGGGTCCGGACGCCGCTCCCGTACCGGGGTCCGCCGCCTCCGGGGTCCGGGCGTCCGGTTCCGGTTCGGGGTCCGCGTCGGCCTCCGGGTCCCCGTCCCCTTCCCCGTCGGTGCCCGTTGCTTCGGTGACCGAGCTGCCCCGTCGGGTCCGTCAGGCCAGCCTGGTTCCGCAGTTGCGCGAGGCCCCCGAACCGAAGGCACCCCCGGGTTCGGTGCGGACCGAGGAGCCGCCCGGGCGCAGCCCCGAAGAGGCCCGGAACCGGATGGCCGCCTACCGGGACGGCTGGGCGCGCGGCACCCGGGAGAACTCCCCCCACGCACGCAGCGAAGGAGAAGTGTGATGAGCGAACACCACGGGATCGACCTCGACGGCGTCCGCCGGTCCGGCGAACTGGACTGGCTGCTCGACGACCTGGTGACGCGGGTCCGAGAGGTGCGGCACGCGGTGGTCCTGTCCAACGACGGGCTGGCGGTGGGCTCGTCCAGTGCGCTCGGCCGGGAGGACGCCGAGCATTTGGCGGCCGTCGCCTCCGGGTTGCACAGCCTCGCCAAGGGCGCGGGACGGCACTTCCACGCCGGGGGCGTACGGCAGACGATGGTGGAGATGGACGAGGGCTTCCTCTTCGTCGCGGCGGCCGGTGACGGTTCCTGCCTGGCCGTCCTCAGCGCGGCGGGCGCCGACATCGGTCTGGTCGCCTACGAGATGGCCCGGCTGGTCAAGCGGGTCGGCGAACACCTCTACACACCGGCCCGGTTCGCGGCGCAACCGCCGTCCGCAGAGTGACGGCGACGGCCCGGCACGTGGACGGTCGCTGGTACGACGCCGAGGCGGGGCCCCTCGTACGCCCCTACGCCATGACGGGCGGGCGCACCAAGCCCGGCCCGCACGGGGTCCGCTTCGACCTGATCGCGCTGGTCGTGGTGGACCCGGACGCCTCCGGGGACGCGGACGAGGCGTTGCTCGGTCCGGAACACCGGGCCCTGCTCGGGTCGTGCCGCTCCGAGACCCAGTCGGTGGCGGAACTCGCCGCGGACGCGGATCTTCCGGTGGGCGTCGTGCGGGTGCTGCTGGGGGACCTGTTGGAGGCGGGGCACGTCAAGGTGAGCCGGCCGGTGCCGCCCGCGCAACTGCCGGACGAGCGGATTCTGCGTGAAGTCATCGAGGGATTGCGAGCGCTGTGATGGGACTGCACGACGACGGGCCCGCGCGGGCCGCGGGTTCGGGGACGGACGGGGACCTGGCCGCGCTCGCGCTGAAGATCCTGGTGGCCGGCGGCTTCGGGGTGGGCAAGACCACCCTCGTGGGCGCCGTCAGCGAGATCCGGCCGCTGCGGACCGAGGAACTGCTGAGCGAGGCGGGCGAACTGGTCGACGACACCGGCGGGGTGGACCAGAAGACCACGACGACCGTGGCGATGGACTTCGGCCGGATCACCATCAGGTCGGGGCTGTCGCTGTACCTGTTCGGCACGCCGGGCCAGGACCGCTTCTGGTTCCTGTGGGACGAGTTGTCGCAAGGGGCGTTGGGGGCGGTCGTACTGGCCGACACCCGCCGGTTGGAGGACTGCTTCCCGGCGGTCGACTACTTCGAGCACCGGCGGATCCCGTTCGTCGTTGCCGTCAACTGCTTCTCGAACGCCCGGCGTTTCGGGGCGAACGAGGTGGCGCGGGCACTGGACCTGGATCAGGGCACGCCGGTGGTGCTGTGCGACGCCCGGGACAAGGACTCGGGCAAGGAAGTGCTGATCAGGCTGGTCGAGTATGCCGGGCGGATGCACACCGCCCGGCTGCTCGACTCGGTGGGGCCGTAGGTCGGCCCCGCGGACCGGCGCGACGGACCGGCCCTGCTGGAGGGTCAGTCCGCGACACCGGCCGTCGCGATCACCTTGTCGATGGAGACACGGACGAGGAGTTCACCGGGCACGGCGTTGCGCCGGCCGAAGGCCTCGCCGCGTTCCTCGCCCATGTACCGCGCGGCGATCCGGGTGGCCCAGTGGAGGGTCTCCTGCGGGGCGTCGGCGTAGTCGGCGATCGTGGCGCGGCCCTGGAGGACCGCGTAGGCGAAGGGCGGTCGGTCGTCGTCCACACAGAGGGAGAGGCGACCGTCACGGGCCAGATTCCGCCCCTTGACGGTGTCCTTACCGGTGTTGAACAGGAAGGAATCGCCGTCGAGTACGAACCAGATGGGAGCGATGTGCGGGCTTCCGTCCTCGCGGACGGTCGCCAGCTTTCCGGTGCGGGTGCCGTGGGAGACGAACGCCCGCCATTCCTCTTGAGTCATCTTCTGTGCCATGGGCCCATCCTCCTTGCCGGAAAGCCCCTGGTGGGGAAGGCTGGCGGAACGACTACGCGGGGTGGGGCGCGGCCATGTCGGCCGCGTTGACGGGGAGGGGCTGGAAATGGCACTGGACAAGCAACTGGACTGGTTGCTGGATGATTTGACGCGCAGGGTTCAGCAGGTCCGGCACGCGGTGGTGCTGTCGAACGACGGCCTGGTGACGGCGGCCACGGCGGGACTGGCGAGGGAGGACGCGGAGCACCTGGCGGCCGTGGCGGCCGGCCTGCAGAGCCTCGCGAAGGGCTCCGGACGGCACTTCCGGGCGGGTGAGGTGCGTCAGACGATGGTGGAGTACGACGAGGGGTTCCTCTTCGTGGTGGCGGCGGGCTCGGGCAGTTGCCTGTGCGCGCTCAGTGCCGCTGAGGCGGACATCGTCCAGGTCGCGTACGAGATGACGCTGCTGGTCAACCGGGTGGGTGAGCACTTGGGCGTCGCGGAGCGACGGATCACCGGAGGCTGAGGGTCGGGGGTCGGGGGTCGGGGGTCGGGGGTCGGTCCGGGTTATCCACAGGGCCGGCGGGCTTTCGTCACGTTGGGTTACTGTCTTCACACAGAGTGATCGCCACTCGTGGGGGAGGGCCGTGATGAAGACAGTGTTGAAGGCAGTGTTGAACACCGTGGTGATGAGTGCTGCGGCGAATGCCGTGACGACGACCGCGATGGACAGCCTGAAGCCAGTGCAAGCACCAGCACCAGCACCAGCACCAGCGCAGGCGGAAGCGGTAGCGGACTCGAACGCGGACGCGGTATCGGCCACCGAGGCGTGCGTGCGACCGGCGGCGGCCGCGACGGCCGCGCGGGTCGTGTTCGTGGAGGCGGACCCTCGGGGGGAACCGAGGCCGGACGCCTTGCTCGGTGGGGTCCGGGCGGCGAGGGAACTGGGATTGGGACGGGCGGAGTTCGCGCGCGCCGTGCAACTGGGGCTGGTACGGGCCGGCCCGCGGGTGGGCGGCGCGGCCCGCTTCACCCGGGCGGAACTGGACCGGGTCAAGGCGGCCGAGGGCTTCCCGGACGCGTTGCGCGCCCGGGTCGAGACGGTGGCCGGGGCCGATGCCGGAGCGAGGTTGCTGGGGATCGGGCCGAGCCGCTTCACCCGTCTCGCGCGCTGCGGACACCTCACCCCGGTCGGGTACCGGGTCAACCGCTACCGCGTCGTCGTATGGCTCTATCTGGGCGCGGAACTGAGGGAGTTCGCCGCCGAGCGGCCGGGGGTGCTGCGCGGGGCCGCGTCCGAGGCGGACCGGGAGCTGATCGGCGCCCGGGCGGACCTGCGGCCCGTCCGATGGCGCGACCGGCACGTGGGCCTGCTGCTGAGACGGACCTCCGATCCGTGGGAGCGGGCGGCCGTGCTGGCCTCCATCCTCCCCGAGGAGCAGGTCCGGAGCGCGGTACCTGATCCGGCCGAGCGGATCGTGCTGGCCGCGCTCGCCCCGCCCCCGCCCTACGGCCACCCGCAGGTGCCGGCGGCCGCGGCGGTGGCACGGCGGCTCCTGCGGGCGCAGCCACCCGACGAGATCGAGCGGTACCGCGTCGGCCTGGACCTCGCTCTGGTCAGTGCCCGAGGTCAGTCGAACGTGACGGGGGACAGGGGGCCGACGTAGACCCAGGCGCCGTCCTCGCGGGAGAAGGCGCTGTGCTCGTGCAGGGAGCCCGTATGACCGCCTTCGCGGTAGTGCGCGCGGAACTCCACGGAGCCCTCCGTCTCGAACATGCCGCCCCGCGCGGTGGCGAGGATCTCCAGGCGCTCCCAGCGCTGTTCGGGATCCAGGTCGAGCCGGCGCGGGCGGGTCGAGGAGTGCCAGGAGCGCATCAGGTAGGCGGTGTCGCCGAGCGCGAAGGCGCTGAAGCGCGAACGCATCAACAGCTCGGCGGTGGGCGCCTGGCCGCCCGCGAGGAAGCGACCGCAGCACGCCGGATAGGCGGTGGGCAGCCCGCAAGGACAGGGGAGGGCCGGGGTGGGCATGGGTGTGCTCGGTTCTTCCGGTGAGGAGGGCGGACGGCAGCCACCGCGGCGGACGCCCGCCGCGGCGGCGGTGACCACTGACGTGACGGGTGGCTCGCCGGCGGTTACTGGGGCGACACGGCCGGCTTGGCCGCGTCGGACGCGTACGGGCGGAACAGGCCCTCCTGGACCACGGAGACCAGCAGCCTGCCCTCGACGTCGTAGATCCGGCCCCGGGCCAGCCCGCGACCGCCGTGGGCGATGGGCGACTCCTGGTCGTACAGGAACCACTCGTCCGCCCGGAAGGGCCGGTGGAACCACATGGCGTGGTCCAGGGAGGCCATGTCGAAACCGCGCATGCCCCACAGGGGTTCGACCGGGATGCGCACGGCGTCGAGGAGGGTCATGTCACTGGCGTAGGTGAGGGCGCAGGTGTGCACGAGCGGGTCGTCGCCCAGCGGGCCGACCGCCCGCATCCACACCGCGCTGCGAGGGTCGGCGTCCTTGAGGTCCTCCGGGGTCCAGCGCAGCCGGTCCACGTAACGGATGTCGAAGGGCTGGCGGCGGGCCATCCGCTCCAGCGCCTCGGGCAGCGCGCCCAGGTGCTCGCGGATCTCGTCCGCGACCTTCGGGAGGTCGTCCGGGTGCGGGAAGTCGAGGCGAGGGGGCAGTTGGTGCTCGATGCCGCCCTCTTCGGGGTGATGGAAGGAAGCGGTCAGATTGAAGATGGTCTTGCCCTGTTGGACCGCGGTGACCCGGCGCGTGGTGAAGGAACGCCCGTCGCGCACCCGCTCCACCTGGTACACGATCGGCACGCCGGGGATGCCCGGACGCAGGAAGTACGCGTGGAGGGAGTGGACCGGACGGTCGCTCTCGGTGGTGCGGCCCGCCGCGACCAGGGCCTGGCCGGCCACCTGCCCGCCGAAGACGCGTTGGAGGGATTCCTGCGGGCTGGCGCCCCGGAAGATGTTGACCTCGATCTGCTCCAGGTCGAGCAGGTCGACGAGTCTCTCGGCGGGGTTCGTCATCAGAGGTTCTCCACTGTCGGGTCCGGCGGGAACGGCGGGTCCCTCGGATGCCGGGGCCGCGTCGGGTACGGAGGGTTCGTCGGGTACGGAGGGCTTGTCGGCGGCTGGGGGGCCGTCGGGTGTGAGCGGTCCGTCGGGCGGGACGGCCGCCTACGGGGGCGGGTCAGAGTTGGCCGAGCTCGCCGACCGAGGTGACCCGGAGCACGGCCCGACCCTCCTCGTCGGACGCCGCGAGGTCGACCTCGGCACTGATGCCCCAGCCATGGTCACCGTTCGGGTCGGCGAAGGTCTGGCGGACGCGCCACAGCCCGTGCGCCGGATCCTCCTCGATCTGCAGGAGCTTGGGGCCGCGGGCGTCGGGACCCGTACCGAGGTCGTCGTACTCGTCCCAGTAGCCGTCCATGGCCTCGCCCCAGGCGTCGGCGTCCCAACCGGACTCGGCGTCCAGCTCGCCCAACACGTTGACGTGGTCCAGGGCCGCCAGCTCGACCCGGCGGAACATGGCGTTGCGGACCAGCACGCGGAACGCGCGGGAGTTCGCCGTGACCGGCTTGACCTGGTCGGCCTTCTCCTGGGCCTGCTCCGCCGTCTCCACCTCCGGGTTCGCCAACTGCTCCCACTCGTCCAGCAGGCTGGAATCGACCTGCCGGACCAGCTCGCCCAGCCAGGCGATGAGGTCCTGGAGGTCCTCGGACTTCAGGTCGTCCGGGATGGTGTGGTCCAGCGCCTTGTACGCGCCGGCCAGGTAGCGCAGCACGATGCCCTCGGTGCGGGCCAGCTCGTAGTGGGAGGTGAACTCGGTGAAGGTCATCGCCCGCTCGTACATGTCGCGGACGATCGACTTCGGGGAGACGGGGTGGTCCCGGACCCACGGGTGGCTCTTGCTGTACACGTCGTAGGCGTGGAGCAGCAGCTCTTCGAGCGGCTTGGGGTAGGTGACCTCCTGGAGCCGCTCCATCCGCTCCTCGTACTCGATCCCGTCGGCCTTCATGGCGCCGATCGCCGTGCCGCGTTCCTTGTTCTGCTGCGCGGCCAGGATCTGGCGCGGGTCGTCCAGGGTCGACTCGACGACGGAGACCATGTCCAGGGCGTAGGACGGGGACTCGGGGTCCAGCAGGTCGAAGGAGGCCAGCGCGAAGGTCGACAGCGGCTGGTTCAGCGCGAAGTCCTGCTGGAGGTCGACGGTGAGCCGGATGGTGCGGCCCTCGGCGTCCGGGGTGTCGAGCTTCTCGACGACCCCGCCGTCCAGCAGCGAACGGTAGATCGCGATTGCCCGGCGGATGTGCCGCAGCTGCGCCTTGCGCGGCTCGTGGTTGTCCTCCAGCAGGTGGCGCATCGCCTTGAAGGCGTCGCCCGGTCGGGCGATGACCGACAGCAGCATGATGTTGGTGACCTTGAAGCGCGAGGTCAGCGGTTCCGGATCGGCGCCGATCAGCTTCTCGAAGGTGGTGTCCGACCAGGCCACGAAGCCCTCGGGGGCCTTCTTGCGGACCACCTTGCGGCGCTTCTTCGGGTCGTCGCCGGCCTTCGCCAGGGCCTTCTCGTTCTCGATGACGTGCTCGGGCGCCTGCGCGACCACGAACCCGGCCGTGTCGAAGCCCGCCCGGCCGGCCCGGCCGGCGATCTGGTGGAACTCGCGGGCGCGCAGCGTGCGGACCCGGTTGCCGTCGTACTTGGTGAGGGCGGTGAACAGCACCGTGCGGATCGGTACGTTCACGCCGACGCCCAGGGTGTCGGTGCCGCAGATGACCTTCAGCAGACCGGCCTGCGCCAGCTTCTCGACGAGACGCCGGTACTTGGGCAGCATGCCGGCGTGGTGCACGCCGATGCCGTGGCGGACGTAGCGGGAGAGGTTCTGGCCGAACTTCGTGGTGAAGCGGAAGTTGCCGATCAGCTCCGCGATCTTGTCCTTCTCCTCGCGGGTGCACATGTTGATGCTCATCAGCGACTGCGCCCGCTCGACCGCCTGGGCCTGGGTGAAGTGCACGATGTACACCGGGGACTGTCGGGTCTCCAACAGCTCGGTGATGGTGTCGGTGATCGGCGTGGTCACGTACTCGTACGACAGCGGCACGGGCCGGGTCGCCGAGCGGACCACCGAGGTGGGCCGGCCGGTGCGCCGGGTCAGGTCCTCCTCGAACCGCTTCATGTCGCCGAGGGTCGCCGACATCAGGATGAACTGGGCCTGCGGGAGCTCCAGCAGCGGGATCTGCCAGGCCCAGCCGCGGTCCGCCTCGGCATAGAAGTGGAACTCGTCCATGACGACCTGGCCGATGTCGGCGTACTTGCCGTCGCGCAGGGCGATGGAGGCGAGCACCTCGGCCGTGCAGCAGATCACCGGGGCGTCGGCGTTCACGGAGGCGTCACCGGTCAGCATGCCGACGTTCTCGGTGCCGAACATCTTGCACAGGTCGAAGAACTTCTCCGAGACCAGCGCCTTGATCGGAGCGGTGTAGAAGGTGACCTTGTCCTGGGCCAGCGCGGTGAAGTGGGCGCCCGCCGCGACCAGGCTCTTGCCGGAGCCGGTCGGCGTGGAGAGGACCACGTTCGCTCCGGAGACGACCTCGATCAGTGCCTCCTCCTGCGCCGGGTACAGGGTGATGCCCTGGTCCTCCGCCCACGAGGAGAAAGCCTCGAAGAGGGCATCGGGGTCGGCGTTCGGCGGGATCTGATCAATGAGGGTCACACCCCCCATCTTGCCTGGCTTCCCCCCGGATCCGGGAACCGGCGGACCAGAGGAAGATCACCGCCGGTACGCTGAGCCGTCCGGGCGGCCCGATCGACACTTTCCACAGGGCGCCCACACCGAGTTACCTGGGCGGGGAACGAGCATGATGGGTCCGGCGCACTCACTGTCGGGAGCAGCGGCCTGGTTGGGAGTGGGCGCCGCCGCGGCCGCCTACGGGCAGCCGATGCCGTGGCCGGTCCTCGTCGTCGGCGCGCTCATCTGCGCGGGAGCCGCCCTCGCCCCCGACCTCGACCACAAGTCGGCGACGATCTCCCGCGCCTTCGGACCCCTCTCCCGGGTCCTGTGCGAGATCGTCGACAAGATCTCGTACGCCGTCTACAAGGCGACCCGCTCCCCGCGCGACGCCCGCCGCACCGGCGGTCACCGCACCCTGACCCACACCTGGCTCTGGGCCGTCCTCATCGGCGGGGGATCCTCCGCCCTCGCGGTCACCACCGACCGCTGGGGTGTCCTCGTCCTGCTCTTCGTCCACCTCGTGCTGGCCGTCGAGGGGTTGCTGTGGCGGGCGGCCCGGATGTCGAGCGACGTCCTGGTCTGGCTGCTCGGCGCGACAAGTGCGTGGATCCTGGCCGGGGTCCTCGACCAGCCGGGCAACGGCGCGGGCTGGCTGTTCACCGAGCCGGGCCAGGAGTACCTGTGGTTGGGCCTTCCCATCCTGCTCGGCGCCCTGGTCCACGACGTCGGCGACGCCCTGACCGTGTCGGGCTGCCCCATCCTGTGGCCGCTGCCGATCGCCGGGAAGCGTTGGTACCCGATCGGCCCGCCCAAGATGATGCGCTTCCGCGCCGGCAGCTGGGTCGAGCTGAAGGTCCTGATGCCCGTGTTCATGGTGCTCGGCGGGGTGGGCGGCGCGGCCGCCCTGAACCTCTTCTAGGGCGCCGAGGCGCTGCGGCGCCGCGGCACCCACCGGCCGAGGGCCGGCCACCGTGAGGCCGTCTGGTCAGGCGTGTTCCGGGCGGACATCATCTGCTCCGACGAGCCGTGGGAGCCGCCGGCTCGCGCGACGTCCGGGGGGACTCATGGCCGGCGGCGGCAGAACGCTCGCCGCGGGCGCGGCGGTGATGGTCCTCGCGGCGCTCGCCTCGCCCCACCCGCCCACGCGGATGCGGGGGCGACCGGCACGGCCGCCGCGTCGGGGACGCTGTGCAGGCCGGCGCTGCGCGTACTGGAGTCGCTGCCGGGGCCGGACGGGGCAATCCCCGGGTGTACACCGACCAGAGGAACGGCGTCGGAGCGGCCGATCTGTCCGTCGGGGTCTCCCGGGAGAAGGCCGCCTACTGGCTCGGCGCCGCCGTGCACGCCGTACCGCTGCCGGCCGGGCCGGCGGGGGCAGCCTCGAAGCCGTCAACCGGCACGGCCTCATGGTCGGCACGCCCACCACCCCCGCCGGCCGCAGGGCCTTCGCCCACCGGGTGGGCGCCCGGGCGGTCGGACTGCTCCCGGGCAGGGGGACATCAGCCCCCGGACGGGGGTCTCGGTCGGTCTCTCGCCACCACCTACGACCCGCCCGCGGACACGGTCGTCCGGGCCCAGTACTGGACCGGCAGCGGCCCGATGCGGCCCTCCGCGGGCTGAGCGCCACGGGCCACACCGCCGCGTACGCCGTCGGCGACGACGACCGGGTCGGCGGGGTCGCGTGGGGCGCCGGGAACGTGGCCCGGCCCGTCGTGTGGACCTGCGCGGGTCGGCAGGCGTACGAACCAGTGGCGGCGGCCCTACCGGCCGCCCGCAGGCGACGACGGCCGGCTCGCTCGTCCTTGCCGGGTCGTGCCGGTCGGCCCGCGTCGTTCGGTCCCGTGGATCCGGGGCGGGCGGCGCGGTACTGAACGACGCGGGCCGGACAGGATCCGGAAGGGACGGCCCCGGCGCACGAGCTACCGCCCGGGCGTACGGAGGCGCCGGCCCCGCCGCCGGACATGACCAGCCGAACGGACGGAGTCGCCGACCACCTGGGACCACCGCGGCCCCCCACGGGCCGGTGACGCCGCCGCCCCAACCGGTCGGCCCCGGTCAGCCGTGCCAGGAGCGCCACAGGGCCGCGTACGCCCCGTCGGCCGCCACCAGCTCGTCGTGCGAGCCCAGTTCGCTGATGCGGCCCGCCTCGACCACCGCGATCACGTCCGCGTCGTGCGCGGTGTGCAGGCGGTGGGCGATCGCGATGACCGTACGGCCGTCCAGCACCCGGGCCAGCGACCGCTCCAGGTGCCGGGCCGCACGCGGGTCCAGCAGCGAGGTCGCCTCGTCCAGCACCAACGTGTGCGGGTCGGCCAGCACCAGCCGGGCCAGCGCGACCTGCTGCGCCTGCGCCGGGGTCAGCGCGCTGCCGCCCGAGCCGACCTCGGTGTCCAGCCCGGACTCCAGGGACCGGGCCCATCCGTCCGCGTCCACCGCGCCCAGCGCCGCCCACAGTTCGGAGTCGTCCGCGCCCGACCGGGCCAGACGCAGGTTGTCCCGCAGCGAGCCCACGAACACGTGGTGCTCCTGGTTGACCAGGGCCACGTGCTCGCGCACCCGTTCCGCCGGCATGCCCGACAGCCGGGCGCCGCCCAGGGTCACCTCGCCGGTCCGGGGCGCGTAGATGCCCGCCAGCAGCCGGCCCAGCGTCGACTTGCCCGCGCCCGAGGGCCCGACCAGCGCCATGCGGGTGCCCGGAGGCACGGCCATGGACACCCGGTGCAGGACGTCCACACCCTCCCGGTAGCCGAAGTGGACCTCGTCGGCCCGGACTTCGCGGCCCTGCGGGGAGAGCGCGCCGTCACCGGCCGCCGGCTCGATCTCGTGGACGCCCACCAGCCGGGCCAGCGACACCTGGGCGATCTGCAGTTCGTCGTACCAGCGCAGGATCAGGCCGATCGGGTCGACCATCATCTGCGCCAACAGGGCGCCGGTGGTCAGCTGCCCGACCGTCATCCAGCCCTGGAGGACGCAGTAGCCGCCGATCATCAGCACCGAGCCGAGGATCGTCACGTAGGTGACGTTGATGACGGGGAAGAGCACCGTCCGCAGGTACAGGGTGTACCGCTCCCAGGCCGTCCACTCCTTGATCCGCTGCTCCGACAGAGCGATCCGGCGCCGGCCCAGACGGTGTGCCTCGACGGTGCGCCCGGCGTCGACGGTCTCGGTGAGGACCGCCGCGACCGCCGCGTACCCGGCCGCCTCCGAGCGGTACGCCGACGGCGCCCGCTTGAAGTACCAGCGGCAGCCGATCACCAGCACCGGCAACGCCACCAGCGCTGCCAGGGCCAGCGGCGGCGCGGTCACGGCGAGTGCCCCGAAGAGCAGTCCGGCCCACACCACGCCGATGGCGAGCTGCGGCACGGCCTCGCGCATCGCGTTGGCCAACCGGTCGATGTCGGTGGTGATGCGGGACAGCAGGTCACCGGTGCCGGCCCGTTCCAGGACGCCCGGCGGCAGGCCGACCGAGCGCACCAGGAAGTCCTCGCGCAGGTCGGCCAGCATCTCCTCGCCGAGCATCGCCCCGCGCAGCCGCACCAGCCGGACGAAGCCGGTCTGGACGACCAGGGCCAGCGCGAACAGCAGCCCCACGCGCTCCAGTCGGAGGTCGCGCGCCCCCGCCGCGAGTTCGTCCACGACCCGGCCCAGCAGGTACGGGCCGACCATGGAGGCGATCACCGCGACGGCGTTGACGGTCACCAGGATCAGCAATGCCCCCCGGTGGCGGAGGAACAGGCCGCGCACATAGCCCCGCACGGTCGCCGACGAACCCACGGGCAGCGTCGCGGCCGTCTCGGGGGCCGCCGGATCGTACTCCGGAGGCGCTACGCCGATCATGCGGATTCCTCGATCTCTGTGAGTTCCTCTTCCAGCCGGTCCATCCCGGTTCCGGACGGGTCGGGGCGGCCGACCCGGTCGGGGCGGCCGACCCGGTCGGGTCGGTCCGGTTCGCGGGTGACGACGGCCCGGTAGCGCGGTTCGTCCCGCAGCAGTTCGCGGTGCGTGCCCGGGGGCAGGGCCCGGCCCTCATGGACGAGCACCACCCGGTCGGCCCGGTCCAGGAGCAGCGGCGAGGACGCCAGCACCACCGTGGTCCGGCCCGTGCGCAGGGCCCTGATCCCGTCGGCGATCCGCGCCTCGGTGTGCGAGTCGACGGCCGAGGTCGGCTCGTCCAGCACCAACACCTCCGGGTCGGTGACCAGCGACCTGGCCAGCGCGAGGCGTTGGCACTGCCCGCCCGAGAGGGACCGCCCGCGTTCGGTGATCCGCGCGTCCATCGGGTCGGTGACCCCGTCGGGCGCCGACTGCAACAGGGCCTCCAGGACGTCGGCGCACTGGGCCGCCGCCAGCGCCGCCGCGGGCTCCACGCCGCCCGAGGCCGGTACGTCGAACAGTTCGCGCAGCGTCCCGGACAGCAGCACCGGATCCTTGTCCTGTACGAGGACCAGCGTGCGCGCCGTGTCCAGCGCGAGGTCGTCCAGCGCGACCCCGCCGAGCAGCACCGACGGCTCCTCGGCCGTACCGCCGCCGGTCGGTACGGGTTGCCCGCCGAGGCGCTCGGCGAGCCGGCCCGCCACGTCCGGGTCCCCGCACACGACGGCCGTGAGCCGGCCCGCCGGAACCAACAGTCCGGTTTCGGGGTCGTACAGGTCCCCGCCCGGCGCGGGCGCGTCCGGAACAACGGGATCCCGGCCGATGCCGATGCCGATGCCGCTTCCCGTGCCCGGCTCCGCCGCGCCTTCCGCCTCGGCGTCCGTACGCGTCAGCGACAGCACCCGGGCCGCCCGCTGGGCGGAGGGGCGCGAGAAGGAGTAGGCCATGGCGATCTCCTCCACGTTCCTGAGCGGGTACAGCATCAGGGACACCGCGCTGAACACGGCGACGAGTTCGCCGATGTCCAGCCGACCGGCGAGCACGAGTGAGGAGCCGTACCAGACCACCGTGATCAGCAGCAGACCCGGCAGGAACACCTGGATGGCCGAGATCAGCGCCCACATCCGGGCGCTGCGCACGGCTGCGGACCGGACCTGCTGGGAGGCCTCGCGGTAGCGGCCGAGGAAGAGTTCCTCGCCGCCGATGCCCCGCAGCACCCGCAGGCCCGCGACGGTGTCGGAGGCGAGCTCGGTGGCCCGGCCGGCCTTCTCGCGCTGGAAGTCGGCGCGCCGGGTGGCCCGGGGGAGCAGCGGCAGTGAGGCGAGCGCCAGCACGGGCATGCCCACGGCCACGACCACGCCGAGCGCCGGCGCGTAGACGACGAGACCCACGCAGACGATCACGATGGCGAGGGCGGCCGCCAGGAACCGGGAGACGGCCTCCACGAACCAGCCGATCTTCTCCACGTCACCGGTGGAGACGGCGACCACCTCACCGGCCGCCACCCGTCGGGTCAGCGCCGCGCCGAGCTCGGCCGTCCGGCGGGCGAGCAGTTGCTGCACCCGCGCGGCGGCGGTGATCCAGTTGGTGACGGCCGTGCGGTGCAGCATCGCGTCGCCCACCGAGATGGCGATGCCGAGCAGCACGATCAGGGCGCCGACGAGCAGCAACCGCCGGCCGTCGCCCTTGACGACCGCCTCGACGCCGAAACCCACCGCGAACGGCAGGCCGGCGATGCCGCAGTGGTGCAGGAGGCCCCAGGCGAGGCTCTTGGCCTGTCCGCCGAGTTGCCCCCTGCCCAGCCACAGCAGGAAGCGGGGGCCGGAACGGGCGTCGGGTACCCCGGGGTCCGGATACGGAAGATCGCTGATCTGCATGACGCCCCATGACTGGTCGAGTGGTTCAAGCCACGCAAGGTTCGCCTTTCGGACCAGGCCCGGGCAATCGATTTTCCGGCCCGGACGGGGCTCCGGGAAGAGCCCTCCCGCTCCGGAGCGCGCACTCCGGCGCACCCGCGGGGCGCGTGTCACCCCTGTTCGACTCAGGGGCGGGAGGCACGTTCCAGTTCGAGCAGGACCGAGTGGTAGCTCCGTCCGGTGGCCCGGTCCATGCCCACCTCGCACATCCGGTTCGCCGACAGGTGCGCGTCGAAGGAACGCGCCGTCACCTCCCGGGCCTCCGAGGCCGTGGCGGAGGCGGTCAGCTCCGGATGGAGCATGCCGCGATCGCCCGCGAACGCGCAGCAGCCCGCGTCGTCCGGCACCACCACCTCCTCGGCGCAGGCCTCGGCGACCGCGCGCAGCTGCGCCTCGTCGTCGAGGTGCCGCATCGAGCAGGTGGGGTGCAGGACGGCCGAGCCCACGGTCCGGCGGACCTCCAGGCGCGGCAGCAGCTCCTCCGCCGCCCAGACGACCGAGTCGACGACCCGCAGGGCGGCGTGGAGTTCGCGGTTGTCATCCGTCAGGTACGGCACCACCTCGTGGGCGATGCCCAGCGTGCAGGAGGACGCGTCGACCACCAGCGGCAGCAGGCCCCCGGCCGTCCAGCCCCAGGCGGCCTCGACGATCCGGTTGGCCATCACCCGGTTGCCGGCCTCGTAGCCCTTGGAGTGCCAGATCGTCGCGCAGCAGGTGCCCGTGACGTCGTCCGGGATCCACACGGGCCTCCCGGCCCGCTCCGACACGGCCACCACGGCCTCGGACAGGGCCGGGCCGGGCCGCCCGTCCGGGCCGCCGAAGATCCGGTTGACGCAGGCCGGGTAGTACACGGCGGTCGCGGTGAGCCGGTCGGTCGCGGGCAGCCGGCGGGCGGCGGGCCCCGGGATCTGCGGCAGCCAGGCGGGCACCAGGTCCGGACGTACAACCTTGCGGGCGGTCGCCGTCACGGCGCCGAGCACCCGGTCCGAGACCGCGTCCGGGAGTGCGCCGGCGGCGGCCACGGCAAGGCGGGCGGCGGCCTCCACCGTACGGAACCGCCGGGCCGCCAGCGCCGCGACCCGCTCCTCGCGCGGGCTGTGCCGGCGGTGGCGGAAGTCCTTCATCAGCGCCCCGGTGTCGATGCCGACGGGGCAGGCGATCCGGCAGGTGGAGTCGCCGGCGCAGGTGTCGACGGCGTCGTAGCCGTAGGACCCGAGGAGCCCGTCGAGCACGGCGGACCCGGGTTCCTGGCGCACCATCTCGCGCCGCAGCGCGATCCGCTGGCGCGGCGTGGTCGTCAGGTCCTCGCTGGGGCAGGTCGGTTCGCAGAACCCGCACTCGATGCAGGGGTCGGCGACCGCCTCCACCCGCGGGATCGTCTTCAGGCCGCGCAGGTGGGCCCGGGGGTCCCGGTCGAGCAGCACGCGCGGGGCGAGGACACCGTCCGGGTCGACGATCCGCTTGGTGCGCCACATCAACGCGGTGGCCTCGGGACCCCACTCCAGCTCCAGGAAGGGGGCCATGTTGCGGCCGGTGGAGTGCTCGGCCTTCAGGGAGCCGTCGAACCGCTCCACGGTGAGCCGGCAGAACGCCTCCATGAAGGCCGCGTACCGGTCGACGTCGGCGGGTTCCGCGGCGTCGAAGGCGAGCAGGAAGTGCAGGTTGCCGTGCGCCGCGTGACCGGCGACGGCCGCGTCGAACCCGTGCTCCTCCTGTAGGGCCAGGAGCGCTTCGCAGGCCTCGGCGAGCCGGGACGGCGGCACGGCGAAGTCCTCGGTGATCAAGGTGGTGCCCGGGGGCCGGGCGCCCCCGACCGCGGTGACGAAGGCCTTGCGGGCCTTCCAGTAGCCGGAGATCGTCCTCGGGTCGCTGGTGAAGGCGTTCGTCACCGAGGGGACGGGCGCCACGAGTTCCAGCGCCGGCAGCACCGCGGCCGCGCGCCGTTCCAGGACGGCACGCTCCGCCGCGTCCGGAGCCCGGAACTCCACGAGCAGGGCGGCCGTTTCCTTGGGCAGCCGCGCCCAGTCGGCGGGCACCCCGGCGACGCTGACGGACGCGCGCAGCGTGTTGCCGTCCATCAGCTCGACGGCGAGGGCGCCGGCCGCGGTGAACAGCGGGACGGCGGCCGCCGCGGCGGGCAGCGAGGGGAAGAAGAGCAGGGCGCTCGTCAGCTCGCGGTCGAGCGGGACGGTGTCGAAGACGACCTCGGAGATGAAGCCGAGCGTGCCCTCGGAGCCGACCATCAGGCCGCGCAGGATCTCGACGGGCGTGGCGCCGTCCAGGTAGGCGTCCAGCCGGTACCCGGTGGTGTTCTTGATCTCGTACTTGGCGCGGATCCGGGCCACGAGCGCCGGATCGGTCTCGATCTCCGCCTTGATCGCCATCAGGCCGTGGCACAGGGCCGGTTCGGCGCGGGCCAGTTCCTCCTCCGCGAGCGGGTCGGCGGTGTCCACGACGGTGCCGCTCGGCAGGACCACGGTGAGGGAGGAGAGGGTGCGGTACGAGTTGCGGGTGGTCCCCGCCGTCATGCCCGAGGCGTTGTTCGCGACGACGCCGCCGACCGTGCAGGCGATGGCGCTGGCGGGGTCGGGCCCCAGGATCCGGCCGTGCCGGGCGAGCGCGGCGTTGGCCCGCAGGACGGTGGTGCCCGGTCCGATGCGGGCGCGGCGCCCGCCGTCGAGGACCTCCACGCCCGTCCAGTGGCGGCGTACGTCGACCAGGATGTCCTCGCCCTGGGCCTGCCCGTTGAGGGAGGTCCCGGCCGCCCGAAAGACCACGTCGCGCTGCTTGCCGTGGGCGTACGACAGGACGGCGGAGATGTCGTCGATGTCCTCGGCGACCACCACGACCTGCGGCACGAACCGGTACGGCGAGGCGTCGGTGGCGTAGCGGACCAGGTCGGAGACCTTCCACAGCACCTTTTCCGGGCCCAGTAGCCCGGTCAGCTCCGTGCGCAGGGCGTACGGGGTGCCGGCGGCCAGTCGGTCCGGCACCCGGTCGGGGGCGGGGGCGCCCGCGCCGTGCGGGCGCAGTGCGCCGGGCTTCGGTTCCCACAGCGGCATCTCGCGACCCCTCGTCCGTCTCGGCGGCGCCCGCGGACCACCGGCCCGGCGCCGGAGCCCGGATCAGCAGGGGCGCTCCGCCGGGACGTCCGCCAGCGCGTTCAGCAGCCCGCCGAGCACCTCGCGCTGTTCGGCGGTCAATGGAGCCAGGATCTCCTCTGCCGCGTCGGTTCGCGCGTTGCGCAGACGGCGCAGCGTGGCGCGGCCGGTTTCGGTGAGCTCGATCCGGATGACGCGGCGGTTCGCCGGGTCGGGCGCCCGGCGCACGCAGTCGGCCGCCTCCAGGGCGTCCACCAGGGTGGTGACGGCGCGCGGCACGACCTCCAGACGTGCGGCCAGATCGGCCATCCGGGGCGGTCGCTCGCCGCCGTGGTGGGCGACGAGGCGCAGCAGCCGGCCCTGGGCCGGGGTGATCCCGAGTGGTTCCATGTGGTGTTTCTGTATGCGGTGGAGCCGCCGCGTCAGACGCAGCAGCTGCTCGGCGAGGACGCCGCCCGTGGTATCGCTCTCGGAACCGGTGCTCATACTGGGAACAGTACCAGGACCGGATTCATTGTGAGCATAGGTAACAATGAGCTAAGCTCATCGGAGTCTCGTCAGAAGGAGGCCCATGCGCCCCGAAGAACCGAAGTGGACACCATCGAACGAAGCCCTCGACCCCACCCGCCCCGGTCCCGCCGAGCGGCCCCGCGAGCTGCGCCGGATCGTCGGCCTGTTCCGGCCCTACCGCGGCCGGCTCGCCGTCGTGGGCTCCCTGGTGGCCGCCTCCTCGCTGGTCGGCGTCGCCTCGCCGTTCCTGCTCAAGGAGATACTCGACGTCGCGATACCCGAGGGCCGCACCGGTCTGCTGAGCCTGCTCGCCCTCGGCATGATCCTGACCGCGGTCGTCACCAGCGTGTTCGGTGTGCTCCAGACGTACATCTCCACGACCGTCGGCCAGCGCGTGATGCACGACCTGCGCACCGCCGTCTACGCCCAGCTCCAGCGGATGCCGCTGGCCTTCTTCACCCGCACCCGCACCGGTGAGGTGCAGTCCCGCATCGCCAACGACATCGGCGGCATGCAGGCGACGGTGACCTCCACGGCGACCTCCCTGGTGTCGAACCTGACCGCGGTGATCGCCTCCGTCGTCGCGATGCTCGCGCTCGACTGGCGGCTCACCGTCGTGTCCCTGCTCCTGTTGCCGGTCTTCGTGTGGATCAGCCGCCGGGTCGGTCACGAACGCAAGCGGATCACGACGCAACGGCAGAAGCAGATGGCCGCGATGGCGGCCACCGTCACCGAGTCCCTCTCCGTGAGCGGGATCCTGCTCGGCCGCACCATGGGCCGCTCGGAGTCCCTCACCGCCGCCTTCTCCGAGGAGTCCGAGAAGCTGGTCGGGCTCGAAGTGCGCTCCAGCATGGCCGGGCGGTGGCGGATGTCCACGATCGGCATCGTCATGGCCGCCATGCCCGCCCTCATCTACTGGGCGGCCGGCATCGCCCTGCAGACGGGCGCCCCCTCGCTCTCCGTCGGCACCCTCGTCGCCTTCGTCACCCTCCAGCAGGGCCTGTTCCGGCCCGCTGTGAGCCTGCTGTCGACCGGCGTGCAGATCCAGACCTCCCTCGCCCTGTTCGCCCGCATCTTCGAGTACCTCGACCTGCCGGTGGACATCACCGAGAAGGCGGACCCGGTCCGGCTGGAGCGGGCGAGGGGCGAGGTCCGCCTGGAGGACGTGCACTTCGCGTACGAGGCCGAGAGCGGCCCGACGCTCACGGCGATCGACATCACGATCCCCGCGGGCGGCTCCCTCGCCGTCGTCGGCCCGACCGGCTCCGGCAAGAGCACCCTGAGCTACCTGGTGCCGCGGCTGTACGACGTCACCGGCGGCCGGATCGCCCTCGACGGGGTGGACGTGCGCGACCTCGACTTCGACTCGCTGGCCCGCTCCATCGGCGTGGTCTCCCAGGAGACCTACCTCTTCCACGCCTCCGTCGCCGACAACCTGCGCTTCGCCAAGCCGGACGCCACCGACGAGGAGATCGTCGAGGCGGCCCGCGCCGCCCAGATCCACGATCACATCGAGTCCCTGCCCGACGGGTACGAGACGCTCGTCGGCGAACGCGGCTACCGGTTCTCCGGAGGCGAGAAGCAGCGCCTGGCCATCGCCCGGACCATCCTGCGCGATCCGCCGGTGCTCATCCTCGACGAGGCCACCAGCGCCCTCGACACCCGTACGGAGCACGCCGTGCAGCAGGCCATCGAGCACCTCTCCCGCGGCCGCACCACCATCACCATCGCGCACCGCCTCTCCACCGTCAGGGACGCCGACCAGATCGTGGTCCTGGACGACGGCCGCATCGCCGAACGCGGAACGCACGAGGAACTGATCGGGGCCGACGGCCGCTACGCCGCGCTGGTCCGGCGGGACCGGGACGCGGCCCTCACCCCCGCCCTGGTCGCGATCGCGGAAGCGGGTCGGGCCGGTCGGGGTCCCGCCGAGGAGCAGGCGCCGACTCCGGTGAACGTGTGATCATCTGACCGGTGCTGGGGTGAAATGCCGGGAATGGCGCACTCGGGCGGTTAGCGTGCCCGCATGCGTCTTGAGTACCGGCAGCCACAGCGCCGCCCCCGGCTCACTCGCCGGGGCCGTCTCGCCTTCTTCCTCGGCACGCTGATCGCGCTGGGGGTCGCGGTCATGCTCCCGCTGTTCCCCCGGGGTCAGGCGCCCGAGAAGCCGCGTCAGTTGGTCATCCCCGAAGGATGGCGGGCCCCGCAGGTCTACACCGCGGTCGACCGCGGACTGGGACTCCCCGCCGGCTCCACGAAGGCGGCCGTCGCCACGGCCGGGCTGGGGCTGCCCCCGGAGGCCAAGGGCAACCCCGAGGGCTACCTGTTCCCGGCGACGTACCCGGTGACCTCGAAGACCGCCCCGGGCGAGCTCCTCGCGTACATGGTGCGGACGGCCAACCAGAAGCTCGCGACGAAGGCCGTCGCCGACGGCGGCAAGGCGCACGGCATGACCGCCTACCAGACGGCCACCCTCGCCAGCATCATCGAGGCGGAGGCCGACACCCCCGCCGACATGGGGAAGGTCGCGCGCGTGGTGCACAACCGGCTCGCGAAGTCGATGCCGCTCCAGATGGACTCCACCATCAACTACGCGCTGAACCGCACCACCGTGGACACCAAGCTCAGCGACACCCGCATCGACCACCCCTTCAACACCTACGAACGCCAGGGCCTGCCCCCCACCCCGATCGACAGCCCCGGCCTGCGGGCCATGGCGGCGGCGGTCGCGCCCACCCCGGGGGACTGGCTGTTCTTCGTCACGGTGAAGCCGGGGGACACCCGCTTCTCGGCGACCTACGAGGAGCACAGGAAGCACGTCGCGGACTTCAACCGGCTGCGGGCCGCGGCGGGCCCCCCGGCGGCCCGGCCCAGCACGACGCCGACCCCGACCGCCCGCGGCGCCTCGGCCCCGCCGACCCGCGGCAGCTGAGCCCGACCGCCGATCCCGGTCCGCTACCCGCCGGTCGCGGCCGGCGCCGGGGTGCGGGTCAGCAGCCGGCGGATCTCGCGGACGGCGGCGCCACCGGCGCGGTTGGCCCCGAGCGTGGAGGCGGAGGGGCCGTAGCCGACCAGGTGGATCCGTTCGTCGCGAGCCGCCCGCGTGCCCTCCAACCGGATGCCGCCGCCCGGCTCGCGCAGCCGCAGCGGCGCCAGGTGGTCGACGGCCGCCCGGAAGCCGGTGGCCCACAGGATCACGTCGGCGTCCACGCGCCGGCCGTCGCCCCAGGCGACGCCGGAGTCGGTGATCCGGTCGAACACCGGCAGCCGCTCCAGCACCCCGGAGGCCAGCCCGGCCCGTACGGCATCGGTCAGCGCCAGCCCGGTCACGCCGACCACGCTCTGCGGCGGCAGCCCCCGGCGGACCCGGTCCGCGACGCGCGCCACCGCCTCCCGGCCCTCGGCCTCGCCGAACGCCCCGTCCCGGAAGACGGGCGGCCGCCGCGTCACCCAGGTGGTCTCCGCCCCCGCGGCGGACATCTCCAGCAGGTGCTGCACCGCGGAGGTGCCCCCGCCGACGACCACCACCCGGGCCCCGGCGAACTCCTGCGGTCCCGGGTAGTTCGCGGTGTGCAACTGCCGCCCCCGGAACAGTTCCTGGCCGGCGTGGCGCGGCCAGAACGGCCGGTCCCAGGTGCCGGTGGCGTTGATCAGCGCCCGCGCCGACCACGTACCCGCCGAGGACTCCACCAGGAGCCGCCCCGACGCGCCCTCGCGCACCGCCGAGACGTCCACGGGGCGGCGTACGCGCAGGTCGAAGCGCTCCTCGTAGGCGGCGAAGTAGGCGCCGATCACCTCGGAGGAGGGCCGCAGCGGATCGGCGCCGGTCAGTTCCATGCCGGGCAGGGAGTGCATCCCGTGCACCGTGCCGTAGGTCAGCGACGGCCAGCGGAACTGCCAGGCCCCACCGGGTCGCGGCGCGTGGTCCAGCACCACGTGCCCGATGCCGGCCCGGGCCAGGTGGTAGGCGCCCGACAGGCCCGCCTGACCGGCGCCGACGACCACGACGTCCACCTCTGCCGGTGCCTGCGCGTACCCCGCCGTTTCGTTCACGGTTCTACCAACTCCGGGTGGACGCCGGATCTTCCCGCCGGTACGGGCCCGCGGCCGGAACGGACCGCGGGCGGGGCGGGGCACCCGGCCCGCCCCGCCCGCGGCGAGGGTGAACGTCCGACGGGCCGTCGGGAGGGACCGGCCGTCGGTGGCGGTGCGGGGTCAGGCGGAATCCCTGATCCAGGCCGCCAGTTGCTCCGGGGTGGTCGACGGGTCCGCCACCAGCGTGGCGAGCTCGTCCTCCCGGAAGGTGGCCGTGGTGACGGCCGGGCAGCGGTGGCACGCGTCCACGCCCGTCTGCTGCCACCACTGGCACCGGTTTCGAAGGTGGCACCGTGGGACCGTACGGGGGTCCGCGTCGGCCGCGGGCAGGGCCAGGACGCGCTCCACCAGCGCACAGTCGTCGCCCCGTCGGTTGACGCAGGCGGACACGCAGTGCGAGGCGAAGCGCAGGACCCGGGTCGGCTCGATCCCGTCCGGGAGGGTCGAGAGGACTTCCGGCGCCGGGACCGGATCGGCGAGGTACACCACCCGGCCGTCGGCCGCCGAACGGACGCCGAGGACGACGGACTCGGGAGCCCCGGCCTCGCCGCTCGGACACCAGGTCGGCGCGGTGGCCGAGGTCTGCTCGCTACCCACGGTGCTCACCGCCGCGTCAGCCTTCGACCGCGTCGTAGGACGCGAGCGCCTCACGGCCGACGGGGCCGCCGATGGTGCCCTGGAGCCCGAGGGCCTGCTCGTGCGCCACCGCCTGCGCGAGGTTCTCGTGCAGCTGCTCCACGGACGTGATCCGCGCGCTGCCGGACGAGGTGCCGCCGGCCGCGTTCGCCGCGCCGACCGCCGTGATCGCGATCCCCGCGGCCATCACGACCGCGGCGCCGCCGGCCGCCAGTTTGTTCTTCTTCATCTCCATCGAGCCCTTTCCTGGTCCGGGGCGGCGCGCTGTCCCGCCGCCGAGGCCCGAGACTAGGAGCGGATCTCGGTCCGGAGGGGCAGTTGCCGGGGCAGTTCCCCGCCGCCGGCCGGGCCCGCGGGGCGAGCCGGCACCCCGCCCGGACCGTCCTCACGCCGGCCGGCCCGCTTCAGGCGGTACGGGCCCTCACACCGCGTCGCGGTCGGCCGCGTGTGCGGTCAGCCAGGCGAGGGCCGCGTCCGCGTTGAACTCGGCCTGCCCGCCCGCGAAGAGCAGGAACGACGCCGCGAAGGCTGGGTCGGCGGCCATGTCCACCACGTACGGGACGGCCACGCAGGCCATGCCGGCCGCCCGGGCCGCCGCGGCGCCCGGCGCCGCGTCCTCGATCACCACGCAGTCGGCGGGCTCGACCCCGAGCCGACGGGCCGCCTCCAGGAACACGTCGGGGGCGGGCTTGCCGTGCGCGACCTCCTCCGCGGAGACCACCACCGTCAGTAGCGCGTCCAGCCCGGTGCCGACGAGGACGGCGTCGATGGCCTCGCGGGAGGAGCCCGAGGCGACGGCCATCGCCACGCCCCGCGCGTGCAGCCGCTCCACGAACCGGCGCATCTCGGGGAACACCTCGGTCCGGGTGCGGGCCAGCTCCAGATAGGCGGCGTTCTGCTCCGCGAGGAGCTGGTCGACGGGCGCCGGCAGGGCGTAGCGCTCCTTGAGGATCTCCAGCGTTTCCAGGGTGCCGATCCCGATGAAGCGGGAGTGCTGCTCCCACGTGAAATCGGGGACGCCGTGCCGCTCCAGGGTGAGCCGCCCGGATTCGTAGTAGTTCGGCTCGCTGTCCACGAGGGTGCCGTCGAGATCGAATATGACGGAAATCATCCGCTGTGCCCGTCCTGCCGGTCGTGTGCCTGTCCACGCCATCCTGTCAGGGTTTGCGTGCCGCTCTGCCCACGGCTTCGACCAGCGGCAGCATGCGGTGCGGCACCCGTTCGCGCAGCGCCACCTCCGTCCGGGTGCGGACCACGCCCGGGAGTCGGATCAGCCGCTGGATCACGTCCTCCAGGTGTGCGTTGTCCCGGGCCGCGACGCGGGTCAACAGGTCGCCGCCGCCCGTGATGGAGAAGGCCTCGATGATCTCCGGCACGGCGGCCAGGGCCTCGCCGACCTCGTCCAGGTGCCCCTGGGTCACCTCGATGTGCACGAAGGCCAGTACGGGGTGTCCGAGCGCGGCCGGGGAGAGCGCCGGACCGGTGCCGGTGATCACGCCGGTCCGCTCCAGCCGCTCCAGCCGGGCCTGGAGCGTTCCCCGGGCCACCCCGAGGATCCGGGCGTACTCCCGGACGCTGGTGCGCGGCTGCTCGATCAGCAGGCGCAGGATCCGGGTGTCGAGCTCGTCCACGGCCATGCCGCGACTGTACCAATGGCCCGGTTCCTCCGGATTATCGGCCGTCGGTCCGGGCCGGCGGCATGGGCAGGAAACCGCTGGTCCGGGCCACGTACTCGGCGTATCCCGGTCGCCCCTCCATGTGCCGCTCCAGCAGGCGTTTCCCGCTGCCGCCGATCAGCAGGTACGACATCATCAGCGGCGCGACGACGGACACGGCCGCCGCCTGTGTCGACCCGGCGGCCACCAGGAAGATGCCCCACCACACGCAGAAGTCACCGAAGTAGTTCGGATGCCGGGTCCACGCCCACAGACCGCGGTCCATGATCCTGCCCCGGTTGGCCGGATCGGCCCTGAAACGGGCCAGCTGATGGTCGCCGACCGCCTCGAAGGCGACACCGGTCGCCCACAGCGCCGTCCCCACGACGGCGAGGGCGAGCACGCGCCCGTCCGCGGCGCCGATCGCGTACGAGCCGGCCTGCACCGGCAGCGAGATCAGCCAGACCAGCGCCCCCTGGAGCAGGTAGACCTTGCGCAGCGCGTACAGGCTCCGGTTTCCCGGGGCCCGGGCCAACATCCGCTCGTACCGGGGGTCCTCGCCGTGCCCCCGGCCCCGCCACGCGATGTGCGCCGCCAGCCGCAGGCCCCAGACCACGGTGAGCACCGTCAGCAGCAACCCGCGCCCGACGCCACCGCCCGACATCCCGTACGTGACGAGCGCGACGGCCGCGAAGGCCGCGCCCCACGCCACGTCGACCCCCCGGTGCATCCTCTTGCGCACGCCCACCGCGAACGCGACGAGCATCACGGCGAGCGCCGCGCCCGCCGATACGGCCAGATTGACCCCGAAAGCGCCCCAGTTCATCGCGCTCCTCCCGCCCCGCCCAGCGACATCCCCGCCTGCGGGACGTGCGGGGGCCCGGGCCGTACGGCCGCCCCGCGCAGCAGCAGGCGGATCCCGTGGAAGCGGATGCCCACCGCGACGGCCGCCGTCGACCAGGGGTGACGCAGCACGGCGCGCAGCACGCCCCGCACACCCGCGGGCCGGCGGCTGCCGCGCACGGTCGCCGTCAGGCCCGCCCCGTCCCCGCCGCCCGCCAGCCGCACGCTCAGCGCGAGTTCCGCGCCCGGCTCGGGCAGCCGCATCCGGTAGTCGCCGTCCATCCCGAGGAAGGGGGAGACGTGGAACTCCTTGGGGACCGGGCCCGTCTCCCGCGCCGCCTCCGGACCCAGCAGGTAGCAGTGCCGGTCACCGTACGTGTTGTGCACCTCCGCGACCACGTGCAGGAGCGCGCCGTCCGGGGCGCGGCACCAGTACACCGACAGCGGGTTGAAGACGAAGCCGAGCACCCGGGCGTGCGCCAGCATCGACACCCGCGTCCCCGGCGGCAGCGCGATCCCGCGCGCGGCCAGGAAACGGTCCAGCCCCGCGCGGATGCTGGGATCCGAGCCGCCGAAGTGGTCGCGGGCGTCGAATCCGGCCAGCACGCGCACCGGCCACGGCAGCCGGGGCGGCTCCGCCAGGTCCACCAGCCACAGGTAGGTGCGGTGCCGCATCCCGTACGCCGGGCGGCCGGCCCGCACGTGCCGGATGTCCGCCTCGTACAGTGCGGCCCTCACCAGCCCACACCCAGCGCGGCCGCCGCCTCGACGCCCGAACGGCAACCGTCCTCGTGGAACCCCCACCCGTGGTACGCCCCGGCGAAGGCCGTCACCGGCCCCGACAGTCCGGGCAGCAGGCGCTGCGCCGCGACCGACTCCCGGGTGTAGACCGGGTGCTCGTAGACCATCTCTGCCAGTACCAGATCGGGCCGCACCCGCTCGTCGGCCCCCAGCGTGACCACGTACGGCTCCGGCGCGTCCAAGCCCTGGAGCCGGTTCATGTCGTAGCTCACCTGCACCGGTACCGTCTCGTCCGGCCGGCACGCCGACAGCCGGTAGTTCCAGCAGCCCCGGGCGCTCGCCGCGCGCGGCAGCACCGAGGCGTCGGTGTGCAGGACGGTCCGGTTGCGGGAGTAGCCGAAGGCGCCGAGCACCGCGCGTTCGGCGTCCGTCGGATCGGCCAGCATCCGCAGCGCCTGGTCGGCGTGGACGGCGATGACCACCGAGTCGTACGGGGTCCGCGTCCCGTCGGCGGTGACGACCAGCACCCCGTCCGGGGTCCGGGTCAGCTCCCGCACCGCGCTCGACACCCGGACGGCGCCCGCGCCCAGCTCCTCCCGCACCCGCTCCACGTACCGCGCCGAGCCGCCCTCGACCGTGCGCCAGCTCGGCGAGCCGCCGACCGACAACAGCCCGTGGTGGGCGAGGAAGCGGAACAGGTAGCGGGCCGGGTAGCGCAGCGCGGTGCCCGGGGGACAGGACCACACGGAGGCGACGAGCGGAATCGCGAAGTGGCCGGTGAAGTACGGGCCGAAGCCCCCCCGCTCCAGGAACTCGCCCAGGGTGGGCTCGCGTGGCCCCTCGGGCGCGGTCAGCAGCCGCCGGGCCTGCCGGTGGAACACCGGCACCTGCGCCAGCATCCGCAGGTGGGCGGGCCGCAGGGCACCCCCCGGCCGGGCGAACAGCCCGCGCGGGCCGCGGGCGCCCGCGTACTCCAGCCCGCAGCCCTCGCAGTGCACCGACAGGCTCATCGTCGTCGGCCGGGTGGCCACGCCCAGCTCGCGGAAGAGCCGCAGCAGGTGCGGGTACGTCCGGTCGTTGTGCACGATGAAACCCGAGTCCACGGACCGGATCAGCCCGTCGGGCCCCTTCACCTCGTGGGTGTGGGCGTGCCCGCCCAGCCGGTCGTCGGCCTCGTAGAGCGTCACCTCGTGGCTCCTGGCCAGTACGTACGCCGCCGTCAGCCCCGACACGCCCCCGCCGATCACGGCCGTGCGCGGTCGTCCTCGTTCGGTCATCCCGCTCCCTCCTTCGCCTTCGATCGGTACTTCGGAGCCGCAGGGGGCCCCGGATGTGTCCCGGGCGAAACGTCCCGGATGTTCCCGGCGCCGGGACCTCGCGGAGCCGGCCCCGACGCGCACCCGACCGGCCGACCCGTGCCGAGTCCCGCGCCGCGCATCCGGCGGGCCGTACGCGCCCGAATCCCGTACGGAAGGCGCGGGCGCCGGGCGGCCGTGCGCCGCGGCACGACGGGCGCGGCGGCCCCGGACCGGCGACGATGAACCGGCCACGACGGAGGGAAGACGACCATGACCGGACCGCACTGCCTGGTCACCGGAGCCACCGGCTACATCGGCGGACGCCTGGTGCCCGAACTCCTCGACTCCGGACACCGCGTCCGCTGCCTGGCCCGCTCCCCGGAACGGCTGCGGGACCACCCCTGGGCCGGGCGCGCCGACATCGTGCGCGGAGACGTCACCGACGCCGCGTCGGTCGCCTCGGCGCTCCAGGGCATCGACGTCGCCTACTACCTCGTCCACGCCCTCGGCGCCGGCCGCGACTTCGAGGGCCGCGACCGGGAAGCCGCCCGGATCTTCGCCGAACAGGCCCGCGCCGCCGGGGTCCGCCGCATCGTCTACCTCGGCGGGCTCACCCCCACCGGCATCCCGGCCCGCGACCTCTCCCCGCACCTGCGCTCCCGCGCCGAGGTCGGCGAGATCCTCCTCGCCTCCGGGGTGCCCACCACCGTCCTGCGCGCCGCCGTGATCATCGGCTCCGGCTCGGCCTCCTTCGAGATGCTGCGCTACCTCACCGAACGACTGCCCGTCATGGTCACCCCCAGCTGGGTCGGCACCCGCGTGCAGCCCATCGCGGTGCGCGACGTCCTGCGCTACCTCGTCGGGAGCGCCTCGATGCCGCCCGAGGTCAGTCGCGCCTTCGACATCGGCGGTCCCGACGTGGTGACGTACGAGGAGATGATGCGCCGCTACGCCACCGTCGCCGAACTCCCCAAACGGCTCATCCTGCGCGTCCCGATGCTCACCCCGCGGCTCTCCAGCCACTGGATCGGCCTGGTCACCCCGGTACCGAGGGCGCTGGCCCGGCCGCTGGCCGAATCACTGCGCCACGAGGTGGTCTGCGACGAGCACGACATCGCCGAGTGGGTCCCCGACCCGCCCGGCACCCCCATCGGCTTCGACGAAGCCCTCGACCTGGCCCTGAAGAAGGTCCGGGAGGCCGACGTCACCACCCGCTGGTCCTCGGCGTCCCTGCCCGGCGCCCCCAGCGACCCGCTGCCCACCGACCCCGACTGGGCGGGCGGCAGTCTCTACAGCGACCGGCGCGAGATCGCCGTCGAGGCCTCGCCCACCGCCCTGTGGAAGGTGGTGGAGGGCATCGGCGGGGACAACGGCTGGTACTCCTTCCCGCCGGCCTGGGCCGTACGGGGCTGGCTGGACCGGCTCGTCGGCGGCGTCGGCATCCGGCGCGGCCGGCGCGACGCGGCCCGGCTGCGGGTCGGCGACTCCCTCGACTTCTGGCGGGTCGAGGAGATCGAACCGGGCCGCCTGCTGCGGCTGCGCGCGGAGATGCGGCTGCCGGGCCTGGCCTGGCTGGAGATGTACGCGGACCCGGCCCCCGATGAGGAGACCGACCGGCGGACCGACGCGGCGACCGGACCCGGCCGACGCACGCTCTACCGGCAACGGGCCCTGTTCCACCCGCACGGCCTCCTCGGACACATGTACTGGTGGAGCGTCTCCCCCTTCCACGCGATCGTCTTCGGCGGCATGGCCCGCAACATCGCCCGCGCCGCCGAACGCCTCGACCAGGACTGACCCGAGAGGACGGCGCCCGACCCGAGAAGCCGGCGCCCGACCCGCACGGCCGGGGACCGACCCGCGAAACCGGCATCGCGCCACCGGCCCGTGCATCCGGGAAACCCCCGGCCGCCGAAGCACCGCACGACAGACCTGCCCCCCAGCCCGACGCGGAGCCGAGACCCATGAACATCGCTGCGGTCCTCTACACCTCCGACCTGCGCCTGCACGACCATCCGCCGCTGCGGGCCGCCCTCTCCTCCTGCGACCGCGTCGTCCCCCTCTTCGTCCGCGACCGGGCCATCGAGGCCTCCGGCTTCCCCGCCCCCAACCGGCAGGCCTTCCTCGCCGACTGCCTCGCCGACCTCGACGCGGGACTGCGCGAACGCGGGGGCCGGCTGGTGATCCGCTCCGGGGACGTCGTGGCCGAAGTCTGCGCCCTCGTCCAGGAGGCCGACGTCGACGAGGTGCACATGGCGGCCGGGGTGAGCGCCTACGCCCACGCCCGCGAGGAACGGCTGCGCACCGCCCTCGAAGCCCAGGGCCGGCGGCTCTACGTCCACGACACCGTGATCACCGCCGTCGCGCCCGGCGCCGTCCTCCCGGCCGGCTCCGACCACTTCGCCGTCTTCACCCCGTACCTGCGCCGCTGGTCGGACCTCCCGCCGCGGGCCCCCGCCGCCGCCCCCCGCGCCGTGCCCGTCCCGCCGGACATCGGCTCCGAACCCCTTCCGGCCCGCGCCGACGTCGCCGGCACCTCCCCGGGCCTGGCCCGCGGCGGCGAACGCGAGGCCCGCAGGCTGCTCGCGCACTGGCTGCGCGCCGGCATCACCCGGTACGAGGACGTCCACGACGACCTCGCGGGCGACGCCACCTCCCGCCTCTCCCCGCACCTGCACTTCGGCACCCTGTCGGCCGTCGAGGCCGTCCACCGCTCCCGCGGCGCCGGTGGAGCCAGCGCCGAGGCCTTCGTACGGCAGCTGTGCTGGCGCGACTTCCACTACCAGGTCCTCGCCGCCCGCCCCACCGCCGCCGCCCGGGACTACCGGCCCCGGCACGACCGCTGGCGCACCGGAGCCGCCGCCGAGGAAGAGGTCCAGGCCTGGAAGGAGGGCCGCACCGGCTATCCCGTCGTCGACGCGGCCATGCGCCAACTGGCCCACGAGGGCTGGATGCACAACCGCGGCCGGCTGCTGGCCGCCAGCTTCCTCGCCAAGACCCTGTACGTGGACTGGCGCACCGGAGCCCGACACTTCCTGGAGCTGCTCGTCGACGGGGACCTCGCCAACAACCAGCTCAACTGGCAGTGGGTGGCCGGCACGGGCACCGACACCCGACCCAACCGGGTCCTCAACCCCGTCCGCCAAGGCCTGCGTTACGACCCCGAAGGCCGCTACGTCCACCGCTGGGTGCCCGAACTCGCCGGCCTCGCCGCACCCCGCGTCCACGAGCCGTGGCGACTGACCGGCGTCGAACGCGCCCGGTACGACTACCCGGACCCGGTGGTGGAGCTCGCCGACGGCCTCGACCGCTTCCGGCGCGGACGGGGCGGGGAATGAGCACGACGCCCCGCGCCGGCCCCGCGTCGTACCGTGAGCCGGTGGACCCCCTGTCGCCGCCCCCCGAGCCCCCGCAGGACCTCCCCGCCGCGGCCCTCAGCACCGGCGCCGTCGCCCGCCGCCTCGGGGTCTCCCCGACCACGCTCCGCTCGTGGGAGCGCCGGTACGCCATCGGTCCCGCCCGGCGGGAGGACGGCCGCCACCGCCGCTGGACCGCCGAGGACATCGCCCGCCTCGACCTGATGTGCCGCCTCACCGCGCGGGGCGTGCCCCCGTCCGAGGCGGCCCGGGCCGCGCTCGGCGAAGCCCCCGACGCCTCCGGCGGGACCCCGGCCAGGGCCGCCACGCCGGGCGGGCGCGGCGCCCTCCCCCTCGGGGAGGTGAGGCCGGAGGGTCGGGGGCTCGGGCGGGCCGCCGTACGGCTCGACGCGCCGGCCGTGGCCGAACAGCTCGACGCCGCCCTGGCCGAGCACGGCCTCGTCACCGCCTGGGAAGACATCATCGCCCCGACCCTGCACGCCGTCGGCCGCAAGTGGGCCTCGGCGGGGGAGCGTTACATCGAGGTCGAGCACCTGCTGTCCTGGCACGTCACCGCCGCGCTGCACCGGATCCGGCCCGCCCCCGGCCGACCGGGGGCCGCGCCGGTGCTGCTCGCGTGCACCCCCGACGAACTGCACAGCCTGCCCATCGAGGCGCTCGCCGCCGCCCTCGGCGAACGGGGCGTTCCGGTACGGATGTTCGGCGCGGCCCTGCCCGCCGAAGCGTTGCACGACGCGGTGCGGCGCACGGGCCCCCGCGCGGCCGTGCTCTGGGCGCAGTCCCGCGCCACCGCCGACCGGAGCCTGGCCCGCTCGGTGGCCGGCATCGAATGGGGGCTGCGCGGCGCGCGCGGCCGCTCGACGCTGCTCCTGGCGGGACCCGGCTGGGCCGGTACGCCGACTCCGCGCGGCGAGCGGCTGTTCGGCCTGCGGTCGGGCCTGGAGGTCATCTCGGCGCTGGCAGCGGGCCCGGATCCAGCGACCGGCGCAACAGGTGCAGCGCCCGCCGCATGTGGCTCTTGACGGTGCCCAGCGGAAGCCCCGTACGGGCGGCGATCTGGGTCTGGCTCAGGTCGGCGTAGAACGCCAGGCACAGCACGCGTCGCTGCGCCGAGGGCAGCCGGGCCAGCTCGCTCAGGATCAGCACCCGGTCCAGCACCTGCTCGGGCTCCGGCCGCCCGGGGGCGCCGGGGTACGGGGCCGGCTCGTGGGCGGCGCCCGCGGCGGCGGCCACGGCCCGGGCCCGCCGGGTCCGGGCCTCCAGCGCGTCGGCGATCTTGTGACGGGTGATGCCGGTGAGCCAGGCCCCGAGCCCGCCGGGCCCGGGGCGGTAGCCGCCCCGGCCGCGCCAGGCGGCGAGGAAGACCTGCTGGGTGACGTCCTCCGCCTCGCGCTCGTCGCCGAGCGAACGCCGCGCGAGGGAGTTCACCAGGGGCCGCCAGCGCCGGTAGACCTCCTCCATGGAACGTTCGTCGCCCGCGGCGAAACCGGCGGCTACGGCGATGGCGGCGTCGGCGTCCGTGACCTGGTCGGCGCGCCCGTCCGGCGTGCCCGTCGCTCCGGTCGGGGGCCGGGTCGCGAGGGTCCCCGTCGGCGCGTCGCTCCCGGAGCCGTTCCGCCGGCCGAGGTCCTTCGGGTCGTGGTCGTCCATGGCCCGAGCCTCGCCACATCGGCCCCCGCGGCCAACTTGCATCGTTTTCGCATCGAATCCCGCGCCGGCCCGCCGGGCGCACGATGACGGGAGGCCGAGCGGGGTCGGCCGGTCGCACACCCGTGTTCACGACTGCCGGGGGTGACACGCCGACCCCGGCGCGACCGGCACCGACCCGCGGCCGTAAGGTCCGGCACATGAGTGATCTGCTGCTGGTGAGGCACGGGGAGACGGCCTGGAGCGCCGACGGACGGCACACGGGGCTGACGGACGTACCGCTGACGGCGCGCGGGGTCGAGGAGGCCATCTCCCTGGCCCCGTTCTTCCTCGGCCGGACCCCTGCCCTGGTCCTGACCAGCCCGCTGAGCCGGGCCGTGGCCACCGCCCAACTCGCCGGACTGAGCGACGGCGTTCCCGAGCCGGACCTCCACGAGTGGGACTACGGCGGCTACGAGGGCATCACCACCGTCGAGATCCAACGGACCCGGCCCCACTGGTCGCTGTGGACCGACGGCGTCCCGGCGGGCGACGCCCACCACCCGGGGGAGAACGCCGCCCAGGTCGGCGCCCGCGCGGACCGGGTGCTGGCCCGGGCCGCCAAGGTGCTGCGCGAGGACCGGGGCAACGTCGTGCTGGTCGCCCACGGGCACTTCCTGCGCGTGCTGACCGCCCGCTACCTCGGGCTGCCCCCGACGGACGGCCGGCTCTTCCTGCTGCGCACGGGCACGGTCAGCACCCTGTCCACGGAACACGGCCTGCCGGTCGTGGCGGGCTGGAACACCCGGGCCTGACGCCCCGACGCCCTGACGCCCTGACGCCCCGACCCCGGCCGCCGCCGGTCAGGGTGCCCGCGTCGCCGCCGGTTCCGGCAGCGCCAGCAGCAGCGCGTCCAGGGCCGCGGGGAAGGCCTGCTCGGTCGGGGTCCCGTAGCCCAGCACCAGCCCGTCGCGCGGCGGCATGGCGCTGTCGGGATGCCGGTACGAACGCAACCCCTCCAGCGCCAGACCCTGCCGGCGGGCCGCGCGCAGGGTCGCCTCCTCGGTGTCCGGCGGCAGTTCCAGGACGGCGTGCAGCCCGGCGGCGATCCCGCCGACCCGCACGTGCGGGGCCTCGGCCGCGATCCGGGCCGCGAGCACGTCGCGGCGGCGCCGGTAGACCTGCCGCATCCGGCGCAGGTGGCGGTCGTAGGCGCCCGAGGCGATGAACTCGGCCAGGACGAGCTGGTCCGTCACCCCCGACCACATCTCGCGGGGCCCCTTGACGGCCAGCACCTCGTCCACCAGGTGTCCGGGCAGCACCATCCAGCCCAGCCGCAGCGCCGGGGACAGGCTCTTGCCGGCCGAGCCGACGTAGGCGACCCGCTCGGGGTCCAGGCCCTGCACGGCCCCGACGGGCCGACGGTCGTAGCGGAACTCCCCGTCGTAGTCGTCCTCGATGACGAGCCCGCCGACCGCCCGGGCCCAGTCCACCACCTCCGCCCGCCGGCCCGGGTGCAACGGGCCCCCGGTCGGGAACTGGTGGGCGGGGGTGAGCAGGACGGCCCGCGCGGCCGTCCCGGGAAGTTCGCCGACGCGGGCGCCGCCACCGTCCACGGTGAGCGGGAGCGTCGTCAGCCCCGCCCCCGCCAGTACGTCCCGGTGGAACGGCAACCCGTACGACTCGACGGCGACGGGCCCGCCCAGCACCCGACCCAGCAGCTCCAGCCCGTGCGCGAACCCCGAGCAGACGACGATCCGCTCGGGTGAGGTCCGTACGCCCCGCACCCGGGCGAGGTACTCGGCGAGCGTGCGGCGCAGTTCGGGCCGGCCGCGCGGGTCGCCGACCCCGAACGCGTCGTGCGGTGCGACGGCCAACGCCCGCCGGGTGGCGCCGAGCCAGGCCGTACGGGGGAACGCGGACGCGTCGGGGGAGGTGGGCAGCAGGTCGTGGACGGTGCGCCGGCGCGACGGCCGGGCCGGCCCGCCCGGCCCGGCCGGCCGCAGCGGGTGGGCCCGCCGGGCCACCCGGGTGCCGGAACCCTGGCGCGCGGCCAGCCAGCCCTCCTCGACGAGTTCGGCGTAGGCGCCGGCGACGGTGTTGCGGGCGATGCCGAGATCGGCGGCGAGGGCCCGGTACGGCGGCAGTCCGGTGTCGGGTGCGAGGCGACCCGAGCGGATCGCTTCGCGCAGGGCGTTCATGAGCCGCACCCGCACGCTGCCCGCGCCGGTCAGTTCGAGGTGCAGGTCGCTGCCGGTGCCCGGTCCGGTCGCGGCGGGCGCCTCGGCCGGGCCCTCCGGGTAATTGACCCAAGATCTCCGCATGGAAGTGAACCCTACCGGGGGTCGATTCCCCTTCTAGGTTCTTCACATGACCACTTTTCAGGTTCCTGAGCGCATGAACTTCACCGCCGTCGCCCCCAAGGTGTTCAAGGCCGTTCTGGCACTCGACACGGCCGCCCGCCGCGGGCTGGACCCGGTCCTGCTGGAACTCGTCCAGATCCGCGCCTCGCAGATCAACCGCTGCGCCTACTGCATCGACTACCACACCGTCGACGCCCGCAAGGGCGGCGAGTCCGAGGCGCGGATCCACGCGCTCGGCGCCTGGCACGAGTCGAGCCTGTTCACCGTCGCCGAGCGGGCCGCGCTCGCCCTGACCGAGGAGATCACCCTCCTGCCGGCGGGCGTCTCCGACGCCGTCTGGGACGAGGCCGCCCGCCACTTCGGCGAGGAACAGCTCGCCCAGCTGATCGCCCTGATCTGCACCGTGAACGTCTGGAACCGGATGAACGTCAGCACCCGCAAGACCCCCGGAACCGAGTAGTCCGCCGGCTCGCGCGCCCGCCCCCGGCCCCGGTCCGCCTCGCGCGCCGGGGCCGCGTGCCCGACCATGCGTGTATGGGTGATGGTGACGGCGGTGGACCGGGCGGGGCGATCCAGGACACGGGTCCCGACGAGAGGCTCAAGGCCAACGCGATCGGGTTCCTCGACGCACTCGTCATCGGCCTGAACTCCACCTCGCCCGCCTACTCGCTGGCCGCCGTCATCGGCCCGATCGTGGCGCTGGCCGGGATCTACGCGCCGGGCGTGATGCTGGCGTCCTTCGTCCCGATGCTGCTGATCGCCGCCGCCTTCTACTACCTCAACAAGGTCGACCAGGACTGCGGGACCACCTTCTCCTGGGTGACCCGTGCCATGGGCCCCTGGGCTGGCTGGCTGGGCGGTTGGGCCATCGCCATGACCGGTGTCCTCGTCATCGGCTCGCTCGCCGACGTGGCCGTCCACTTCGGCCTGCTCGCCGCCGGCCTCGACAACTGGGCGGCCAACGAGTTCATCCGCCAGTCCCTCGCCGTGCTGGTGATCCTGGCCATGACCGCCATCTGCGTGATCGGCACGGAGATGTCCGCCAAGCTGCAGAACGTGCTGATCCTCGCCCAGGTCTTCTTCCTCCTGGTCTTCGCGGTCGTCGCGCTCTACCGCGTCTACGCCGGCACCAGCACCCTCGACGGCACCCGACCCTCCCTCGCCTGGCTCAACCCCTTCGGCGCGGGCGGCGCAGCCCTGACCGGCGGCCTGCTGCTCGGCGTCTTCATCTACTGGGGCTGGGAGTCCGCCGTCAACCTCACGGAGGAGGTGGAGGACTCCGCGACCGCCCCCGGCAAGGCCGGCATCTGGTCGACCGTGGTGCTGCTGGTCACCTACCTGTCCGTCGGCTTCGCCGTCGTCGGCTACGCGGGCACCCGGTTCCTCGCCGAGAACGCCGGCGAGGAGGAGGCCGTCTTCGCCGTCCTCGCCCACGAGGTGCTCGGCGGCTGGGACTGGCTGGTGCTCCTCGCCGTCTGCACCTCCGCGCTCGCCTCCACCCAGACCACGATCATTCCCGCCTCCCGCACCGCGCTGTCCATGGCCCGCCGACACGCGCTGCCGCACCGGCTCGCCCACATCCACCACCGCTTCCGCACCCCGGACGTGAGCACCTGGTGGGTCGCCGGCATCGCCATCGGCTGGTACGTCGTCGTCAACCGGATCAGCGAGAACGCGCTCCTGGACTCGTTGACCGCGCTCTCCCTGCTCATCGCCTTCTACTACGCCCTCACCGGTCTGGCCTGCGCCATCTACTACCGCCGGCACCTGCTGGAGAACCTGCACAACTTCCTGCTCATCGGCCTCGGCCCGATCGTCGGCGCCGCACTGCTGGCCTGGCTGCTGGTGAAATCCATCGGCGACATGTCCAACCCGGAGAACTCCGCCGGCGGGGTGTCCTGGTTCGGACTCGGGCCGCCGCTGGTCATCGGGATCGCCATCGCCGTCGTCGGCGTGCTCGTCATGTGCTTCTGGCGGCTTCGGGACGGCACGTTCTGGCTGGAACGGCGCGGCGTCGCCGACCCGGCCCTCGTCCACGCGGGTAAACCGGACGCCCCGAAATAGCCCGCCGCCCCAGCACGCCAGAACCCAGCACGCCAAAGCCCAGCACGCCAAGATCCCGCAGGCGGCAACCCCGTCCGTCACCGCCCGTCCGTCACCGCCCCGTCCGTCACCGCCCCGGCCGCCCGCACGGAAAGCAGGAGGGATCCCCGATGTCCGTGGTCCTCGGATACGACGAGTCGCCCGGTGCGGAACGGGCCCTGCACGTGGCCCTGGAAGTCGCCACCGCCTTCGGCGAACCCCTGGTCCTGGTCTACGGGGCCAACGCCCCCGGCGCCACCGGCGAGGAGTACCGCGCCCACCGGGCAGCCGTCCGCCAGGCCGGCCGCAACGCGCTGGCCCGGGCCGTCACGGCCGCCGACGAGGCGGGCGTCCCCTCGACCGTGGAGATCGTCGACGACAGACCGGCCCAGGCCCTGCTCGCCGCGGCCGAACGCCACCGGGCTCGGGTCATCATCGTCGGGAGCTGGGGCGACAGCCCCATGCGCGGCGCCCTCCTCGGCTCCACCCCGCACAAACTCCTGCACCTCTCGCCGATCCCGGTGCTGTGCGTGCCGACGGAGGCCCTGCCCTGATGGCCGGCCGGTCGGCCGCCGCCGCGCGACGCGGCCTCTTCTCGCCCCGGGACCGCGCGGTGATCGCCGCGGCGTCCATCTCCATGCTGTTGGTGCAGATGGACTGGTTCGCCCTGAACCTCATGCTCCCCGCCATCGGCCGGGACTTCCACACCCCGTCCACCGACCTCCAGTGGCTGGTCAGCGGCTACATGCTCACCCTCGGCGCCCTGATGATCACCGGCGGGCGGGCCGCGGACCTGCTGGGCCGCCGCCGCGTCCTGGTCACGGGCCTGACGGGCTTCGCCGTCGTCTCCGTCGTGTGCGCCACCGCCCAGAACACCGCCTGGCTCACCGCCGCGCGCGCCGTCCAGGGCTGCACCGCCGCGCTCGTCCTGCCCGTGTCCGTCGCCGTGGTCACTGCCTACTTCCGCGACGACCGGCAGGGCCGCGCCGTCGGCACGGTGCTCGCCTTCAGCGCCGTCGGCACCGCCCTCGGCCCGTTCGTCGGCGGTGTCTTCGCCGAACACCTCAGCTGGCGCGCCGTGTTCCTGCTGAACGTGCCGTTCGCCGCGGCCGCCGCCCTGCTCCTGCTGCGGCACGTCCCCGAGACCCGCGACGAGGACGCCGGCCACGGGCTGGACGTCCCGGGCGTGCTCACCCTGGCCGGTGGCCTCAGCGCGGTCATGATCGGGGTCGACCAGGGCGGGAACTGGGGCTGGGCCGCCCCGCCGACCCTGGCCTTCCTCATCTCCGGAGCCGTCCTGCTGGCGGTGTTCGCCGTCATCGAGCGGCGGTCCCGCGAACCCCTGCTGGACCTGGCCCTCCTGCGCAACGGGCCCTTCGTCAGCGTGACCCTCGCCGGATCCCTGTCCAACATCGTGTACTGCCTGGTCGCCGTCTTCTCGGCGCTCTACCTGCAACAGGCGCGCGGACTCTCACCGCTCGACTCCGGGCTGATCTTCCTGGCCCTGTCCGTCGGGGTCGGCGCCGCCGGCTACTGGTCGGGACATCTCGCCCTGCGCGTGCGCCCCGAGACCCTGATGGCCGGCGGCATGCTGCTCAGCGGAGTCAGCCTGTTCGTACTGACCCAGGTCACCTCGCTCGTCGCCTACTCCGCCGTCTTCGCCGTCGTCGGGATCGGCGTGGGCCTCGGCTGGGCCCTGACGAACGTGGCCACCCAGTCCTACGTCGACGCCGGTCGGCTCGCCGCCGCGTCCGGGCTCGTCCTGACCTCGCTGGTGCTGCTCGGGGCCGTCGCCGTCGCCGTGGCCTCGACGGTGCTGGAGGCCCTCAGCGGCTCCGCGGCCCGCGCCGCCTCCGACGGCCCCGCCATCGAATCCGTCCTGCGCGCGGCCGCCCTGCTGTCGGTGCTGGGCGCCGCCGCCCTGGCCGTCGTCGTACGCCGCAACCCCCACGACCCCCGCGACCGGCCTAGCTCGGGGCGTTCCCCCGGGAGAACTTCTCCCACTGTGCTGTGACGATCTCCTGCGGCACCCCGCCGAAGTCCGTCGTGTCGACGATGTCCGAGGAGAAGGACAGTGTCACCGGGCCGGAGCGCACCACGGTCAGGTACTGGTGGAGGGAGGCGCCCTCGTCCTTCACGTCCCGCGTCACGATCCGGTAGGCCAGCGCCTCGTCGCCGATCGCGGGCGCCGCGACTGGCTCCACCCGCAGCACCTTCGCGTCGATCACCGCGCGTTCCTCCGTATAGCCGCCCGCGCACCGCTTCCCGGCCTCGGCGAGCGACTTCAGGGCCGCCCCGGCGGCGTTCGCGTCGCGGTAGGACCGCAACAGGACCGCCGTGTCGACGTCCAGGGGCTTGCCGGGCACGCCCACGGTCGCGTACGCCTGGGCCGTGTGGCCCGCCGTGGCGAGCGTGGTCAGCGGCAGGCACACCGCCGGCTCGGCCTCGTAGATCTCGCTGAACGGTTCATCGAGGAACGGTTCGTCGGCCTCGTACCGTCCCGCCTTCGCGCCCGCCGTCAGGACGAGGGCCTTCAGCGCGGCGGCGTCCGGCCCGGGCGGACCGACCGGCGCCGGAGTCGCGCTCGCCGTCGCCGTCGTGGCGGTGGGGGAGGGGCTCGCGGAGGCCCTGCCGTCGCTCCCCGCCGCCGCGGAGCCGCCCCCGCAACCGGCCGTGGCCGCCAGCAGCGCGGCGCCCGCCGCCACCGCCCGTACCCTTCGCATGCCGCCTCTTCCGCCGTTCCCCGCTCCGCGCATGCCGCTGCCGCCCCCGTGATCGTCGTGTGTGGCCCCGATTGTGCAGCACGGTCCCGGCCGGGCCGTCGGCGGTACCGGGTACGGCCGCTCCGGCCGGGGTCGTGGTCCGTCCGTGCTCCGGTCAGTCCCGGTAGATCGCGGCCAGGTAGGCGGCCACCGCCCCGGCCGTCGGAGGCTGGATCCGTGCCCCGAGGTAGCCGTCGGGGCGCACCACGAACGCCGTCGGCTTCCCGACCCCGTAGAGCCGGCCGAACTCGCCCCGCCCGTCCCGGTACACCGGCAGGGCGGCGGCCCCGGCGGGCGCGGTCCCGCCCTCGGAGAGGACCGCGTACGCCGCAAGCCGTCCCTCGGGCAGACCGCCGATCAACTCGGCGAGCTCGGGGACGTAGGGAGCCCGCGCGTCGTCGGCGAACAGCAGGAGCACGTGCTCGCGCTCCCGCAGCAGGTCGAACAACCGCAGGGGTTGGGTGGCGATCTCGCCGAGCAGCCCGCCGCAGTCGGGCGCCCGGTCGCCGGCCGCGAGCCCGTCGCCGTCCGCGGGGGGCTCCGCCGCGAGCGGGCCGCCGCGGTAGCCGACGAGGAGCTGGGCCTCCCGCATCATCAGCGTCGAGGGGGCCTCCGGGTCGGCCTGGACGCCCTCGGCGGCGTGCCGGACGGTGCGCCCGACCACCTCCTCGCCCACCGGTCGGCGCTCGGCGTCGTAGGTGTCCGTCAGCCCGGGCCGGGCCCGGCCCGCGACGGTCGGGGCGAGTTTCCACGCCAGGTTCCAGGCGTCCTGGATGCCGGTGTTCATGCCCTGCGCCCCGGTCGGCGGATGGATGTGGGCGGCGTCCCCGGCGACGAAGACCCGTCCGTCGCCGTAGCGGTCCACGATGCGGTGGCTGATCCGGAACACCGAGGACCAGCGCATGTGCGTGGCGGTCACCGGCCGCGGCGACAGCCGGTCCAGGACCGCCTGGATGTGGTGGAGTTCGGGAGCGCGCCCGCCCCCCAGCCCGTGCACCACCCCGTCCCCACCCGCGTCGCCGCCCTGCCGCACGGCCCCGGCGGCGAGCTCGGGCGGTACGACCATGGACATGCGGTAGCGGCCCGGTCCGGGCAGCGGGATGCACACGAGTACGTCGTCCACCCGGCCCGCGGCGTCCCGGTGCATCGACCGCACCCCGTACCCGTACGGCAGGTCCCAGCCGACCTCGACGTCGGCCAGCATGTACTCCTCAGGGAAGGCCCCGCCCTCGAAGGCCAACCCCAACCCCTTGCGGACGGTGCTGTGCGCCCCGTCGCAGCCCACCAGGTACCGGACGCGCAGCTCCTCCTCGCCGTCCGGGCCGGTCAGCCGGGTCGTCACCCCCTCGGCGTCCTGGGTGAAGGACACCAGCTCGGTGCTCCGTTCGATCCCGGTCCCGAAGCGGGCCAGGTGTTCCTCCAGGATCCGCTCGGTCTCGTACTGCGGGAGCGCCGCGAAGCCGTAGGGCACCTCGGGCGGCAGGAACAGGTCGATCCGCTCCTGCTCCTCGCCGTCGACCCAGATCAGCTGCCCCCGCATCGGGACGGCCGCGTCGAGCACGTCGCGCACCAGCCCCATCCGGTCCCAGACCTCCAGGGTGCGGGGCTGGATGCCCACGGCCTTCGCGTACGGCAGGCGCGTCGACAGCCGGTCCACGATCCGGCAGGCCACCCCCCGCCGGCGCAGTTCCGCCGCGGCGGTCAGTCCCACCGGTCCCGCGCCGACGACCAGTACGTCCGTCCCGTGAGGGTTCATCCCTCCATGATCTGCGGAGGGCCGCCCACCGGCCACCGCAGGGAGGAACGGTTCGGCGGGGGTCCGATGGCCCGCCCCCGGCCGAGAACCACCGCTCCGGAGGGGGCCAATGGCCCATCGATCACGGCCCCACTTGAGCCATTGCCCCTCCGGATGGTTATCTGTGGCGTATCCATGTACTTACGGCGCCACGCAGCGCCGGACGGCAACGAGGCCGGTCCGGACCGTGGCGCCTTCGCCGTGCCTGCACGCCGCCCACCACCCCCGGGCGGCAGGCGGGTCGGCGTGCTTCATCGCGAGGGGGGCGGCACACCGCCGTGAAGAGGATGTTCGTGGCTCCGGATCCGGGGCGTACCAGACTCAGGAACTCGACCCGGGCGGTCGTCGGCGTCGCACTCGCCGTCACCGTGGCCGAACTCGCCGGCCTCTCCCTGACCGCCTCCATCACGGGCGGACTCGCGGCCCTGCTCGCCCTGTTCACCGTCCTCGACGCGAACGTGCGGGCCCAGCGCGTGACCACCGCCCTGCTGCCGGTGGCCGGCTTTCCGGTGCTGGCGCTGGCCACCACCCTGCACGGCGTACCGACCGCTCGCGACGCCGCCTTCCTGGCCGTCGTCTTCACCGGGGTGTACGCCCGCCGCTGGGGGCCGCGCGGCCACGCCCTCGGCATCTTCGGCTTCATGATGTTCTTCGTCACCCAGTTCCTGCACGCCGTTCCCGCGCAACTGCCCGAACTCTTCGCCGCCGTCACGCTGGCGCTGCTCGCCGCGGGCGCCGTACGGTTCCTGCTGTGGCCCATCGAGCGCCGCACCCCGCCCGCCGCCGCCCCGCCCGGACTGCCGGGCACCGGCCTGGCCCGCCCGACCACCCGACAGGCCTTCCAGGCCACCGCCGCGTGTGCCTTCGCCCTCGCCATCGGCCAGGTGCTGTCCGAGGACCGCTGGTACTGGGCCGTCGGCACCGCCTGGTGGATCTTCGTCAACACCGCCTCGCGCGGCGAGACCCTCGTCCGCGGCTTCCGCCGCGTCCTCGGCACCGTGCTCGGCATCGCCGCCGGTCTGCTCATCGCCGTACCGCTGCACGGGGCGCCCGCGCCGACCGCGGCCCTCGTCGCCGTCTGCGTCTTCGGCATCTTCTACACGGCGGCGCCCTCGTACTCCTGGATGATGTTCTTCGTCACCGTCATGGCCGGACTCCTCTACGGCCTGCTCGGCGTACTGCACCCCGGGCTGCTCCTGCTGCGCTTCGAGGAGACCGCCGTCGGCGCCCTCGGCGCGGCCCTGGCCGTCGTCCTGATCCTCCCGGTGACCACCCACGGCGCCAACGACGCCTGGATCCAGCGCGCCCTGCACTGCGTACGGGCCGCCACCGCCGCCGCCCTGGACCGCCTCGCCGGGGACCCGGCCGCCGACCCCGCCCCGCACGCCGCCGAACTGGAACTGCTGCTCGCCCGCGTACGGATGGCCCTCGCGCCCCTCGTGCACCCGCTGAGCCCGCTGCGCGCCCGCAAGGCCCGCGCCCGACAGGTCCTCGCCCTCCTCGACGACTGCGCCCGCGAGGTGCGCGGCCTGGTCGTGGTGGCCGCCGACCCGCAGGCCTCGCACGACGCCCGGCTGGCCACCGCCTGCTGGCGGGTCGAGGCGGCCGTCGAGGCGCTCACCGCCCCGCAGGGCGCCACGGGCCCCGCGACCCCGGCCGAGCCGGCTCGGCCCGCCGCCGCCGAACCGGCCCTGGCCCACCTGCACGGACTGGAGCAGGCCCTGACGGCCCTGGCCACTCCGCTGCGCACCGACCCGCGGGCCCCGCTCGTCACCGCCTAGTGCTGTGACCGGAAAGGTCCACCGGGTCGCGGCGCCCGGCACGGCACCTCGCCGCGTTGTCGGACCGCGGAAGTACGTCCGGTACGAACCGCGGTCCTCCGCCTTGCGATGCACCGCACCGAACACCGCGACCCGGCAAACCTTGCCGGTCACAGCACTAGTGCTGTGACCGGCGCCGCCCGCCTCAGGGGCGGGGGGAGGGGGACGCCGGGCCGGACGGCTCCGTACCCGGCGGCTTCTTCGAGGTGCCCCCGTCGCACTGGAGGCTGACGGCGACCGACGTCGTGGGCTCGCCCTCCACCGGGGCGACCCACCCGGTGTGCGCGGTCCAGTTCGCCTTGCGCAGGCTCTGCCCGCCGGTGATGGCGGGCGGGACGGTCCGCCAGCCCCGGGGGCCCGCCTTCGCGAACGCGTCCCGCACGGCGGCGTCGGCGGTGGCCGATTCGTGCTCGGCGCTCAGGTACTCGTGACACCCGATCGCGATGTACTCCTGCGGCATCCGTCGCACCTGGATCCCCGCCTCGGCCAGGGCGGCCGTCAGGTCGGCGACGGCCGTCTCCGCCGAGATCGGCGGGCCGGAGTAGCGTTCCTCGATCGGGCCGAGGTCCGCCAGGGGTTTCACGCACCCGCTCACCGTCGTCGCCGTCACCACGGTCACCATCACGGCGATCGCCGCCGGTCCCACCCGCATCCGCCACTTCCTCCCCGAGTACCGCCGAAGTCTCGCACGACAAGATCACGACGGCGATGCCCGGGGACCCCGCCGTCTCGCGCGCCCGCGGGGCCGGGTTCAGGCTGGTAGGGGGCCGCGATACGGATGGAGGACGGCCGGTGGACACGGGAACGAGCGAACCGGGCCGGGCCGCGGCCGGCGGACTCCTGGACAACCCGCTGATCGGGATGTCCCCCTGGATCGTCTTCTCGCTCCTGGTGGGCCCGGGCCGGTTCGAGATCGCCGTGACGATCTCCCTGTGCGTCGCCCTCGCGCTGGTGATCGGCGGCCGCGTCGTGCGCCGGGGCAGTTCCTGGAAGCTCCTCGAACTCGCCGACGTGGTCTTCTTCGGGGCCCTCGCGCTGATCGGCCTGATGGCGAGCGACGGCACCCGCCGCTGGCTGGAGACGTACGCCGGCGAGGTGTCCAATATCGCCCTCGTCGTCGTCGCCTTCGGCTCGATGGCCGTGCAAATGCCCTTCACCCTCCAGTACGCCCGCGAACAGGTCGACCCGGCGCACTGGAACGCCCCGGAGTTCCTGCGCGCCAACTACGTGATCACCGGGGTGTGGGGCCTCGCCTTCCTGGTGTCCGCCCTCGCCGGCGCCTACGGCGACCTGGTGCTGCGCAACCCGAACAACCTCTGGACGGGCTGGATCATCCAGATCGCCGCCATCGTCGCGGCGGTCCGCTTCACCCTCTGGTACCCGAACGTGGTGCGCGCCCGCGCCCGGGGCCGCGAGCGCGGCCCGCTGTCCCCGGCCGCCCTGTTCGTGCCGGTCGCGGGGGTCCTCGTACCGGCGGGCATCGCCGTGCTGATCTTCGACGGGGACCTGTGGTGGCTGGGCGTGGGCCTGATCGTGGTCGGTGGCGCCCTCACGCGGGCCCTGCACCGGAGGGCCTCCGGGACGCCCGCCGACGACGTACCGGCGGCCTGAGGCGCCGTCGTGCGCGCGGCGTCCGCGTGCGCGCCGTGGTCCACAACTCCCGGATTCGGGCGGGATGATACGCCCGTACGGCCCGCCTCCGCAGGCACATGCTCGAAGCTCACTCGGAGGAGTGTTCCGGGCGTCCCCGGGGCACTTCGCTGACCTGCGGCCTGTACAAACGGTGAGTGGTGTTCGCGCGCTCGTCCGGCACGTACGGGATGCATTCGGTCGTACAGGGGGTAACCAGCCGGAATGGAAATACTGCGGCAGGGGTCGAGCACCGCTCAGGTGTGGGAGGAAGCCGAGGAGTTCATCCGGCTCTTCCACCGGGAGGATCCGGAGGCCGGTGACCCGCGCGTCCGGCTCGCGGCGGTACGGGCCGAGCTGGCGGAGACCGGGACCTACCGGCACACCCCGCAGGAGCTGGTCCACGGGGCGCGGGTGGCCTGGCGCAACAGCAACCGCTGCATAGGCAGGCTCTACTGGAACTCCCTGCGGGTGCGCGACCGGCGGGGGTTGACGGAGTCCAAGGACATAGCGGACGAGTGCTTCGAGCACCTGCGGGAGGCGACCAACCGCGGCCGGGTCCGGCCCACCATCACGGTCTTCGCCCCGGACGCCCCCGACCGGCCCGGCCCGGTGATCTGGAGCGAGCAACTGGTGCGGTACGCCGGATACGGCGACCACCCGTCCGTCACGGTCGGCGACGCCCGCAACGCCCCCCTCACCGAAGTCCTGTTGGGGCTCGGCTGGCCCGGCGGCCCGGGCACCCCGTTCGACCTGCTGCCCCTGGTGGTCCAGGGCGTCGACGACAAGCCCCGCTGGTACGACACCCCCGCCGACGCCGTGCTGGAGGTGCCGATCCGCCACCCCGACGGGCGCGACGACTGGTCCGACTGGGCCCTGCGCTGGCACGCCGTACCGGCCATCTCCAACATGTGCCTGGAGATCGGCGGCATCCACTACCCGGCGGCCCCCTTCAACGGCTGGTACATGGGCACCGAGATCGGCGCCCGCAACCTCGCCGACACCGACCGGTACAACCTGCTCCCGGCAGTCGCCCGCCGACTCGGTCTGGACACCTCCACCGACCGCTCGCTCTGGAAGGACCGGGCGCTGGTGGAACTCAACCGCGCGGTACTGGACTCCTTCGACCGCGCCGGGGTCACGATCGCCGACCACCACACCGAATCCCGCCGGTTCCTCTCCCACCTGGAGCGGGAGGAGCGCAAGGGGCGGCCCGTGGGCGCCGACTGGTCCTGGATCGTCCCGCCGATCTCCGGCTCCGCCACCCCCGTCTTCCACCGCACGTTCGAGGATCGACCCAGCACCACGGCCTACGTCCACCATCGCGGCGCCCAGGACCGGGCCAGGGGACGGGACTTGGTCTAGACCTTCTGTTACCGTCGGCTCGGAACGGATCCGGAGCGGCGGAGAGGGGCACCAGTGAACGGCGCGGACAGTACGGACCACGGCGACGGGCACCGGGCCTACATCGGCTCGTTCACCTCGGGGGGCGGCCGCGGCATCACCGTCGCGGCCGTGGATCCGTCGACCGGAGCGCTGACCCCGCTCTCGGTCACCCGGTCCCTCCCGGACCCCTCGTACCTGACGGTCTCGCGGTCCACCGGCGTCGTCTACGCGGTGAGCGAGACCGAGCAGGGCGCGGCGGGCGCCTTCCGGCCCACCGCTGAGGGACTCGTCCCGGCGGGGCCCGCGGTCCGCGTGGGCGGCTCCGGCCCCACCCACCTCGGCCTCGCCGGGGGTCGGTTGCTCACCGCCAACTACGCCTCGGGAAGCGTCAGCAGCCTGTCGGTGGCCGCCGACGGCAGCCTCTCCGGACCGGCCTCGGTCCTCACCCACCGCACCACGGGGCCCGACGGGAGCCGGCGGGAGGCGCACGCGCACCAGGTCCTGCCCGACCCGTCCGGACGCTGGGTGCTCAGCGTGGACCTCGGCACCGACTCGGTGCGCATCTGCGCGCTCGACGCGGCCACCGGCGCGCTCCGCGTGCACTCCGAGACCGTGCTGCGCGCCGGGAGCGGGCCGCGGCACCTCGTCCCGCACCCGACCGAGCCGGTGGTCTACGTCCTGCACGAGCTGGAGCCACAGCTGACCATCTGCCGATGGAACCCCGCGTCCGGGCGGCTGGAACCGGTCTCCGAGGTTCCGGTGGCCTCCAGGGGCGCCTCAGGGGCCGTGCGGCCCTACCCGTCGGCGGTCGTCGCCTCCCCGGACGGACGTTTCCTGTGGGCGGCGGTGCGGGGCGCCGACGTCATCGTCACGTTCTCGCTGGCCGACGGCCCCGAGAAGCCGCAGCTCACGGGTACCGTCGGATGCGGCGGCCACTGGCCGCGCGACCTGGCCGCGGACCCCTCGGGACGTCGCCTGTACGCGGCCAACGAGCGGTCCGGGGACGTCACCTGGTTCGACGTGGACCCGCTGACCGGCCGGCCCCGCCGGGCCGGCTCCCTCCCGGTCCCGGCTGCCACCTGCGTGGCCTTCGACTGACGCCGGGGCCGCTCCGGAAAGACTCCGGGGCACGCGCGAGGGCCCGCCCCGGAGCCTTCCCGGAGACGGGCCCTTCGTGTGTGCGGCGCCTACTGGGAAACGGCGCCCAGGCTGATCCCGAGCGCGGCGCTGTACTGGGCGACGGCGAGCTTGCCGAGGGCCGGGTAGGCGCCGAGCACCTCGGCGGTCGCGCAGTCGGCCTCCTTGCAGGCCGAGTCGAGCAGGCCCTCGGCGGCCTCGGGGCCGATCAGGTACGGGGCCAGCGCGAGCTGCGCCGAACCGGAGCCGCGCAGCTCGGCAGCGACGGCCCCCACCGAACCCTCCTGGTCCAGGGCCGCGGCCATGACGGGCACCGCGAGTCGGGCGGCCAGCAGCATTCCGGTGATCCCGGCGGCCTGGACGGCCTCCTCGCCGCCGGTGGTGGCCAGGATGATGCCGTCCGCGGCGGTGGCCACGGTGAACAGTCGCGCCCGGTCGGCGCGGGCGAGGCCGGCCTCCGAGAGGCGCACGTGCAGGGCTTCGGCGAGCAGCGGGTGCGGACCGAGTACGTCGGCCAGCTCGGCGGCGGCCGAGGAGTCCATCAGCGCCTGGCGCACCCGGCGCAGCAGACCGCCGTCGGGACCGGCCAACAGGGGCACGACCACGGCGTCCGGGCCGGTCGGCGCGGGCACGTCGTGACCTGCGGCGCGGGCGAACTCGGCGCGCGCGGCACGCTCGTTCGCGACGGCGGTCAGCACACCGGACAGCGAGGGGAACTCCACACGGGCGGCGTCCTCGCCGTCGATGCCCTCCAGGTAGCCGATCCGGGCGTCCAGACCGGGCAGCTCGGAGCGGCCGATGCTGATGATCTCTTCCGCGAGGCCCCGCGAGGCGGCCGAGGGGGCACCGGGCACGGCGAGCACCAGCGCGGGCGCGCCCTCGGGCGCCACCGCGGGCTCGGGCCGGCGGTGCCGTCCGGTCTGGCGGGGTCGCGGCATTCGTACGGGCAGGCCATTTGCGGGCCCAGTGGGGGAGCTCATGGCGCCGCATGCTACTGGTTTATCGGAACGGGGTGTTCGGGCAGGGGCCGGGCGGGCGGCATCTGTCCGTATTTATCCGTTGAATGTCATATAAGGTTCAACTGACTGTGGGCAAGCGCCAGTCGACGGACTGTGCCCCCTGACGAACCAGCAGGTCATTGGTCCTGCTGAAGGGCCGCGAGCCGAAGAACCCGTTGGTCGCGGACATGGGGGAGGGGTGGACGGATTCCACGGCCGGCAGTTCGCCCAGCAGTGGCCGCAGGTTGCGGGCGTCGCGCCCCCACAGCACCGACACCAGGGGCTTGCCGCGCGCGGCGAGGGCCCGGATCGCCTGTTCGGTGACCGCCTCCCAGCCCTTGCCGCGGTGTCCGCCGGTCTTGCGCGGGGCCGTGGTGAGGGCGCGGTTCAGGAGCAGCACGCCCTGCCGGGTCCACGGCGTCAGGTCGCCGTTGGCCGGGCGGGGCACGCCGAGGTCCGTGTGTAGTTCCCGGAAGATGTTGTCCAGGCTGGGCGGAACCGGCTGGACGTCGGGCGCCACCGAGAAGGACAGACCCATCGCGTGCCCCGGGGTGGGGTACGGGTCCTGGCCGACGATGAGCACCCGCACCTCGTCGAAGGGCTGCTGGAACGCGCGCAGCACGTTCGCCCCGGAGGGCAGGTAGGTTCTGCCCGCCGCGATCTCGGCGCGCAGGAAGTCGCCCATCGCGGCGACCTGCGCCGCCACCGGCTCCAGAGCCCGGGCCCAGCCCGGCTCGACGATCTCGTTCAAGGGTCTCGCTGCCACGGTCGATCACTCTAGTGGCTCAACGCGACTCCGCCTCAACCGAGCGCGGCGGCCCGCACGCACAGCACGTCCGGCAGGTGTTGGGCGAGCAACTGCCAGCTGTCGCCGTCGTCGTGGCCGGCGTACAGCTCGCCGTTGCGGTTGCCGAAGTAGATGCCCGCCGGGTCGGCGTCGTCCGTGCACAGCGCGTCGCGCAGCACCGTGCCGTAGTGGTCGCCGGTCGGCAGGCCCTTGGAGAGCGGCTCCCACGTGGCGCCCGCGTCCCGGGTGCGGAAGACCCGGCAGCGGTGCTCGGCCGGGACCCGGTCGGAGTCGGCGTTCAACGGGAAGACGTAGGCGGTGTCCGGGTGGTGCGGGTGCGCGGCCACGGCGAAGCCGAAGTCGGAGGGCAGCCCGGCGCCGATGTCGGTCCACCGCGTGCCCGCGTCGTCGCTGCGGTACACGCCCCAGTGGTTCTGGAGGTACAACCGGTCCGTGTTCCCGGCGTCCTGGGCGATCTTGTGGACGCACTGGCCGAACTCGGGATCGGGGTCGGGCAGGAACACCGCGGAGACCCCCTGGTTGGACGGGAACCAGCTCGCCCCGCCGTCGAGGGTGCGGAACACCCCGGCGGTGGACACGGCGACGGTCACCGCCTGGGGATCAGCGGGGTCGGTGATCACGGTGTGCAGCCCCTCGCCGCCGCCCCCCGGCTCCCAGGCCGAACGGCTGGGGTGCTCCCACAGGGGCCGCACCAGCTCGAAGGACTCGCCGCGGTCGGCGGAACGGAACAGGGCGGCCGGTTCGGTCCCCGCGTAGACCACGTCCGGGGCCTCCGGACCGGCCGGGTGCAGTTGCCACACGCGCTCCAGGGAGGCGCCCGTGTCCTGCGGGAACTTCACGGCGGGGGCGGCGGGTTCGCGCCAGGTCGCCCCGAGGTCGTCGGAACTGAAGACGGACGGACCCCAGTGGGAGCTGTCGCCGCCGACCAGCAGCCGAGGGGTGGGACCCCGGCGGTCGATGGCGACGGCGGACACGGCCTGGGCGTTGAAATGGGGCCCGTCGAACTCCCAGGCCCCGGCGCCCGCGCGCCGTCCGATGAAGAGCCCCTTGCGGGTACCCGCGAGCAGTAGCACGTCGGTCATGGCCGACACCTCCGGACGTCCTTGTCCTTCACGGCAGCATTCAAGCCAGTCTGCACCCGCCCACCGACAGTGGCCGCGCGGCACGCGCGCCGGCCGGACCCGGTTGTACGGGGGATCTCGTACTACGAGAGATTTCGTAGTACGGTGGTTCTCGTACTTAGCGCCGATCCCCGGTGCGCGTCCGGTGACATCTGGAGAGCCCCATGAGTGCTGCACCCGCCGCCTTCACCGCCCTGTTCCAGCCCTACAAGATCCGTTCGGTGACCGTCCCGAACCGGGTCTGGATGGCGGCGATGTGCCAGTACAGCGCCGAGCCCACGGGCCCGGACGCGGGCGTCGCCGACGACTGGCACTTCACGCACTACGCGGCCCGCGCCACCGGCGGAACCGGCCTGATCATCCAGGAGGCCACGGCCGTCTCCCCCGAGGGTCGGATCAGCCCCTGGGACCTCGGCATCTGGAACGACACCCAGGTCGAGGCGCTGCGCCGGATCACCACCTTCCTCAAGGCCCGCGGGACGGTCCCCGGCATCCAGATCGCGCACGCCGGGCGAAAGGCCTCCACCGAACGCCCCTGGAAGGGCGGCCGACCCCTGGGCCCCGAGGGGCACGGCTGGCAGCCCGACGCACCCAGCGCGGTCCCCTTCGCCGAGGGCCACCCGGTGCCGCACGAACTCACCCCCGACGAGATCCGGGCGATCACCGGCGAGTTCGTGGCCGCCACCCGCCGCGCCCTCGCCGCGGGCTACGAGGTCGTCGAGATCCACGGCGCCCACGGCTACCTCATCGGGGAGTTCCTCTCCCCGCACAGCAACCGCCGCACCGACTCCTACGGCGGCTCCTTCGAGAACCGCACCCGCTTCGCCCTCGAAGTCGTCGAGGCCGTCCGCGCCGAATGGCCCGAGGAACTCCCGCTGTTCTTCCGCATCTCCGCCACCGACTGGCTGGAGCGCGACGGCTGGACCGCCGACGACACCGTCCGACTGGCCGGACTCCTCCAGGAACGCGGAGTCGACCTGCTCGACGTGTCCACCGGCGGCCTCGCCCCCGGCGTGACGATCCCGCTCGGCCCCGGCTACCAGGTGCCGTTCGCCGCCCGGGTCAAGGCGGAGACGAGCCTGCCGGTCGCCGCGGTCGGCCTGATCACCGAACCCGAGCACGCCGAGAAGATCCTGGCCAACGGAGAGGCGGACGCCGTGCTGCTCGGCCGGGAACTGCTCCGTGACCCGTACTGGGCCCGTCGGGCCGCCGCCGAACTCGGCGCGGAGATCCCCACGCCGGATCCGTACCACCGCGCCTGGTGAGCCGGTGCGGCGCGGCGGCCCCGCGCCCCGCGCCGCACCCCGACCCGTCCTCCGAAGGTTCTCGTACGATGGGCCCGCGGAGGGTCCGGTGCCCCCGGCCCACCCCACCGACCGAACGAGCGGAGCAGGACATGACGGAACGTGACGCGGCCCGTGTCCTCGCCCACCCCGAGCCGGCCGCGATCCGGCTCGACGGGGTCCTGCACGCGCTCTCCGACCCGCTGCGCCTGTCCATCGTCCGGGACCTCGCGTCCTCGGACGCCGAATTGGCCTGCTCGTACTTCGACCTGCCCGTCACCAAGTCGACGACCACCCACCACTTCCGCGTCCTGCGCGAGAGCGGGGTCGTGCGCCAGACCTACCGCGGCACCGCAAAGATGAACGGCCTGCGCCGCGCCGAACTCCAGACCCTCTTCCCGGGGCTGTTGGACAGCGTCCTCGCGGCGGCCGCCGCCGAGGCCTCCCGCCTGGCCGGGGCGGGCCTCCGGACGACCTAGGGCCGGGCGTCCATGCGGTGCATGATCTCGCCGTCGGGGCCGAAGACGTCCATGAAGTAGCCGTTCTCGAAGGTGGCTCCCTCCTTCGTCGTCAGGTGGCGGGTGACGGAGGCCGACTGCAGGTCGAAGAGGGTGTCGCTGTTGTCGCTGTTGCGCGTCCGCACGACCACCCGGGGCACGCCCTGCGAACCGTCCTCGATCTGGATCCCGTACACGTCCGGGTCACCGCCGGCCGCCCGGTAGCGCTCGGCCAGGGCCGCCGCCTCCTGGGGAACGGCCGTCGTCGTGGACGTCGGGCCGGGCATGGCCTGTCCTCGGGGCTCCTCCGTGCAGCCCGCCAGCAGCGCGGCTCCCGCCAGCGCCGTCAGTGCCGCGTACGTACTCCGCCGTAGGACGCGCCCCATCGCCAACTCCCCTGATCGGTAAAGGTTTCGGCGACCCTACGTGAGGCCCGCCGCGCCCCGGAGGCCGGCCCAGTCGGGGATCTTCACCGAGCGGCGTCCCAGGGAGCGGCCGAGTTCCGCCTCGGCCGTCTCGATGGCCAGCCAGCCCGGCCACTCGACCGGCCGCAGCCCCGCCGCGCGCAACGCGTCCAGCGGATCGCGGGGCAGTGCGCGACGGGCGAGTGCCCCCGCGTCCTGGAGGAGTGAGGACACCGTCTCCTTGGCGCACGGCCGGTTCGTGCCGATCACCCCGGTCGGCCCGCGCTTGATCCAGCCCGCCACGTACTCGCCGACCGAGGCACGCCCCGCGCGCAGCACCCGACCCGCCGCGTGCGGCACGGTGCCCCGCGCGGCGTCGAACGGCAGCCCGGGCAGCGGCACCCCCAGGTACCCCACCGAACGCAGCACCAGTTCGGCGGGGAGGTCCTCGTACGCGCCGGTGCCCGTGACGCCGCCCCGGCCGTCGGGGGCGGTCCGCTCGCAGCGCAGTGCCCGTACCCGGCCGTCCGGGCCGCCCAGTACCTCCACGGGCCGCAGGTGGAAGCGCAGGGTCAGCAGGCGCGGCTGCCCGGCGCCCGCACCCGGCCCGGACCAACCGCGCAGCACCTCGACGTTGCGCCGGGCGACCGCGGGCAGGGCCGCCGCCGCGTCGGGGTCCGCGTACGCCGGGTCCAGAGCAGCCTCCGCGGCGTCCACCCGGACCCCGACGCCCGCCAGCGTGCCCAGTTCGCGGAGTTCCTTGGTGGTGAACCGGCCCTGCGAGGGTCCGCGCCGGGCCACCATGGACACCTCGCGGACGCCGCTGCCGGCGAGCGCGCCGAGCGCCGGCTGGGGCATGTCGGTCGGCGTCAGGTCCGCCGCGCCCCGGGCCAGGATCCGGGCCACGTCCACCGCGACGTTCCCGGCACCCACGACCACGGCCGAGCGGACCCCGCTCAGGTCGAAGGCCCCGGCGTCCGGATGGCCGCTGTACCAGGACACGAAGGCCGTCGCGGAGCGCACGCCGGGCAGCTCCTCGCCGGGGATGCCCAGGAGCCGGTCGCGGGCGGCGCCGACGCAGTAGACGACGGCGTGGTAGAGCTCCAGCAGCCGGGCCGTGGAGAGCGGGCCGGAGCCGACCTCCACGTTCCCGAGGAAGCGGACCCGGTCCTCTTCGAGGACGGTGCGCAGGCTTCCGGTCAGCGATTTGATCTTCTCGTGGTCGGGGGCCACCCCGTACCGCACGAGGCCGTACGGGGCCGGCAGCCGGTCCAACACGTCGACCCGCACGCCGGGCACCTCACGCTGTTGGACCAGTGCCTGGGCGGCGTAGACCCCGCTCGGGCCCGAACCGACGACGGCGACACGAAGCACGGCGGAGCTCCTCCCGCAAGTGCTCCCAGCATGGCACCGACGCCCGGACCCGTCAGCCCATCGCGCGCATCCGGTGGATCTCGGCGCTCTGGGTGGCCACCACCTCGGTCGCCATTTCCTCGACGGCCACGTTGTTGCCCTGCGCGAGGGCCTCGCCCGCCATCTTCAGCGCACCCTCGTGGTGGGCGGTCATCAGCTTCAGGAACAGCCGGTCGAAGTCGACGCCCTCGGCGCCGCGCAACTCCTCCAACTGCTGGGGCGTCGCCATCCCGGGCATGGCCGCGTGGTCGTGACTGCCGGGGGCGGGCGCGGGCGCCGGATGGCGGGTGAGCCACTTGTCCATGGCGCCGATCTCGGGGGCCTGCGCGGCGGCGATCCGCTCGGCGACCCGCTTCACCCCGTCGGCGGCGGCCCGGTCCGGGGCCAGCGCGCTCATCGCGAGGGCCTGGCGGTGGTGTTCGGTCATGTTCCGCACGTAGGCGTGGTCCGCCGCGTTGGGACTGTCGTCGGGTCGTTCCCTCGCCGCCTGTTCGGGGGTGAGGGTGCGGGCCTTCTCGCCCGGTCTGCCGGGCGCGACCACCACCGTCGCCCCGCCCTCGGCCGCGTCCGCGGCGCCGTCGTCCTCGCAACCGGTGAGAAGGAGGAGGAGCGCGGCGGCCAGCGCCGTCCCCAGGAATCGGCCGACCGATGCATTTGCCATGTCCATGGAAACGACGATACTGCCGGGGTCCAGGTTCCGTTCCCCCGAGGAAACGGGACGTTCGGGCCCCCACAGGAGGCACAGTGACCTCGCTGCACACCGTCAGAGCGCGCCACCGGAGCCTGGGGGTGGCCTTGGCCGCCGCCGGACTCCTCACCACGCTCCTGGCCACCGCCGGACCGGCGGCCGCCACCCCCGACCCCGGCGACTTACGGCCGGGCGTCGGCTCCGGAGGGAGCGCCGCCTCCGTCCCGGACCGCGAACTCGCCCCGGGCGAGATACCCGGCCGGGACGAGATCGTCCACAGCCGCAACATCAAGCCGCTGGCCAACATCCCCAGTGCCAACCCCAACGGCATCAACACCGACCTGGCCTTCGAGGGTCGGTACGCCTACGCGGGCAACTACGACGGCTTCACCGTCTACGACATCGGCAATCCCAAGTCCCCGAAGGTGGTCAGCCAGGTCCTGTGCCCGGGCGGCCAGAACGACATCTCGGTCTCCGGCGACCTGCTCTTCCTGTCCACGGACTCCTCGCGCAGCGACGACTCCTGCAACAGCGTCTCGCAGCCGGCGACGGAGAAGTCCTCCTGGGAGGGCATCAAGATCTTCGACATCAAGGACAAGAAGAACCCGAAGTACATCAAGTCCGTCGAGACGGCCTGCGGCTCCCACACCCACACGCTGGTGCCGGGCGGCCGTGACCTCTACCTCTACGTCGCCTCGTACTCCCCGAACGAGGCCTTCCCGGACTGCAAGCCGCCGCACGACGGCATCTCCGTGGTGAAGGTGCCCAAGAAGGCCCCGACCAAGGCCGCCGTCGTCGGCTTCCCCGTCCTCTTCCCGGACGGCGGCAACCCGGGCGCACCCGCCAATCCCGGTGTCTCCAAGACCACCGGCTGCCACGACATCACGGTGCTGCCCTCCAAGAACCTGGCCGCCGGCGCCTGCATGGGCGACGGCATCCTCTTCGACATCACCAGGCCCGAACAGCCGAGGGTCATCGATCGGGTCCAGGACAACGTGAACTTCGCGTTCTGGCACTCGGCCACCTTCAACGAGCGCGCGAACAAGGTGGTGTTCACCGACGAGCTCGGCGGCGGGGGCGGCGCCACCTGCAACGAGGCGACCGGCCCGAACCGCGGCGCCGACGGCATCTACGACATCACCGGCCGCGGCGACCAGCGCAAGCTCGTCTTCAAGAGCTACTTCAAGATCCCGCGCCACCAGGCCGACACCGAGAACTGCGTCGCCCACAACGGCTCGCTCGTCCCGGTCGGCGGCGGCCGCGACATCATGGTCCAGGCCTGGTACCAGGGCGGCGTCTCCGTCTGGGACTTCACCGACTCCACCCGTCCCAAGGAGATCGGCTACTTCGAACGCGGCCCGCTGACCACCGACGCGCTCGGCCTCGGCGGCTCCTGGTCGGCGTACTACTACAACGGGCACATCTACTCGAACGACATCGTCAAGGGCCTCGACGTGCTGCGGCTCGACGACTGGCGCACCGACAGCGCCAAGTGGGTGCGGATGGACCGGCTCAACGTGCAGACCCAGCCCGACTACCGCTGACGCCGGCGCGCGGGCCCCGGGCGGGGCCCCGTCACGCGAAGCTCCCGCCGGGCGGTCCGCCGTCCGGCGGGACACCGAGCGCCCAGTCCAGCCCGTACCGCTGGAAGAGCTCGGCGCGCAGCCGGGGTCCGGGCATCGGGGCCCCCGGCAGCAGGACCGCCACCACCGCGCCCATCAGCAGGGCGCGCAGCAGCGGATAGTCGGTGTCCGGGTCGGCCGAGCCGTACCGGACGACGGTGTCCCGGAGTAGCTCCGCCAGGCGCTGCTGCTCCGGGCACTGGATGAAGCCCTCGTTCGCGAGGATGCCCGCCATGTGCGTGCGCATCAGCCGCGGCCGGTCCCGGGCCAGCCCGAGGACCGCGTCGATCGCCCGGGCCAGCCGCTCGCGGCCGTCCGCGCTCCGCGGCTCCCGTTCCAGCGCCGCTTCCAGGGTCAGGTGCATCAGCCGGTGCACGGCGGACTGCAGGAGCTGGCGCTTGCCGGGGAAGTAGTACGACACCAGGCCGCGGGCCGCGCCCGCCCGGTCGGCGATGTCGCCCAGGGTCGTGGCCTCGAAGCCGCGTTCGGACACCAGCTCGACCGTGGCCTCCAGCAGCCGCTCCCGGGAACGTCTGCGCAATTCTTCATTGACCGATGCGCTGCGCGGGGACATGCTTACTCCTGCGTTGACTGGCTCCGGGCCAATATACTCAGCGCACGGTGTCGTCTGTTCGGGGCGACGCGGGGGATCGCCCCGGGCAGGCACACCGGCACGCCGCGAGCGCCACCAAGGACACCAGGCCGGCCCCCAGGAGCCAGCCCGCGAGAACGTCCGAGAACCAATGGACGCCGAGGTGGAGCCGGGTGAAGCCGACCCCGAGCACCGACACCGCGGCCACCGTCCACGCGCCGTACGCCAGGCGCCGCGGCACCGTCGGCGGCATCAACCACAGCAGCAGTCCGCACACCACCGTGGCCGTCATCGCGTGCCCCGACGGATAGGCCGCGTAGTGCGCGGAGTCGACGGGATCCGGCCACTGCGGGCGCTCCCGACCGACGGCGGCCTTCAACCCCTGCTGCACCGCCGAGGCCGTCAGCGTCGCCGCCGCCACCCAGGCGGCGCGGACGCGGTCCCCGCGCCACCAGAGCAGGCCGCAGGCCGCCGCGGCCAGCGCGCGCATCGTCCAGGGGTCCCAGACCCAGTCGCTCAGCACCCGCATCAGGTGGGTGACCGCGGGGTGGGAGACGGCGTACGGGTGCAGCGTCCCCGCGACCCGTTCGTCGAAGCCGATGAGCGGCTGCCACCGGACCACCACCAGGACGGTCAGTGCGGCCGCGGCGGCCGCGCAGGCCGACCCCGCTGTCATCAGCTGGTTGTTCCGCATGCCCCGATCCTCGCAGCAAGCGGAACGCGTCCGTCATCGCAGCGCGCTGAGTCCCGGTACGAAGGCGACCAGCAGCGGCACCGCCGGCACCAGGGTGGCCAGCGCCGTCAGCCGCAGCCGGCGGCTCGGGGAGAGCCGGGGCGAGGCCGACAGCAGCCGCCGCACCCGCTGCGGCACGTGGGCCTGCGCGGTGGGGGAGGGGCCGAAGACCCCGCGGTCCTCGTTCAGCCCGACCAGGGCCAGGGCGATCGTCAGGCGCCCGTAGCGGCGGGAGGCCACGTCGTCGGCGGCCAGCTCGACCAGCCGGTGCATCTCCGCCTCGAACGCGGCGAACACCGGCACCTGCGGGAATCCCCGCGACAGCGCCCGCGAGCAGTGCAGCAGCCAGTCGTGCCGGGCGGCCGCGTGCCCCTGCTCGTGCGCGAGTACCGCGTCCAGCTGGCTGCCCTTGAGCCGGCCGAGCGCCGCCGTGGTCACCACCAGTTGCGGGACCGCCCCCGGCTGCCACCAGGCTTCCGGCCGCGGCCCCTCCAGTACGACGAGCCGTCCGGCCTGGGGCTCCTCGCCGGGCAGCAGCGGCGCGCGGACCAGCAGTTCGGCGTCCCGGGTGCGCCGCCGGGCCCGCGCCCGCAGCACCTCCCGCGTCAGCATCGCGCCGGTCCACAGACCGCCGCCGGCCAGCGCCAGCGCGGTACCGGTGGCCCACGGGCCGCCCGCCGCCCCCAGCGCGTACGCGTCGACCACGCCGTGCGGGGCCGCCGCGAAGAGCCCGCCCCGGACCGCCTGCCAGGCGGCGGCCGCGCTCAGCAGCATCGACAGCGCCAGGCACAGGAGCGTCGCGCCCACCACGCACTGCCACGCCCACAGGGCGACGACGGGTTCGCGATCGGGCCACTGGGCCCGGGCCAGGAGACGGGGGGCGAGCACCGCGGTCAGTGCGCCGAGCAGGAGGAGAACGGCGGGGACCATCATGGTCGCCAGCCTATGAGCGCACCCCGGCCCACCGGTACGGTCCTGGGGCATTGGTGACGCAGGACACGTCCCGCGACCCGGCCGGACCCCGCCGCCCCCGGCCCCGCCGCGGCGCGGCCCTCACATCGTCAGCAGCATCGCCAACATCCCCGTCCCCATGGCGAGTCGGCACGCGCGGATCAGGTCCCCGGGGCCGCCGCCCACCGGCCCGGCGGCCCGCAGCCCCAGCCCCCCGACGGCGCCCCCGCCGGCCGTCGTCAGCAGCCGGGCCCCGCCGAGCAGCACGTAGCCCGCGTAGTAGAGGAGCAGCGCGCCCGTCACCACCGGCAGCCCGGCCCGACCGTGCCCGTGCCCGGCGGTCATCGACAGCGCCATGTACGCCATCGCCAGCGAGCCGACCAGGTGGTGCGCGTGGTGGGCTCCGCCGCGCAGCAGCCACAGCGCGTGCACCGCCGCCCCGCAGAACACCGCCAGGAGGATCCCCGGCCCCCACGGGCCGGTCCCCGAGGGCACGGCCATCGCCGCCATCCCGAAGCCCATCACGGCCTCGCCCGCCGCCGCCCCCCGCTCGGGGCGGCCCGCTCTGCGCGCCCGCGCCAGACAGTACGCACCGCTCACCGCGCACAGCAGCACGAGCAGCCAGGCGGGCACGGCGGAGGCGGAGGAGAACGGCATGGCGGGACCGTGCACGGCGGAACCTCCCGGTTCGTCGGCGTCACGGGAAGGAATGCCCGCCCGCCACCGCGCTCACGCCGCCCCGCGTTACGCTCTCCCTGCCGCACCAGGCATGTCATATGCCACCGCATCGAACGGAGCGCCCGATGTCCACCGCCCAGCCCGCCGCCCTCAGCTTCCGTGCCGCCGTGGAGACGGACGTACCGGAATTGGTGGTACTCGTCGAATCCGCCTACCGCGGGGACGCCAGCCGGGCGGGCTGGACCACCGAGGCCGACTACCTGGACGGACAGCGCACCGACCCGGACGGGGTCCGCTCGGTCATCACGAACGAGGACGGCGTGTTGCTCGTCGTCGAGCGCGCGGGCGCGATCGTCGCCTGCTGCCAGCTCGAACACCGCGGTGACTACGTCTACTTCGGCATGTTCGCGGTCCGCCCGGGTCTCCAGGGCGCCGGCCTCGGCAAGGAGATCCTGGCCGAGGCGGAGCGCCGCGCCCGCGAGACGTGGGGGGCCAAGGAGATGCGGATGGCGGTGATCAACGTGCGGGAGGATCTCATCGCCTACTACGTGCGCCGCGGGTACGCGCGCACCGGCGAGCTGAGCCCCTTCCCCTACGGCGACGCGCGCTTCGGCGAGCCGCGCCGCGACGACCTGGCCTTCGAGCTGCTCGTCAAGTCGCTCTGAGGCAAGCCGCCCCGGGGCCGCTGCGCCCCGAGGCGGTACGCTCACGGGACAACTCGCCCCGTCGTCAAGGCCGTTCGCTCAGGCGGTGAAACGGCCCGTGCTGCGGATCTCCGGGAGGCCGGTGACGGCGCCGTCGAGCTGGAGGGCCCGGGCCAAACGGAGTTGGTCCAGCGTGTCGACCGTCCAGCCCGTCACCCGCAGTCCGGCCGCGTGCGCCGCGTCGACCGTCTCCAAGGTGATGCGGCGGAGGTCGAGGTCGAGCGTGCGCGCCCCCGCGGCCCTGGCCCGCTCGACGATGTCCGCCCCGTGCCGCTCCGCGTGCAGCACCGTCCGCACGCCCGGCGCGAGATGGGCCACGGTGGTGAGCACGGCGCCGTCGCGCGAGGCCACCTCCACCCGCGCGGTCAGGTCCCGGCGCACGAGGAGTTCCGCGAGCGCGGCCCCGGTCCGCTGGTCGGGCACCGACACCCGTAGCGGGACGGCGACGGCGTCCAGCACCTCCTCGGGCAGGGGCGGGCGCTCGCCCCGACCGGCGTCCAGGGCGCGCAGCTCGGCCAGGGTCAGGTCGGCGGCGGCGCCCGAGCCGTCGGTGGTGCGGTCCACTTCGGCGTCGTGCAGGACGACGAGGGCGCCGTCCTTGCTGAGGCGCAGGTCCAGCGCGATGACGTCCATCCCGCAGCGTTCCGCGCGGACGAACGACCGAAGGGTGTTCTCCGGTTCGACACCCATGACCCCGCGGTGACCGATGGTGAGGAAAGTCAAGGTTCTCTCGCTTCCGTCGACGGCGGCTCCCCGCGCGGTCGCGGTGTCCCGACCGGCCGCGCGCGGTGAGGCGCATGCTAGTGCGCCGCGCCCGCGAAGGGACCGGGCGTGCGGGGGCCCGGATCGGCCGTCCGGCCGCTTCCCGCCGGGGTCGTGCGCGCCGGGGCGGACGGCCGGGCGGCCACCGCGTCACCCGGGCGTGGGCGCGTCCCCACCGGCTTGACGGACGCCGTACGGGGGCCACGCGCCTCGCCGTCGCCCCGGGGTGCCTAGGGCGTGTCCTGCGGATCCTGCGCTTCCCGCGCCGCCGGTGCTTCCTGCGGCGCCGCCCGCGCGAGGTCGGCGAGCAGGGCCGCGGCCAGCTCCAGCTCGGCCAGGTGCTGCCGTTCGCTCCAGCGCAGCACCAGCGTGGGGAAGGCCCACTCCCGCACCTCCGCCGCGTGCTCCATGGCCTCCCGTACGGCGGCCAGCTCGGCCCGGGTCCGGTCCATGTGCTCGGTCACCATGGCGCGCAGCCGCTCGGGGTCGGCCAGGTGTCCCAGCCAGATCCGCAGCAGCAGTCCGTGCTTGAGGACCGGGGGGCCGGCCTGCGCGGCGTCGCCGGCCCATCCGGTGAGCGCCTCGCGGCCCGTGTCGGTGATCGCGTACCGGCGCTTGGCGCGCGCCTCCTCGGGCCCCGAGCGGACGGAGACCGCGTACCCCAGTTCCTCCAGCCGCCGCAGTTCCGCGTAGATCTGGCTGATCGCGGGCGACCAGTAGAAGAAGCGGAGGGAGGAGTCGGCCCACTTCTTCAGTTCGTACCCGGTGCGCTCGCCGGGGAACGACAGGAGGCCGAGCACGGCCCAGGCGGTGGGCGGAAGGTCTTGCTTCCTCGGTTCTTGACTACTAGTCATATTCCGAATCGAAGTGAGACCGGGCACGGGACGCAACCCTGGAGGCATCGTGAAATTCTCCGTGATCTTCGAAGCTCAACTGGCCGACCCGACCGTGGAGCGGGAGCGCCAGGTCATCCGCGACTGCGTCGAGCAGGCAGTACTGGCCGAACGCATGGGGTTCGACCGGATCCGGGCCGTCGAGCACCACTCCTTGAAGTGGTACGCGCACATAGGCGCACCAAACATCTTCATTGACGTGGGTCGCGGCCCGGACGCACACCATACGCATCGGGCACGGTGTCGTGTGCATGCCGTTCAACTTCAACCACCCGGTCCGGGTCGCCGAACGGGCGGCCATGCTCGACCAGCCGTCCGGCGGTCGACTCGACCCGGCGGCGCCCGCGTCCCGGACGAGGCGGTGGTGGCCGGCGCCGACGAGGTGATGTGTCTCATCCGGATGGGCGCCGTGCCGAAGGAAGCCTGCCTGTGAACCCTCCGATAGTGGGGCGAAAGGGTTATTCCGCACTTCTCCGGTCGCGGAGCGCGAACGGAGGTGCACGCACCGCTGACCGAATCGGGTTCGGAGGATGCGGAGTGATGGCCTCCATGGCCAGAGACGGGAAGACTTCCGGTAGGTAAGGGGGTGGCGCAGGATAATTTCCTGAGATTCCTCTTGAGCGAGAGAGCCTCCCATGCCTACCCTGTGCCGACGTGAGGTTCTCCTGTGGAGGAAGTGACATGACGGAAACTCTTGTGCCGGGTGCCGGCGGTGCCGTGATAACCGCTGGCGCGCGGGTGGTCGACCACCCGGCGTGGCCCGAGCTCAAGGCCGCCGTGGAGGAGATCCGCCCGTGGCAGAGCGCGGACGGCTCCATCGACTTCGAGGCGGAGGGCGCGCACGCCCGCGCCACCGTCCTGGCCGCCGTCGAGCGCGTGATCACCGCCGTCGAGACGCTGTCGCCGCTGCTCCCGCACGCCACCGCGTACCACGAGGCCCTCGTGGCCGACCTGCGCAAGTGGGCCGCCGACGACTTCCGCGTGCCGGACTTCCTCGACTCCCTGCTGGCCTTCCAGCCGGCCGCCGAGCGCGCCGACGGGCTCCAGCACCTCGTCGTCTTCCCGATGTACACGCAGAACGGCAACCCGGACCGCAACCTGGAGGCCGTCGCGCTCAAGATGGTGTGGCCCGAGTGGCTCGCCGAGCTGGAGCGCACGCGCTACGACAACCCGCTCTTCCTCGGCATCACCTTCGAGGACTTCACCCCGGGTTACGACACCAACTCCGCCGTCCTCTTCCCGGAGACCATCGCCGTCCGCGAGGCCCCCGAGCGCTTCACCTGGGGCGGCATCTTCTGTGACCGCGAGGCCGCGCGCTACCGCAAGGTGACCGCCGCCGCCGTGGACATCCTCGGCATCGAGCTGCCCGAGGACATCGCCGCGATGGTCGAGGACCAGGAGCGCTGCGAGAAGGCCTTCGTGCTGTGGGACATGGTCCACGACCGCACCCACAGCCATGGCGACCTGCCGTTCGACCCCTTCATGATCAAGCAGCGCCAGCCGTTCTGGATGTACGGCCTGGAAGAGCTGCGCTGCGACCTCACCGCCTTCAAGGAGGCCGTGAAGCTGGAGTCCGAGGGCAACGAGCACGGCCGTGACGTGCAGTACGCCGTCCTCTTCGACCGGATGTTCCGCTTCCCGGTGTCCGGCGACCGCAACCGCAACTACGACGGTCTCGGCGGCCAGCTGCTCTTCGCGTACCTCCACAAGCACGACGTCGTGCGCTGGACGGACAACAAGCTGAAGATCGACTGGATGCGCGCCCCGCAGGTCACCAACCAGCTGTGCGCCGAGATCGAGGACCTCTACCGGGCCGGCATCGACCGCCCGAAGCTCGTCCACTGGTTCAAGGCGTACGAGCTCGTCTCCACCTACCTGGCCCCGCACCCGGGATCCAAGTGGGCCAAGGGCCCCGACGCCCTGGACACGACGCAGCCGCCGCGCAAGCTCGTGGACGACGTGCTGCCGGACGAGTTTCCGCTCAGCATGTTCTACGAGGCCCTCGCCAAGAAGCTCAAGGGCGTGATCGCCTCGACCAAGGGCATCACCGCCCTGAACGCCGAGACGGCCGACCGGGCCGCCGCATGAGCACCGCCCCGCAGGAGGCTGCACAGATGAACGGCTCCGTGAACGGCAACGGCACGCTCCACGGAGCGGTGATCGCGGTGGCGGGAGCCGGCGGCCCCGCCGGACGCGCCACGCTGATGCGCCTGGCCGAGGCCGGCGCCGTGGTCGTCGCCTCCGACGCCGACCCGGCGCGCCTCGCCGAGGCCGTCGACGCGGCCCGCTACGCCCACGGCGGCGCCACCATCACCGGTGACACCGTCGACCTGCTGGACCTGGCCGCCACCAAGGCGTGGGCCGAGCACACCGAGAAGGAGTTCGGCCGCCTCGACGGCGTCGTCCACCTGGTCGGCGGCTGGCGCGGCAGCAAGACGTTCACCGATGTGGACCTCGCCGACTGGGACTTCCTGGAGAAGCTCCTCATCCGCACCGTCCAGCACACCTCGCTCGCCTTCCACGACGGCCTGCTGCGCAGCGCCCTCGGGCGCTACGTGCTGATCAGCCAGTCCGGCGCGCACAAGCCGGTCGCCAACAACGCCGCCTACAACGCCGGCAAGGCGGCCGCCGAGGCCTGGACCCTCGCCATGGCGGACTCCTTCCGCAAGGCGGGGGGCGAGGACGGCCCGCAGGCCGCGGCTGCGATCCTGGTCATCAAGGCACTGGTGCACGACGCGATGCGCGCGGAGCGCCCCAATGCGAAGTTCGCGGGCTTCACCGACGTCGCGGAGCTGGCCGAGGCCATCGCCGGCGTGTGGGAACGGCCCGCCTCCGAGGTGAACGGACAGCGTCTGTGGCTCACTCCGCAACCGTGAGGACCGATGCCGTGAGGACCGACGGCGTGAAGACCGATGCGCGGCGCCACCACGACCCCGCGGTGCGCGGGTTCGCGAGCGACAACTACGCCGGGGTGCACCCGGAGGTCCTCGCGGCCCTCGCCCTCGCCAACGGCGGCCACCAGGTCTCGTACGGCGAGGACGAGTACACCGAGAACCTGCAGAAGATCTTCCGCAGCCACTTCGGGCCGTACGCGGAGACCTTCCCGGTCTTCAACGGCACGGGCGCCAACGTCGTCGCCCTCCAGGCCATGACCGACCGGTGGGGCGCCGTGATCTGCGCCAAGTCCGCCCACATCAACGTGGACGAGGGCGGCGCCCCGGAGCGCATGGCCGGCCTCAAGCTGCTGGCCGTCCCCACGCCCGACGGCAAGCTCACCCCCGAGCTGATCGACCAGGAGGCCTGGGGCTTCGACGACGAGCACCGGGCCATGCCCCAGGTCGTCTCGATCACCCAGAACACCGAGCTCGGCACGGTCTACACGCCGGACGAGATCAAGGCGATCTGCGACCACGCCCACGGCCTGGGCATGAAGGTGCACCTCGACGGCGCCCGGATAGCCAACGCCGCGGCCTCGCTCGACGTCCCGATGCGCACCTTCACGAACACGGTCGGCGTGGACGTGCTGTCGTACGGCGGCACCAAGAACGGCATGATGTTCGGCGAGGCCGTGGTCGTGCTGAACCCGGACTCCGTCCGCAAGATGAAGCACATCCGCAAGATGTCGATGCAGCTGGCGTCGAAGATGCGCTTCGTCTCCGTTCAGCTGGAGGCGTTGCTGGCCAAGGACCTGTGGCTGCGCAACGCCCGCCACGGCAACGCCATGGCGCAGCGGCTCGCGGCCGGTGTGCGGGAGACCGACGGGGTGGAGATCCTCTACCCGGTGCAGGCGAACGCGGTGTTCGCCCGGCTTCCGCACGAGGTCACCCGGCGGCTCCAGGAGCGCTACCGCTTCTACTTCTGGGACGAGGCCGCCGGCGACGTCCGCTGGATGTGCGGTTTCGACACCCAGGAAGAGGACGTGGACGGCTTCCTCCAGGCGCTGAAGGAAGAGCTCGCGCGCTGAACCGGCCCCGGCCGATAAATCGATAGGCATGCGAAAAAGCGCATAGGTATGCTCCTGGATCATGGAAATGATCCAGGAGCACTCCGACCTCGACGCCTACCTGGCGGCCGACGAGGCCGTAGACCACGACCACCCCTTCGTCCGGGAGACCGCCGACGCCCTCTGGACGGCCACCGGTGACGACCGGACCTATGCCGAAGTGGCCTTCGGGTTCGTCCGCGACACCGTCGGGCATTCCGCCGACACCGGTGACCAGCGCGTCACCTGGCGGGCCTCCGACACCTTGCGCACGCGCAACGGCATCTGCCTGGCCAAGTCCCACGCCCTCGCCGCGCTCCTGCGCGCCCGGGGCATCCCGGCCGCCCTGTGCTACCAGTGCCTCCTCACCGACGACGGCTCCGCGCACGTGGTCCACGGCCTGATCGCCCTGCGGCTGCCCGGCAGCGCCCGGTGGTCCCGGCTCGACGCCCGCGGCAACAAGCCCGGCGTCGACGCCCGCTTCGACCTGGAGCGGGAGCGGCTCGCCTTCCCCGTGCGCCCCGAACTCGGCGAGATCGACCACCCCGAGCTGTACGCCGCCCCCCACCCCGCCGCCCTCAAGGCGCTCCGGGAGTCCGCCGACCGGACGCAGCTGTGGCGGAACCTGCCCACTGCCCTGTAGCGCATTCCGGTACGGGTCCCCGAGCCGCCACCAGCAGGTGGAGGGCGGCGGCCACGAGCTGGAGCGCCGCGATCCCCAGTAGCAGCGTCCAGGCCGGCGCGGCGGCCGCGAGCCCCACGAGGGCGGCGCCCGCCGAGGCCGCCGTCAGCTTCAACCCCGCACCCAGGGTGAACACCTGCGCCCGCACCCCGTCCGGGGCGTACCGCGCACGGATCCGCAGCGTCGCCGTCAGCAGCGGTCCGTCGCACACCCCGGCCACCGCGAACAGGGCGGCCGTCACCGCCACCGACGGGCTGAACGCGGCCGCCGTCAGGGCCGCCCCGGTCCCCGCCATCGCCCAGCGGGCCAACCGGCCCGGCGCCACGGAGGTGATCCGGCCCAGCGTCAGCGAACCGGTCAGCGCCCCCACCGCGAAGGCCGTCATCAGGACCCCGCCCGCGCCCGGGCTGCCGAGTTCGGTGGCCAGCAGCACCGAGCCCGTGGTCAGCGCGCCGATGCCGACGAAGGCCAGGGTCGTCGCCGAGGTGACGGCGCGCAGCTCCCGGACCCGCCACAGTGCGGAGAGGCCCGCGCCGAGCCCGGCCCGGGGGCCGGCCTGCGGCCGGGCCGCGCCGGAGTCCTCGTACGGCAGGGTCGCGGCCAGCACCACCGCGAGGGCGCCGGAGGTGGTCAACAGGGCCATCGCGGGCCCGGCCGAGGCCAGCGCCGTGATCGTGCCGACGGCGGCGGGGGCCGTGACCGCCGCCGCGTTGTACGTGGACGCGTCCCAGGCGTACGCCCGATCGCGCCCCGGCCCCTCCGCCACCAGCCCCGCGACCAGGCTGGAGAGCCCGCCCGTCACCATCGGCCCGCAGGTTCCCCCGAGCACCGCGACGGCCAGCACCGCCGGCCAGGGGGCCCGCCCCAGCAGCGCGGCGAGCGCGGCCGTCGCGACGGTGAACCCGGCCAGCGCGCCCGCGTGGAACAGCCGAGGCCGCCGGGTCCGCGCGGCGGCGGCGCCCGCGAGGGGAGCCGCCAGTACGTGCGGGGCCAACCAGGCGGTCAGGACGAACGCCCCGTGCGCCGCGCTCCCCGTACGTTCCAGGGCCAGCAGCACCACCGCCATGCCCATGCCCTCCGAGGCGAACCGCGCAGCCAGCGCCGCCCCCAGGTACCTGCCGAACCCGCCCATGATCCCGGACCCCCCCCGTACCGAACCGCGCCGCGTGTAACGTGTTGCCGCAGCAAGACGTTACGTCACGTGGGTGTACGGCGAAAGGATCCGGCGATGGCGGGCGCACGGAACGGGGGCGGTCCGGCGGGCGAGGGCTTCTCGGCGGCCCGACGGCTGATCGACTGCGCCGAAGCGGTCCGCGCGGCCCCCGCCCTGTCGCGCGACGACCTCGCCGCCCTGCTCGCCCGGCACGGGGAGCACCCGGCCGACCTCACTCCGGAGGCCTTCGGCGCGGCGGACGCGGCCGAACTGCGGGCCGCCGCGCACCGGATGGCCGCCGTCCTCGCCGAGACCGACGAGGACCGTGCCGCGGAGGCGATCAACGCCCTGCTGGACGAGTGCGGCACCCGGCCCCGGCTGATCCGGCACGACGGCCACCCGTGGCACCTCCACGTCGATCGGGGCGCCGGGGCCCACTGGGGCGACTGGTTCCTGGCCTCCGGAGCCCTCGCCCTCGCCCAACTGCTCACCGAACACGGCCGCGTCGTCTGGGGCGCCTGCGCCGCCACGGGCTGCGGGCGGCTCTTCCTCGGCGCCGGCCCCGGCAGCGTCCGCCGCTACTGCTCCACCACCTGCTCCACCCGCGCCCGGGTCGCGGCGCACCGGCGCCGCAGGCGGGCGGAGAGCGCGGGCTGAGGGAGCCCGGCGCACCCCGCCGTGCGCGCCTCACACCGTCTTGATGCCGCCGCCCTCGACGACGTAGTCGGCGCCCGTCACGCTGCCCGCGCGGTCCGAGGCGAGGAAGACGACGACGGACGCGACCTCGTCGGGCTCGACCATGCGGCCGGTGGTCATGCCCATCGCGGCGGGCACCCCCCTCAGGAACGCGCCGTGCTCGACCCCGTTCGACTCGGCGAGGAGGGCGCCGAAGCCGTCCGCGCCCTCCCAGATGGCGGTGCGCGTCGGACCGGGGGAGACGGTGTTCACGCGGACGCCCCGGGGGCCGAACTCCTCGGACAGCGACTTCGTGAACGCGTTGAGGCCGGCCTTCGCCGCGCCGTACTCGATCGGTCCGGTGGCGGGCAGGCGCGCGCACATCGACGAGATGTTCACGATCGACCCGCGCCGCTCAAGGAGGCTCGGCAGCAGCTCCCGGGTGACCCGGACCGTGCCGAACAGGTTGACCTCGAAGCTGTGCGCCCACAGGGCGTCGTCGGTCGCGAGGAACCCGTCGAGGTTGAAGCGGTCACCGCCACCCAGATTGTTGATCAGGATGTCCACGCCGCCGAGCTCCGTGAGGGCCCGCGCTCCCAACTCCCGCGCGCCGTCCGGCGTGCTCAGGTCGACCGAGACGGGATGGGTGCCGGTCTCCTTCAGCTCGGCGGTGATGGTACGGGCCGCGCCGACCACCCGGACCCCTTCGGCGACCAGTCGCCGAGTAATGGCGAGGCCGACGCCCCGGCCGGCCCCGGTGACGACGGCGGTCTTCCCCGCGAGAGCGAGTTCCACGACGGACTCCTTCAGGATTCTTGAACTACAGGTACAGAACAAGGTCATAAAAAACGGGGCTCCCGGGGGCAGCCCCTTGCCGAGCGTCCTACAGGGCGGCCACCGCCGCGTCCACGACCCGGGTCAGCTGCGAGGCGTCCTGCGCGGTCTTCGCCAGCACGCGCATGCCGATCACCGTCGCGAGCAGCCAGGAGGCCACCGCGGCGGCGTCGCGACCGGCGTCGATCTCGCCCGCGCGCTGACCCTCCTCGACGGTCGCCCGGAAGGCGCCCTCGGTGCGGGCGAACATCCCGCGCACCGTGTCGGTCGTCCAGGGGTCCGAGGGGGTCGACTCGGCAGCGGTGTTGACCGCCATGCAGCCGCGCCGGTCGGGGTCGCCCAGATCGAGCGCGACCAACGCCTCCAGCGCGCCCCGCAGGCGGTCCTTCGCCGGACCCGGGTGGTCGAGGAGCTCCGTCAGCCACGCGGCCTGCGCGTCCCGGTAGCGGGTCAGGGCCCGCTCGAACAGGGCCTGCTTGCTTCCGAAGGCGTGGTAGAGACTGCCCTTGCCGATGCCGATCTCGTCCACGAGGTCCTGCGGCGTCGTCGCCGCGTACCCCTTGCGCCAGAACACGTCCATCGCGCGCTCCACCGCCACGTCCGGATCGAACTGCTTCGGCCTGCCCATGGCATGACCGTAGCAGGGTTGTTGACCTTGAGGTCAAATATCTGCCCGCTCATCGGCGATCAAGGGCGGCACGCGGCCGGGGAGGGCCACGCCCGAGAACCTCGGGGCGGGTCCGACCTCCCGAGCGGGGACAGGCTCAGCCGGCTTCCTTCACCTGCGCCGCCGTCGGGGCGGTGCCGCCCAGGTGGGCCGGCAGCCACCAGGAGTCCTCGGTACCGGCCGGCTTGGCCGGGTAGGCGCGCTGCGCGGCGTCCAGCAGCTCCTGCACCCGCTCGCGCACCCGGCGCGTGATCGCCCCGGCGTACTGGTCGGCCGGGGCCTCGATGGGCTCGCCGATCCGCATCGTCACCGGGATGTGGCTGCGCTTGAGGTTCTTCGGGCGGCCCTTGGTCCACAGCCGCTGCGTGCCCCACAGCGCCACCGGGATCAGCGGGACGCCGGCCTCCTGGGCCATCCGCGCCGCACCCGACTTGAAGCTCTTGAGCGTGAACGACTGGGAGATCGTCGCCTCCGGGAACACCCCGATGATCTCGCCGGCCCGCAGGGAGTCCAGGGCGTGCTGGTACGCGGACTCACCCTGGGAGCGGTCCACCGGGATGTGCTTCATGGCGCGCATCAGCGGACCGGACACCTTGTGCCGGAACACCGACTCCTTGGCCATGAACCGCACCAGGCGCTTCTGCGGCCGCGCCGTGAGGCCCGCGAAGATGAAGTCGAGGTAGCCGATGTGGTTCGACACCAGGACCGCCCCGCCCTGGCGCGGGATGTTCTCGGTGCCCTTCATGTCGATGCGGATGTCCAGCGCACGGAAGAGGGTGTGCGCGGCGCCGATCACTGGGGGATAGACGAGCTCAGCCATGGTGGGGAGACCCCGCTTTCTGCCTGGGGAGGTGCTCCCGGCCGGAAGTTACGGAAGCGTAGGTACGCGACCTTGGGGGGATCGTGCCCGAAACGCGGCCCGCTGGCCAGCCCAGACGGCCCCGCCCGGAGAGATTCTCGTCACGCGGGGAATGCCGCATGCGGGCCGGGTGCTGGGACAAGGGATTCGCCCGGCTCCGGCCGGGCGGTACGAACATACGGACAGGGTGGACAGGAGTACGCGTGCACGGGCACGGAGTGGACGACCGGGACGGCGACGGACGGCCGCCCGCCGGTCGGGGGCCGGGAGGACCCCTGGGCGTGGCCGAACTGGGCCGGCAACCGGGGGAGCGGGCCAGCCTGGTCCAGTTCTCCACCGCGTTCTGCCAGCCCTGCCGGGCCACCCGGCGGATCCTCGCCGAGGTCGCCGCCCTGGTTCCGGGGGTCGCCCACATCGAGATCGACGCCGAGCGGAACCTGGACCTGGTCCGCGCCCTCGGCATCGTGAAGACCCCGACCGTACTCGTGCTGGACGCATCCGGGCGCGTGGTCCGCCGCGCCGAGGGGATGCCCCGCAAGGCCGACGTGATCGCCGCCCTCGGTGCGGCGGTCTGACGGGTGCGCCGGTGCGTGCGCCCGTACGGAGCGTGACGCGCCTGACATCTGACCGATCCGGCTTGACTGTGTACACGTGAGATCGTCAGGCTGACGACATGCGGTATGAACTCCTGCTTTACGGGCGGGTCCACGTGGACCTCGTCCGCCACGCGAGCGCGCGCTGTTGGGATCACTGACGACTCCGGCCCCCCGATCCCCGACTGCGCCCGCGATTCCCGCGGCAGAAGGAAGTATTCCGATGACGGCCCCGACCGCCCCGACGGCTCACGTGTCCTCGTCCGCGCCCCTCGGCCCCGACCGCTCCGGCCTGCCCGGCTCGCCCGAACTGCTGCGTTCCGTCTTCCGCCGCCATGCCGCCGGTGTCGCGGTGATCACCGCGGACCTCGACGGCCGGCCCGCCGGATTCACCGCCACCTCCCTCAACTCGGTGTCCGCCGATCCGCCGCTGCTCTCCTTCACGATCGGCACCGGCTCCTCCAGCTGGCCCGCCGTACGGGACTCCGACCACCTCGGTGTGCACATACTCGGCGAGCACCAGCGGGAGTTGGCCGGCCTCTTCGCGACGAGCGGCGCCGACCGCTTCGGCCTGGGCACCGGCTGGGTCGAGGGCCCGCACGGGGTCCCGTTGCTGGACGGGGTGCTGGCCTGGCTGGTGTGCCGGGTGGTGGCGAGGGTGCCCGCGGGCGCCCACCGTGTGATCATCGCGGAAGCGGTGGCCGGGGATCCGGCCGGGGAGGGCCGTCCACTGCTTTACCACCAGGGAAGCTTCAACGCGTTGCGGGACTGAATCGTCCCTGTTGGGGCGGGTCGGGACGGCGTTGTCAAGGTCACAGTTCGGTGGCCTTGCACCTGGCCGGGACCCGGGGTGTACTGACGAGTAACATCCCCATCGGAGCGCGGGCCGCCCCGACCGGGATCCGCCCGACATGGCGCCTATGCTGCCTGCACAAGGCGGTACCAAAAATGACGATGCGGTAGGAGAGCCGGCGTGAGCCTGAGGATCGTTGTCTGTGTGAAGTACGTGCCCGACGCCACCGGCGACCGGCAGTTCACCGAGGACCTGACCGTCAACCGTGACGACGTCGACGGCCTGCTGTCGGAGCTCGACGAGTACGCCGTCGAGCAGGCGCTGCAGATCGCCGACGAGGCGGACGACGCGGAGATCACCGTTCTGACCGTGGGTCCCGAGGACGCCAAGGACGCGCTGCGCAAGGCGCTGTCGATGGGCGCCGACAAGGCGATCCACGTCGAGGACGACGACCTGCACGGCTCCGACATCATGGGCACCTCGCTCGTGCTGGCCAAGGCCGTCGAGAAGGCCGGCTACGACCTGGTCATCACGGGCATGGCCTCGACCGACGGCGTCATGGGTGTCCTGCCGGCCATCCTGGCCGAGCGCCTGGGCATCCCGCAGGTCACCCTGCTCTCCGAGGTCAAGGTCGCGGACGGTGTCGTGACCGGCCGTCGCGACGGTGACTCCGCGAGCGAGCAGCTGGAGGCCTCCCTCCCCGCGCTCGTCTCGGTGACGGACCAGTCGGGCGAGGCCCGCTACCCGTCCTTCAAGGGCATCATGGCCGCCAAGAAGAAGCCGGTGGAGTCCTGGGACCTGTCGGACCTGGACCTGGAGGCCGAAGAGGTCGGTCTGGAAGGCGCCTGGACCGCGGTCGACTCCGCGACCCAGCGTCCCGCCCGCACCGCCGGCACGGTCGTCAAGGACGAGGGCGAGGGCGGCAAGCAGCTGGCCGAGTTCCTGGCCGGCCAGAAGTTCATCTAAGAACTCCGGCCATCCCCTCTTAGCCCCCAGACACTTCGCAATCGCAGGAGAGCAGTCCCATGGCTGAAGTTCTCGTCTTCGTCGACCACGCGGACGGTGCCGTCCGCAAGCCCACCCTCGAGCTGCTGACGCTGGCCCGCCGCATCGGCGAGCCCGTCGCCGTCGCGCTGGGTGCCGGCGCCGCCGACACCGCCGCGGTGCTCGCCGAGCACGGCGCCGTCAAGGTCCTCACCGCCGACGCCCCCGAGTTCACCGAGTACCTCGTGGTGCCGAAGGTGGACGCGCTGCAGGCCGCCTACGAGTCGGTGTCCGCCGCGGGCTCCCTGGCCGCCGTGCTCATCCCGTCCTCCGCCGAGGGCAAGGAGATCGCCGCGCGCCTCGCCGTGCGCATCGGCTCCGGCATCATCACCGACGCCGTCGACCTTGAGGCCGGTGACGAGGGTCCGGTCGCGACGCAGGCCGCCTTCGCCGCGTCGTTCACCACCAAGTCCCGCGTGTCCAAGGGCACCCCGGTCATCACCGTGAAGCCGAACTCGGCCCCGGTCGAGGCCGCCCCGGCCGCCGGCGCCGTCGAGGCGCTCGCCGTCACCTTCGGCGCCCTGGCCACCGGCACCAAGATCACCTCGCGCACCCCGCGCGAGTCCACCGGTCGCCCCGAGCTGACCGAGGCCGCGATCGTCGTCTCCGGCGGTCGCGGCGTCAACGGCGCCGAGAACTTCGGCATCATCGAGGCCCTCGCGGACTCCCTCGGTGCGGCCGTCGGTGCCTCGCGCGCCGCCGTGGACGCGGGCTGGTACCCGCACACCAACCAGGTCGGCCAGACCGGCAAGTCGGTCTCGCCGCAGCTGTACATCGCCTCCGGAATCTCCGGCGCGATCCAGCACCGCGCGGGCATGCAGACCTCGAAGACCATCGTCGCCATCAACAAGGACGCCGAGGCCCCGATCTTCGACCTCGTCGACTACGGCGTCGTCGGCGACCTCTTCGCGGTCGTCCCCCAGCTGACCGAGCAGATCCAGGCCCGTAAGGGCTGACCTGCGGGGCAAGTCGTCTCCGGGGCCGTGTGGTGTTTGTCACCGCACGGCCCCGAGTCGTTTCCCGCTCCGGGCGGAGGGACCATTGACGGAGCGGAACCCCGTGATTAAATTCTGCTATGCGGATCTAAGATTCCGTGAAGCGGAAAAGAGGAGAGTGCACGATGGGTCAGCAGGAGAAGGTGGCGACGAGCCTCGCAGGCGCGGTCAGCGAGGGCATCAGCGCTTCCCTCGCGCCGGTGGACGCGGAACTCGCGCGGCACTACCCGGGCGACCCCGGCACCCGTCAGCCCATCCACACCGTCTACGTACCCGGTGACGTCTTCGCCGCCGACACCATCCGCTCCTGGGGCGACCAGGCCCTCGCCGCCCTCGACGAGCACGCCCCGGACGCCGCGACCTTCGCCAAGGTGCTCGGCATCTCCGACGAGCTGGCCGTACCGGTCTACGACCGCGTCCGCGCCAAGCTGGCGAGCGAGCCCATCGAGGACCTCCGCGTCGACTTCGAGGACGGCTTCGGCGTCCGCTCCGACGAGGAGGAGGACCAGGCCGCGGCCCGCGCCGCCCGCCTCGTCTCCGAAGCCTTCGCCAACGGCACGAACGCCCCGTACATGGGCGTCCGCATGAAGTGCATGGAGTCCAACGTCCGCGACCGCGGCATCCGCACCACGGACATCTTCCTGTCCGGGCTGCTCGCGCACGGCGGCCTGCCCGAGGGCCTCGTCCTGACCCTGCCCAAGGTCACCTACGCCGAGCAGGTCAGCGCCTTCGTCAAGCTGCTGGAGGCCTTCGAGATCACCCGCGGCCTGCGCCCGGGCCGGATCGGCTTCGAGATCCAGATCGAGACCAGCCAGTCGATCGTCGCCTCCGACGGCACCGCCACCGTCGCCCGGATGATCGAGGCCGCCAAGGGCCGCGCCACCGGCCTGCACTACGGCACCTTCGACTACAGCGCCTGCGTCGGCGTCTCCGCCGCGTACCAGTCCAGCGACCACCCGGCCGCCGACCACGCCAAGGCGATCATGCAGGTCGCGGCCGCCGGTACCGGCGTACGCGTCTCGGACGGCTCGACGAACGTCCTGCCCATCGGCACCACCGAGCACGTCCACGAGGCCTGGAAGCTGCACTACGGCCTCACCCGCCGCGCCCTGGCCCGCGCCTACTACCAGGGCTGGGACATGCACCCGGCGCACCTGCCGACCCGCTACGCGGCCGTGTTCACCTTCTACCGGGAGGGCCTGGAGACCGCCGCGGCCCGCCTGAAGGCGTACGTCGCCAAGATCGAGGGCGACGTCATGGACGAGCCCGCCACCGCCAAGGCCCTGGCCGGCTACCTCGTCCGCGGTCTCGACTGCGGCGCCGTCGGCGCCGAGGAGGTCACGGCCCTGACCGGCCTGACCCGCGCCGAACTGGACGCCTTCGCCATCCCGCGCCGATCGGCGACGCTCACGGCGACCGCCTGATCCGCACCCGCGACGACGTACGGCCCGCTCGGCGATCCCCGAGCGGGCCGTACCCGCGCGTGCCGGGCGTCAGCCGGTCGCGGGGGGCAGCTCGCCCGAGCCGCGGGGGATCAGGCGGGTCGGCAGCTCGATGCGGGCCGGCGCCAGGCCCGCGCCGGCAAGCCGCTGGAACAGCCGGTCCGTCGCCACCCGGCCCAGAGCGGCGGCGTCCTGGGCGACGACCGTGACGCCGGGATCCAGCAGGTCGGCCAGCTCGAAGTCGTCGAAGCCGACCAGCGCCACCTTGCCGGGCCGCGCCGCGAGGACCCGTACCAGGGTGACGGTCACCCGGTTGTTCCCGGCGAACAGGGCGGTCACCGCGTCGGGGCCGCTCAGCATCGCCCCGGCCGCCGCCGACACCCGCTCCGGGGAGGTGGAACCCAGGGAGACCCAGGACGCCGGCACCGGCAGACCGGCCCGGTCCATGGCCTCGTGGTAGCCGCGCAACCGCTCCGTGGCCGTGTGGATGCGGGGGTGGTCGCCGATGAAGCCGATCCGGCGGTGCCCGCCCGCGATCAGGTGGGCCACGCCGTCGCGGGCGCCGCCGAAGCTGTCCGACAGCACGACGTCGGCGTCGATCCGGCCGGCCGGCCGGTCCACGAACACGGTCGCGACGCCCGCCCGGATCTCCGGCTCCAGGTACCGGTGGTCGTCCCCGGCCGGGATCACGATCAGGCCGTCGACCCGGCGGGCGCACAACGCGAGCGCCAACTCCCGTTCCCGGTCCGGGTCCTCGGCACTGGAACCGTTGATGAGCAGCGCGCCGTGCGTGCGGGCCACCTCTTCGACTGCCCGGTTGAGGGGGCCGTAGAACGGGTCCGCGAGGTCTTCGAGAACCAGACCCACGGTCGCCGTACGGCCCTTGCGGAGCACGCGCGCACTGTCGTTGCGGCGAAAGCCCAGCGCCTCGATGGCCTCCTGGACCCGCCTCTCGGTGTCGGGCGTCACCCCGGGCTCACCGTTGACGACCCGTGAGACCGTCTTCAGGCCCACGCCCGCCCGGGCCGCCACGTCCTTCATGGTCGGCCGGTTGCCGTAGCGGAGGTCGGACGGTTGACGGGTGTGGGGCACGGTGGGGGAACCTCCGGTTGCGGGGCGGTCTGACAGGGCTCTGACCTTGAGGATAAGCACTCCGGCGACGAGCGGGTTTCCATGGCAGGGTGGGGCGGGCAAGCCACTGGGGGCTACGGAGGCGAGCCATCGGGAGAGGGGTAGACGTGATTGTCTGGATCAACGGCACGTTCAGTGCCGGGAAGACCAGCACGGCCCGCGAACTGGCCGGACTGCTGCCGGACAGCGCCCTGTTCGACCCGGAGCTCATCGGTGACGCGCTGCGGCTGCTGCTGCCGCGCGAACGCCTCGCGGAGGTGACCGATTACCAGGACCTACCCAGTTGGCGGCGGCTGGTCGTCGACACGGCCGCCGCGATGCTCGCGGAGCTCGGGGGCGTGCTGGTGGTGCCGATGACCCTGCTCCGGCAGGACTACCGCGACGAGATCTTCGGGGCCCTGGCGGCCCGGCGCATTCCGGTACGGCACATCCTGCTCGCCCCAGAGGAAACGATCCTGCGCGAGCGCATCGCGACCCGTCGGGAACCGGGCGACCCCGAGGTGGTGGACGTCCGGGTCCGGCAGTGGGCGTACGACCACATCCCCGCCTACCAGGAAGCGCTGGGCTGGCTGACGGCCGACGCCCACGTCATCGACAACGGGCGGCTGACCGTACGGGAGACGGCCGAGCGGATCGCCGAGGCCGTGCGGACGGACAGGGCCGGTCTCTGCGACATCGTGCAGACGCCGGAGCCGACGCGCGAGACCGTGGCGGCCGGGGTCCTGCTCTTCGACGACCAGGACCGGGTCCTCCTGGTCGACCCGACGTACAAGCCGGGCTGGGAGTTCCCCGGCGGAGTCGTCGAAGCCGGCGAGGCGCCCGGCCGCGCGGGCGTCCGGGAGGTCGCCGAGGAACTCGGCCTGGAACTCCACGAAGTCCCGCCCCTGCTAATCGTCGACTGGGAACCGCCGCAGCGGCCGGCGTACGGGGGAATGCGGCTGCTGTTCGACGGCGGAGCGCTGACCCCGCCGCAGATCAAGGCGTTGCGCCTGCCCGGCCCCGAACTGCGGGCCTGGCGCTTCGTCACCGAGGCGGAGGCCGCCGGGCTGCTGCCGCCGCAGCGCTACGAGCGGCTGCGGTGGGCGCTGCGGGCCCGCGAAGGCGCCCGCCCCCTGTACCTGGAGGCGGGCCGCCCGACGCCGTGAGAGGTGTCCCGCCGGCTTTCAGCCCGCGACGGGCACGGCTTCGGCGGCGCTCCGCAGCGTCGCCGCCGTGTCCGTCAGCCAGGGGTCGCCGTGACCGAAGCAGGCCACGGCCGGGTCCAGCGCGGCCAACCGCCGGAACGAGGAGACGGCCTGCTCCCGGTCGACGTTGAAGACGCCGAGCATCACCTGGCCCACCCCCGCGACGCAATCACCCGTGAACAGCACCCCGTACTCGGGCAGGTGGACGCCGATGCTGCCCGGCGTGTGGCCGGGGGAGTGGACGACGACCGCCCCGCCGCCGAAGGGCAGGACCTCGCCGTCCTCCAACTCCCGGTCCACCGGGGTCGGCGGGGCCTCGGGAACGGTCAGTCCGTGCGCGTACAGCGGCAACTCCCAGTCCAGCAGGACCGGTTCCGGGACCGGCTGCTCGCCGCGGACCACGGGGGCGTCCAGCCGGTGCGCCAGTACCTCAGCCCCCCAGCGGGCGGCGAGTTCACCGGCCGCGCCGACGTGGTCCCGGTGACAGTGGGTCAGCACGATCCGCTCCAGACCCTCGGGCCGCAGGCCCAGGGCCCGTATCGCCCCCTCGAGCGCGGAGGCCGAATCGACGTGACCGGCGTCGATCAGGGTGAGGGCTTCACCGTCCTGCCAGAGGTAGGCCTGGCCGATCGGGAAGCGGAGCATGTGGAGCCGGGCCGGGAGCACTTCTACGAGATCCATGCGTCGAACGTAAGGACCGGACGCCGCGTCCGGCACGCGAATTCGCCCGCAGCGCAGTACGCCCGCAGCGCACTGCGCTCCGGGCGTACTGGAGTCGGGGTCGGCGGGCGGCCTCACGGCCCCGACGCCCCGCCCGCGCCCCGGTGCTCAGCCGCGCTTCGACTCGGCGTAGTTCACCAGGAACAGTGCCTCCGCCACCGAGAGGCGTTCCAACTCCTCCGGCGAGACGCTCTCGTTCACGGCGTGGATCTGCGCCTCCGGCTCGCTCAGGCCGATCAGGAGCATCTCCGCCCGCGGGTACAGGGAGGTCAGCGTGTTGCACAGCGGGATGGACCCGCCCATGCCGCTGATCTGCATCTCCTGGCCGGGGTACGCCACCCGCATGGCCGCCGCCATCGACGCGTACGCCGGGCTGCTCGGGTCGGCCTGGAAGGGCTGCCCCTGGCCGACGACCTCGATCTCCAGGCGGGCGCTCCACGGCGTGTGCGCCACCAGGTGCGCCTCCAGCAGCTTGATGGCCTCGGTGGTGTCCACACCCGGCGGCACGCGCAGGCTGATCAGGGCGCCCGCGCTCGCGTGCACCGAGGGGGTCGCGCCGATCACCGGCGGGCAGTCGATGCCGAGCACGGTGACGGCCGGGCGGGCCCACAGGCGGTCCGCGATCGTGCCCTCGCCGATCAGCTCGACCCCGTCCAGCACCTTCGCGTCGGAACGGAAGTCGGCCTCCGGGTACTGCAGGCCCTCCCACACCGCGTCGGAGGCGAGCCCGTCCACGGTCGTCGAACCGTCCGCCGCGCGCAGCGAGGCCAGCGTCTGGATGAGTGCGGCCAGGGCGTCGGGGGCGACGCCGCCGAACATCCCGGAGTGCAGGTTGCCGCCCAGGGTGTCGATCCTGACCTTGAGGAGGGTCATCCCGCGCAGGGTGGCGGTCACCGTCGGCAGGCCCGTACGGAAGTTGCCCGCGTCACCGATCACGATCGTGTCGGCGGCCAGCAGCTCCGGGTTCGCCTCGGCGTACTGCTGGAGGCCGCCGGTGCCCTGCTCCTCGGAACCCTCGACGATGACCTTGACGCCGACCGGCACCCCGCCGTTCGCCTTCAGCGCCCGCAGCGCGAGCAGGTGCATGATGAACCCGCCCTTGCAGTCCGCGGCGCCGCGCCCGTACCAGCGGCCGTCGCGCTCGGTGAGCTCGAAGGCGGGGGAGACCCAGGCCGCCTCGTCCAGCGGCGGCTGCACGTCGTAGTGCGCGTAGAGCAGGACGGTCGGGGCGCCCTCGGGGCCGGGCAGGTACCCGTACACCGACTGGGTGCCGTCGGGGGTGTCGAGGAGGGCCACGTCCTGGAAGCCCTCGACGCGCAGGGCGTCGGCCACCCAGTTCGCGGCGGCCTCGCTCTCGCTCCGGGGGAACTGCGCCCAGTCCGCCACCGACTGGAAGGCCACCAACTCCGTGAGCTCCGTCTTGGCGCGGGGCATCAGCGAGGCGATGGTCTCGGCGATCGGATTCTGGGACATGGGCACGCTCCTCGTGGGTGCGACGTTGGACAAGTGCCGGGGTACGGCGAACGCAAGGCGAAAGACAGTTCCGATCCTCGCACAAAGGGCCGGGCGGACTCGCGCCGTAGGATTTCCACGGCATCCGAGCAACAGCGTGATCAGGAGCAGCAGCACATCGTGAGCAGCGACGACGACGTACACGGCGCAAGCGCAGGGCAGGCCGCCGCTCAGGGGGCGGGCGAAGGAACGACGCACGAGCCGACAGGCGGGTCGGCGGACGAGCCGACCGGCGGGCGGGCGGAGGGCGTGACGGGCGGGGCGAACGCGGCGGGCGCGGCGGCGAAGGCCGCCGACGCGGGTCGGGGCGCCGAGCGGGCGGAGGAGGGCGTGGAGCCGGGCGTCGAGGCGGGAGTCTACGCGGACACCGCGTCCGACACCGCGTCCGACGGCGCGTCCGAGGCGGTGGCGGTGCGGGAGCCCGCTGCCGCGGCGGCCGGGACGGGCGAGGTCTGGGACGTCATCGTGGTCGGCGCCGGCCCCGCCGGGGCCTCGGCGGCGTACGCCGCGGCGACCGCCGGTCGCAGCGTCCTCCTGCTGGAGAAGGCCGAACTCCCCCGGTACAAGACCTGCGGCGGCGGCATCATCGGCCCCTCGCGCGACGCCCTGCCGCCGGGCTTCGTACTGCCGTTCAAGGACCGGATCCACGCGGTCACCTTCTCGATGAACGGGAAGCTGACGCGGACCCGCCGCTCGAAGAGGATGCTCTTCGGACTCATCAACCGGCCCGAGTTCGACGCCGCCCTGGTCGCGGAGGCCGAGAAGGCCGGCGCGACCCTCCGTACGGGTACGGCCGTGACCCGGGTCGAGCAGCACGGCGCGGCGGTTCCCGACCGGCGCACCGTCGCCGTGGTGCTGGCCGACGGCGAGACCGTGCTGGCCCGCGCCGTGGTCGGCGCCGACGGCAGCGCGAGCCGGATCGGCGCGCACGTCGGGGTGGAGATGGACCAGGTCGACCTCGGCCTGGAGGCGGAGATCCCGGTTCCGGAGACGGTGGCCGAGGACTGGAAGGGGCGGGTGCTCATCGACTGGGGCCCGCTGCCCGGCAGTTACGGCTGGGTCTTCCCCAAGGGCGACACCCTCACCGTGGGCGTGATCTCGGCTAAGGGCGAGGGCGCCGCCACCAAGCGCTACCTGGACGACTTCATCGCCCGGCTGGGCCTGGCGGGCTTCGAGCCGACCATTTCCTCGGGGCACCTGACGCGCTGCCGCAAGCCCGACTCCCCGCTGTCGCGGGGTCGGGTGCTCGTCGCGGGAGACGCCGCCGGACTGCTGGAGCCGTGGACCCGGGAGGGCATCTCGTTCGCCCTGCGCTCGGGCCGGCTCGCGGGGGAGTGGGCCGTCAAGATCTCCGAGGCCCAGGACGCGGTGGACGCGCGGCGCCAGGCGCTGAACTACGCCTTCGCGATCAAGGCCGGCCTCGGTGTCGAGATGGGCGTCGGCAAGCGCATGCTGAACGTGTTCGAGACCCGACCGGGTTTCCTCCACGCGGCGATCACGGGGCTGCGGCCCGCGTGGCTCGCCTTCGCCCGCATCACCCGTGGTTCGATGACGCTGGCCGACATGGTGCGTACGTACCCCTTGGCCCGCAGGGCCCTGCACCTCGTGGACGCCCGCCAGGCCCGAAGCAACCGCACCTGACGCACCGGCCGCCGATGCCCCGCCCCGTCCCGCCCGGGCGGGGCGGGCGGATTGCAAGGATCGTCGCAACACGTGATCGCCGTTGTGTGATGGCGAGCAGCCGCTCCGCCGGGCCACCCGGCCGAGCGGCTGTCGGTCGTTCCAGGCCGGGCGCCCCGGCCACCTCACGTTCATCTCGGTTGTGGTTTCGCAGGCGGCCGAGGGGCTGATGGACTCACGCCATGACGACTTTGATGCCGCGCATCCTTCGAGCACTTGAGCAGTTCCATGCCGCCCATCCCTGGGACCACAACGCCCATTACCACCGGTGGATCCTGCGCCGGCTCGCCAGCCGTTTCAATGGGGCTTTGGACGTCGGATCAGGGAGCGGTGACCTCGCCAGACTCCTGTGCTCACGGGCCGGAGCGGTGCACGGTATCGACGTCGATCCCACGATCGTCGATCGCGCGCGGGAGCTCACGCAACCCGCCGCCCCGGTGACCTTCACTGTCGGAGACGCCTTGAAGGAGGTGCCGCCTGGTCCCTACGACGTCATCACCTGTGTCGCCAGCATCCACCACATGCCGTTCAGCGACGCCCTCACCTGCTTCCGGCGGGAGCTGGCGCCCGGCGGAACGCTGGTCGTCGTCGGCGTGTATCGCCCGCAGTCTCGGAGCGATTACCTGATCGACGCCGTGGCCATTCCGGCGAACGTGGCCATGGCCTGGATCAAGAACAAGGGCCGCAAGGCGCCGCGACCATCCTCAATGACCGCCCCGACCCGACCGGCAACCATGACCTTTGCAGACATCGTTCGCGACGCCCACCAGGCGCTACCCGGTGCACGGCTGCACCGACGACTGTTTTGGCGCTACACGCTGGTCTGGCACCGCCACTAGGAGGTCGGCCTCGGCTTGGCCTGGGGCCAAAGGCGCCGCGCGGAGGGCCCCTGTGTCGTCAGGAATCCCGTACCCATCAGATTTTGCGGGCGCTCGGCCGGAGTTTCCCAGCCGGGCGTTTTACGTGCGCGGTTGTTGAGTTCGGCAGCCACCGCGTCCAGGTGCTCGCGGGTATGCCGGAACAGGCCGGTTCCCTTGGCAAAGTACTGCCGGAGAAGGCCGTTCGTATTCTCGTTCGAGCCGCGCTGCCAGGGACTGCCCGGCTTGCAGAAGTGGACCGGCATGTTCGCGGCGGCGGAGAAGAGCTGATGGCCTGCCATCGCGTTGACCTGGTTCCAGGTCAGTGACCGTCGCAGATGGGGCGGAAGCCGGCTGATGGTGGCGGTGAACTCCTGGTGGAAGTGCTCTGCCCGGTGCCCGTTGGGCAGGTGCACCAGCCTGGTCACGCGGGTCGTGCGCTCGACGAGTGTGCCGATGGCGGAGCGGCGGCCGGCGCCGACGATGCAGTCGCCTTCCCAGTGGCCAGGTATGGCGCGCGGTCAGCCGCTTCAGCGGGCCGGTCGCCAATCATCACCAGGGGGCGGTGAACCGGGGTTGCCGCTTGTTCGCCTGGCGGTGGGGGCGCCGACGGGCCCGCCCGCTCCGCAGGCCTTGGTGAGTTCGGGGTGGAGTTCTCCACGGCCTTGGATGTGGAGGGCCTGGTAGATCGTCTCGTGCGTCACGCACATCTCCGGCGGGTCGGGGAAGTCCCGGCGGAGCTGGTGGGCCATCCGTTCCCTCCAGCGCCGTTCCAGACGCTCTTGAATGTAGTCACGCGGCTGCGGACCCCGGCCGATGTTCCCGGCCTTGGGGCGAGGTCGGCGGGCATCGGGACGGGCCTGGGCGACGTAGGGCCGGTAGGCCCACTCGGTGCCGCGCCAGAGAGTGCCGTTGCGGCGTATCTCTCGGCTGATGGTCGACGGGCTGCGGCCAAGCTCTGCGGCAATCGTGCGGATGGACATCTTCTCCCGCAGCCGGTCAGCGATGTGGATGCGCTCATCTGCACCGAGGTAGCGGCCGGACGAAACGGGGACGGCCGCCCGCTGCGAACGAACGGGCGGCTCGACCCTGCCGCCATTGAGCAGGCGGCCGTTACGCCACCCACGAGCGGTCCGCACGTGGACACCTACATGCTTGGCCGCATCTGCGCTGCCGTAGCCCTGTTGCACGAGCCGGAAATATTCCTCCCGCTCAGCACGGAGCCTCTTTCGCCCCCGCGGCCTGCGGTTCTTCCGAGCTTCGACCCCCATCGCATCCCTGAGCTGGGGTGTTGTGACGACCGCTGGAAGGGAGGGCGGGGCGGGCGGTTCGTCACCTCGTGACGGTGATGCGGAAGACCGGGTGGTCGGCGGCGGCGGCCTGGAGGGTGGCGTCCGAGGACTTGGCGGTGACGCCCTGGAAGAACCGGTTGACCTCCCAGCCCCACTTCTCCAGGTACGCGCGCAGTACCGCCGCCTTCTCCGCGGGGTCCGTGAGCTCCGTGACCGTGAACGGGCGCACCTTGCGGCCGACGCGGAGTTCCCCGCCGCCCGCGACGCGCATGTTGCGGACCCACTGGGAGTGGCCCCGGGCGGAGACCAGGTACTGGGAGCCCTCGTAGCGGTGCGGGTTGACCGGGATGCGCTGCATCTTGCCCGAGGTGCGGCCGCGGACCGAGAGTTCGGCCGTGCCGGCGAGGCTGATGCCGAGTCGGGCGAGCTTTCCGAAGAGGGCGTTGACGCGGATGGCGAACGGGCTGCCTTGGGCGTAGTAGGGGGCGGGCGCGTTCACGATGGCCTCCGGCGGAGTTGGAGAGAGCGGTGCTCTCGCTCGCCACCAGTCTGCGCCGGAGCGGTGCACCAAAGCAAGAGCACTGCTCTTGAAAAGGTGCGGTGCTCTGTTTTGTGGGCACTGCTCCGGTCGCATGGCACACTGAACCGCATGAGTACCGTTCGAGGAGCCCGGGAACGGGCCCGCGTCGAGGTCACCGCCGCCATCAAGGACGAGGCGCGCCGCAGTCTCGCGGCCGAGGGCGCCGCCAAACTCTCGCTGCGCGCCGTCGCCCGCGAACTCGGCATGGTCTCCTCCGCGCTCTACCGCTACTTCCCCAGCCGCGACGACCTCCTCACCGCGCTGATCATCGACGCCTACGACAGTCTGGGCGCCGCCGCCGAGGACGCCGACCGGACCGCCCTCGCCGCCGGAGCCCCGCCCCGCGCCCGCTGGATCGCCGTCTGCGAGGCGGTCCGCGCCTGGGCGCTCGCGCACCCGCACGAGTACGCCCTCGTGTACGGCTCCCCGGTCCCCGGCTACAGCGCCCCGCAGGACACCATCGGCCCCGCCTCCCGCGTCGCCAACTCCCTCATCGGGATCCTCCGTTCCGCGTACGCGGGCCAGGGGCTCGCCCTGCCGCCGCTGCCCGCCGGCCTGCGCCGCGAAGCCGGCCGGATGACCTCGGACTTCGCCGAGGGCCTGCCGCCCGAGGTGACGGCCGCCCTGGTCGCCGCCTGGGCGCAGCTCGTCGGACTGGTCTCCTTCGAGCTGTTCGGTCAGTACGAGCGCGTCGTCGAGGAACGGGCCGCCTTCTTCGCGCACGCCACCGGGCAACTCGCCCACGGCGTCGGACTGCCGGCGGCGTGAGGCGGACGCCCGCGGCCCGAAGGGGATTCCCCGCGGCGCGAAGGGGGCCGCGCGCTGTAGCCCGGACCTCCCGCGCCGTGGGACCGAACCACGCGCTGTAGCCCGGACCGCCCGCGCCGTGAACCGAGCCACCCGGGCCGCGAACCGGACTGCCGCACCGTGGGACCGAGCCACCCGGGCCGCGAACCGGGCTGTCGGGCCGTGAACCGGACCGCCCTGGCCGGAATCTGACGGTAATTCACATGATGGAGTGACAGATAGCTTTTCTGTTCCTCACACCAAAGTGGGTGGTTCGGCTTTCATCGACTTGCCGCACGCCTAGTGTTCCTCGGGTCGTACCCCTGTAGCCGGAGGAAACAGTGATGGCCCCCGCCCGAGCCGCGCAGGCCCTGTACGCCGTCCTGTTGGCGGTCCTGCTCGCCGTGGCGGCGGCCGTCGTGAAGGCCGCAGCCGACGGATCCCACGCCCGGCGCCCGGCGGGAACCGCGCCGCCCTCGGGTCCGGCGTCCTCCCCGCCGGCGAGCCCGATCCCGCCGCCCGCCCCGACGGTCACCCCCACGCCCCGACCGCCCGGGGTGCGGGGCCTGGACATCGCCGTCCCCGCCTACGTCTGGTCCGACGACCGTATGCTGACCGACCTCACCACGACCGGGCCGGCCGCCTCCGTCGTCGTCCTCAACCCCGGCAACGGCGATTCCCCCTTCGACGCGCCCTGGCGGGCCCGCGCCGACGCCTTGCGCACGGGGGTCACCGCCACCGGCGAGCGCACGAGGGTCCTCGGGTACGTCCACACCGACCACGGCAGCCGGGACATCGCCGCCGCGAAGGCCTCCGTCGACAACTACCTCAGACCGGCCGACGGCGGCGACGGCCGGCTCCACGTCGACGGGATCTTCTTCGACGTCGTCAGCCGCGACTGCGGCCCGGGCAACGCCACCCGCGACTACTACGCCGAACTGCGCCGCTACGTCCAGGAGGCGATGCACGCCGTCGACCCGAACGCCCCGGACCTGGTCGTCAACAATCCGGGCACGGCCATCGCCGACTGCTACCTGGAGCCCGGCCACCGCACCGCCGACACGTACGTGACCTACGAGGACACCTACGCGGAGTACACGGCCGACGGCTGGCCCGGCGGCAACGTGTTCAACGCCCGCACCGGCTACCGGGGCGGATCCGAGTACGACCCGAGCGGCACCGCGTTCTGGCACCTCGTCCACGACGTCCCGGACGAGGCGACCATGCGGGACACCCTGCGCACGGCCTTCGAACGGGGCGCCGGCTACGCCTACGCGACGGACACCGTCATGCCCAACCCCTGGAACACCGGACCCGCTTGGCGCTACCGCAGCCAGACCGCATACGCGGCCGGCGTGGGCTGAGCGGCCCCGGCCGGGCCGGGGCTCAGGTTTCGGACGCATCCCGTACGTCCTGCCGCCGGCGGTGGCCGAAGCGCCACAGCACGTGGGTGACGCGCGCCAGGAACGCCACCGAGGCCAGCGCGCCGGCCGTCACCGCCGCCGTCCGGTGCGCGGCGGGGGACAGGTCCAAAACCGGTGCCGCGCCGTAGACCAGCCCGAAGACCAGGGCGGCGACGAAGCACGCGCTGACGAAGGCGTAGCCGATCTCGATGGTGACCGCGTCCCGTTCCGCCTGTGTCCGTTGCCCCATACGCGCAGTCTCACAGCGGGCACCGCGGGTGACAAGAGCTCCTCAAGAGTGTCTCCGCCGAACCTGCGGGCGGGCACGCGCTCGGACCCGGGTACGAGCGCGCGCCCGCACCCGGCCGCCCGAACCGGAGGCTCAGATGCCCGCCGTGTCGCTCCACAGCCGGGCCAGCGACACGTCACCCGTCACCCCGGGGCCCGTCAGCGGGTGCCGGTTCCACAGGGCCGCGTACAACCACGCCGCCTCGCCGCTCACCTCGCAGTCCACCCGGTCCGCGGTGTCGCCGCGCACCGTGCGGGCCGGCTCCCGCGACAGGTGGACCGTCCACGCCGCGCCGGTGTCGATCGCCCGGACCCGCAGCACCCGCGGCTCCTCCGTACGCACCCGGCTGCGCGGTCGGGCATGGAAGCCGGTCAGCAGTTCGTCGACGCCGTCCTCCGCGAACTCCGGCATCACCGGGGAGCAGGCGATTCCCTGCGCGGCCTGCGCGTCGAAGCGGTGCACGGTCGTCTCGTGCGCCTGCCGGCGCGCCCAGAACGCCAGCGGTGACGGCGGCGCCGTCGGCAGGAACGTCCAGCACAGGACGTCGTCCGGAGCCCGGGTCAGGGTGTCCACCAACGCCCCGTGCCCCGCGCGGAACCAGTCGAGGAGCTCGGGCCCGGACCGTTCGGGTGCCTCCGGGAAGGGCCGCGGCTCCACCTGGGCGTCGGCCACGTACCCGGTCGCCCAGCGGTGCACCGCCCCCACGTGCCGCAGCAGATCGGTCACCCGCCACGGCGGACAGGTGGGCACCGGTGCGTCCGTACCCGCTTGCTCGGCCGCCCCGGCGAGGAGCTCGCCCTCCAGGGCCAGCGTGTCCACGTACTCGCTGATCTTCATGCCCCGGAGTCTGCCGGCAGGCCGCACCATGGGGTACATGGACGCAGAACTCTTCCCGCGCGAGCGCGCCGAGATCGCCCCGGGCGCCGTCCACCTGCCGGACTGGCTCGACCCGCGGGGCCAGCGGGAACTGCTCGCCGCCTGCCGGGAGTGGGCCCGGCCGCCCGCGGGCCTACGGACCGTGCACACCCCCGGCGGCGGGACGATGAGCGCCCGACAGGTGTGCCTGGGGCTGCACTGGTACCCGTACGGCTACGCGCCCACCGCCGTCGACGGGGACGGGGCGCCGGTGAAGCCGATGCCCCGATGGCTGGCCGCACTCGGACGGCGCGCGGTGTCCGACGCGTACGGAACGCCCCCCGAGCAGGCGGAGGAGTACGACATCGCCCTGATCAACTTCTACGCCGGTGACTCCCGGATGGGCATGCACCGCGACGCCGAGGAACGGTCGCCCGCCCCGGTCGTCTCCCTCAGCCTGGGTGATTCCTGCCTCTTCCGCTTCGGCACCACCGCCTCGCGCGGACGTCCGTTCCGGGACGTTCCGCTGCGCAGCGGGGACCTGTTCGTCTTCGGCGGCCCGAGCCGACGGGCCTACCACGGGGTGCCGAAGGTCCTGCCCGGCACCGCGCCGCCGGACCTCGGGCTCGACGGGCGGCTGAACATCACACTGCGGGTCGGCGGCCTGGGACCGTAGACGGGCGTCCGGTACCTCCCGATCATGCGAGGATCCATGTCATGAACGGCAACGGGGCCCCGCCGCGGGTGGGGGACGGGACCACGGTGTCCACGGCGTCCGAAACCTCCACGACCACCACGGCCGCCACGGCGTCCACGAGGACCAAGCTGGAGCGGGGCCGCGGCGCCCTCGGCCCGGCCTTGGAACTCGTCCACACCGGTCGCGCCCCGACCCGGGCCGTCCTGACGGCCGAACTCGGGGTCACGCGGGCCACCGCCGGCGCGGTCGCCGCCGAACTCGAAGCCCTCGGCCTGATCCGGGTCGACTCGCGCCCCGGCGGCGCCGGCGGCGGGCAGGGCCGGCCCTCGCACCGGCTCGCGGTCGACGAGAACGGCCCCGTGGCGCTGGCCGCGCAGGTCCACCCGGACGGGTTCCGGGCCGCGCTGGTGGGACTCGGCGGTCGGATCGTGGCCACCGCCCCCGGCAAGGTCACCGTCTCCGCCGACCCGGCGCAGGTCCTCGGCGCGGTCGTCGAGGCGGGCGCCGCACTGCTCGCCGCATCCGGGCGCCGCTGCATCGGCGCGGGCCTCGCGGTGCCCTCGGCGGTCGCCGAACCCGACGGCACCGCGCTCAACCCGCTGCACCTGGCCTGGCCGGCGGGTTCTCCCGTACGGGCCATCTTCGCCCGGTGCGTGAAGGCGGCAGGGATCGACGGACCGGCCCTGACCGGCAACGACGTCAACCTCGCCGCGCTCGCCGAGCACCGACACGGCGCGGGCCGCAGCGCCCAGCACCTGCTGTGCGTCGCCACCGGGCACCGGGGCGTGGGCGGGGCGCTGGTCCTCGACGGCCGACTGCACAGCGGTAGCGCCGGCCTGGCCCTGGAGGTCGGCCACCTGACGGTGAACCCGGAGGGGCGGGCCTGCCACTGCGGCAGCCGGGGCTGTCTGGACGTGGAGGCCGACCCGCTGGCCTTCCTCACCACGGCCGGCCGCACGCCGGGCCCTGAGGTGTCCCTGCTCCAGCAGGCCCGCGACCTGCTCCGCGGCGAGTACGCCGACCCGATGGTCCGGGCGGCCTCCGAGGAACTGATCGACCGGCTCGGGCTGGGACTCGCGGGCCTGGTCAACATCCTGAACCCGGACCGGATCATCCTGGGCGGCCTGCACCGGGAGCTGCTTCACGCCGACCCGGAGCGGCTGCGCGCGGTGGTCGCGGACCGCAGCCTGTGGGGGCGCAGCGGTGGCGTGCCGATCCTGCCGTGCACCCTCGACCACAACAGCCTGGTCGGGGCGGCGGAGCTGGCCTGGCAACCGGTGCTGGACGACCCGCTGGGCACTCTGGGCGCCGCGGCCTGATCCCGGCCGGCAGCCCGCCCCCGCGACCTCCGCCTCCGCGACGCCCGCCCCCGCGACCCCCGCCGACGGGGCGCCGCCGTTCGGGGCGGTACGGATCCGGTGGGCGCGGCCGCGGGGGTCAGCCGGGCCCGGTACCGGCCGGGACCGCTGCCGACAGGCCGCTCGTGAGGGCCTGCGCGTCGACGGCGACGAACACCGGCCGGGTGAGTTCTCGTACGCTCTCGGTGCCGATGACGACCGTCGCCCGCCGACCCACCGGCTCGGGGGCGGCCCGCAGCGAGAACCAGACCATCTTGCCGGGGCCGTCCGGCCGCTGCCGCGCCCCCCAGGCCTCGCTGACGGCCGCGACGAGCGCGAGCCCCCGACCGCAGGTCTCCGACGATCCGGCCGCCCGCAGCACGGGCAGCCGCGGATCGCTGTCGTAGACGGCGACGGTGAGCCGGCCGAGCCGGAACTCGATCTCGACGGAGCACGTATGGTCGGGCTGCGCGTGCCGGTGGACGTTGCTGAGCAGCTCCGTCACACCGAGCGCGGCCCGGTCTATGAGCGGATCGAGCTGCCAATGGCGCAGTTGAGCGGAAACGATGCGGCGGACCTGACCGATCCGGGCGGGCAGGGCCTGCAGTTCGACGACGCAGTGCCTGCGGGAATGACTGATCACGGCTGCGACTCCCCGACATGTGAGTTACGGGTGCTGCGCCCTCGGTACCTCGGTGTGGCGGTCCATCGGTGCCTCGGTGAAACACCACCAGCGTCACCTACCGTGCCGCGCTCTGCAACTGAATGCGACCGAAAGCGATCGGTATGGAAACCCAAAGTAACCATTTGTGCAGGTGAGGGGGGTACATTTCGAAAGCGGGGGCCACGGAACGGACAAAGGAGCAAGGCGCATGAGTACCACCGGTACCACCGGGGCGACGCCCGTGCGGACGACCGTCGACGTCGACCGCAGCGACGCGGACTACCGGGCCTGGCTCAAGGAGGCCGTCCGCAAGGTCCAGGCCGACGCGAACCGCTCCGCGGACACGCACCTGCTGCTCTTCCCGCTCCCCGAGGCCTGGGGCATCGATCTCTACCTCAAGGACGAGTCCACGCACCCGACGGGCTCCTTGAAGCACCGCCTCGCCCGCTCGCTCTTCCTCTACGCCCTGTGCAACGGCTGGATCCGCCCCGGCCGCCCGGTCATCGAGGCCTCCAGCGGCTCGACGGCCGTCTCCGAGGCGTACTTCGCGAAGCTGATCGGCGTCCCGTTCATCGCCGTCATGCCGCGCACGACCAGCCCGGAGAAGTGTCGGCTCATCGAATTCCACGGCGGGGAATGCCACTTCGTCGACGACTCGATGAAGATGTACGAGGAATCGGCCGAACTCGCGGCCCGCACCGGCGGCCACTACATGGACCAGTTCACCTACGCCGAGCGCGCGACGGACTGGCGCGGCAACAACAACATCGCCGAGTCGATGTACCAACAACTGCGCCTGGAGCGCTACCCGGAGCCGACCTGGATCGTGGCGACGGCCGGCACCGGCGGTACCTCCGCGACCATCGCGCGCTACGTGCACTACATGCAGCACGACACCCGCATCTGCGTCCCCGACCCGGAGAACTCCTGCTTCTTCGACGGCTGGACCACCAACGACCCGCACGCCACCAGCGACTGCGGCTCGCGCATCGAGGGCATCGGCCGGCCGCGCATGGAGCCGAGCTTCGTACCCGGCGCCATCGACCGCATGATGCGCGTTCCGGACGCCGCGAGCGTCGCCGCGTGCCGGGCCCTGGAACAGGCCATAGGGCGCAAGGCGGGCGGCTCGACGGGTACCGGCCTCTGGAGCGCGCTGAAGATCATCTCGGAGATGGTGGCCGAGGGCCGCACCGGCAGCGTCGTGACCCTGCTGTGCGACCCGGGCGACCGCTACCTCGACAAGTACTACTCGGACGACTGGCTGGCGATGCAGGGCATGGACATCAGCCCGTACGCGAAGACCATCGACACCCTGCTGGACACCGGGGAATGGCGGGAACCGGCCGCCTGACCCCGGTGGCCCCGCAAAGCCGTCGACCGGCCGCCCGAACCCGATGGCCGCGAGGCCGTCAGCGGGATGCGGACGTGAGGCGGGCGTCCAGGGCGCGGACCGCCCTGCGGAAGGAGTGGCCGAGGCCGGGTCGGGCGGCGGACAGGGCCAGGCGGAAGGGCGCCGGGCCGTCGGCGGCGAAGGTCCAGCGGACCAGCGTCCCGCCGGCCGCACCGGCACCGGCGCCGGAGGCGGTGGCGTTGGGGGGACCGGGGTCGACGGCGGTGAGGTGCCATTCCTCCAGCAGGGCGCTGACGACCGGTGCGTTGGTCTCGTCGACCCGGTAGGCGTAGCGCCGGTCCGGGTCCGCCGCCATCACCGTCTCCTGGAAGCGGATCCCGCCGACCAGCCCGATCTCCCGACCCGCGCCGTCGCGCGTCGGTCGGGCCAGCGTGACCGCCCCGAACCACTGCGGCCAGCCGGTCACCTCCTGCGCCAGCGCCCGGTACACGGCCTCGGGCGGGGCGGCGGCCCGTGCGACGAAGACCAGGCGTACCGGGGCGGTCTCGGTGAAGTCCAGCCCCACGGGGCGGAGTCGACGGGCCATGGCGTTACTACCCCCTACAGCGCGACGCGACGAAGTCCGGTCGGCACGCTCCGGACGGTGCCTGCCGCGCGTCACCCTAACCGGCGGCCCGCCGGATGTCCGTACCGGTGCACCGGTACGGCGAAACCGGGGCGTCCGACCGCACCCCCCCGGAAGTCCGCCCGCACGGCGCGCGGTTCAGCAGGGCGCGGCCAGGGTCGGGAGGTCCTCCGGGAACAGCAGGGTGAGGTCGTCGGTGCTGGGCTCGGCCAGCTGCGCGACCCGCCCCGCGTGCCGCTCCACCATCGACTCGAAGGTCTGGCGCGCGGTCCGGCCGTTGCCGAAGGCCGGCCCCTTGGGCAACTCCGTGAAGTAGGTGAGCAACGCCTTCGTGGTGCCCTCGCCGAGCCGGTACTCGTGCTCCTCCGCCTGCTGTTCGACGATCCGCAGCAGCTCCTCGGGCCCGTAGTCGCCGAAGGTGATGGTGCGGGAGAACCGGGAGGCGACACCGGGGTTGACGGTCAGGAACCGGTCCATCTCGGCGGTGTATCCGGCGACGATCACCACCACGGCGTCCCGGTGGTCCTCCATCAGCTTCACGAGGGTGTCGATCGCCTCACGGCCGAAGTCCCGCCCCGAATCCTCCGGGGCCAGTGCGTACGCCTCGTCGATGAACAGCACCCCGCCGCGCGCCCGGTCGAAGGCCTCCTGGGTGCGGATCGCCGTCGATCCGATGTGCTCGCCGACCAGGTCCACCCGCGACACCTCCACGAGGTGGCCCCGCTCCAGCACGCCCAGGGAGGCGAGGATCTCCCCGTACAGCCGGGCGACGGTGGTCTTGCCGGTGCCCGGGGAGCCCGTGAAGACCAGGTGTCGACGGACCGAGGCCGCCTTCAGGCCCGCCCGCTGCCGTCTGCGCCCGACCTCGATCATGTCGGTGAGGGCGCGGACCTCCCGCTTGACGCTGTCCAGCCCGACCAACGCGTCGAGCTGCCCCAGCACCTCGCCCGACTCGCGCGGCGCGGCCGGCACGTCGTGGACCCGGCAGGAATCCAGCGAGGCGGAGGCGCCGTCGCTGACCCACACCGCCGGGTAGTCGC
>NZ_JBEZKS010000009.1:0-169683 GCF_040651775.1 Streptomyces sp. NPDC048383
GTTGATAGGCCAGATGTGGAAGCCCGGTAACGGGTGGAGCTGACTGGTACTAATAGGCCGAGGGCTTGTCCTCAGTTGCTCGCGTCCACTGTGTTAGTTCTGAAGTAACGAACTGTGCCATATCCGGTTTGGTTAACTTCATAGTGTTTCGGTGGTCATAGCGTTAGGGAAACGCCCGGTTTACATTCCGAACCCGGAAGCTAAGCCTTTCAGCGCCGATGGTACTGCAGGGGGGACCCTGTGGGAGAGTAGGACGCCGCCGAACAATCATTGTGGGAAAGCCCCGCACCAGCCCTTCAGGGTTCGGTGCGGGGCTTTTCTGCGTTCGGGGTCAATTGGCATTGAGGATTTCGGGTCATGGATCAGCATGTGATGCGTCCCGTACGGGCCGGCGAGTGGCGACAGGTGAAGGAGCTGCGGATCGCCGCGCTTCGGGATCCGGCGGCGCCCGTGGCATTCCTGGAGACGGTGGAGCAAGCGGAGTCGCACCCCGATCTCTTTTGGCAGCGGCGGGCCGAGGGGGCTTCGCACGGGCGACGTGCCCGGCAGTTCGTTGCCGAGGGGTCGGACGGGGTGTGGGACGGGGGCGTGACCGTGCTCGTCGAGGAGGCCGGGAGCGTCGATCTCTTCGGGCAGGCCGTCGAGCAGGGGCAGGGGCACCTGGTGGGGGTGTTCGTGCGGGCGGAGCAGCGCGGCAGCGGGCTGGCCGAGGCGTTGCTGGCGGCCGCAGTGGAGTGGGCGTGGGCGCTGGAGGAACCGGTGCTGGAACGCGTGCGGCTCTTCGTGCATCGGGACAACGCGCGGGCCGCCGCCTTCTACCGGCGGTGCGGGTTCACCGCGAGTGGGTGGACCGTGGTGCTGGACTCGGGGCAGGAAGAGCACGAGTACCTGGTGCGGCGGACCGGTTAGGGCAGGTCGAAGGAGGCCCGGGGCCAGCGGGCTCGGGCCTGCTCGCGGCTGCGGCACAGGGCGAGGAGGGGGAGCGTGTCGTCGTCGAGGAGCTCCGGGAGCTCCGGGATCGGGGCGACGGCCGCGACGTCCTCCAGGACCAGGGTCAGTGGTGGGTCGAGCCGACCGTGGGATGACCGTGCGGCCATGCGCCGGCCGTGCTCGACCACGCTGGAGGTGAGGGCGGTCAGAAACGGCATCGCACCCGGGTGGGAGCGGGGGTCTTCGAGGGGTTCTCCCACTACGTAGAGGCTGCCCCCCTCGGTCACGAACGAAGCCAGGGTGAGCGAGTCGGTTCGGTTCGGGTTGCACGCCTCACGGATGTGGATCGACGTGAGGGAACTCAGGGCGCGGGCCGTCAGCTGGAGGGCTTGTTCGCGGCGTTCCGGGTGGGAGGTGAGGGCGCTTTCCAGCTCGCCCGCGGTGCCCGGGGCGGCTCGGGGGTGCGTGCGGAGGATGCGTACGGGGTCCTGGGCGGAGGTGCCCTGGGCCCAGCGGTGGAGCTGTTTGAACGGGCGCTCTTCGAGCGCGGCCGCCTGGAGCCAGCTGCGCAGGAGGGTTTCCGCGGTGTCCGCGAGTGCGGAGTCGATGCGGGCCTGAGGGCGTACGGGGGCCAGCAGGGCCACGGCCCGGGCAGCGGCCGTGTCGCGGTCGGCGCAGCCCTCTGCGGGGTTCCAGTGCATCCGGGCCGGGGTGTCGCAAAGGTGCGAGGGGTCGTAGAGGAGGACCGGGCCGAGTTTGGCGCGGGCGTCCTTGGTTTCCGACCAGAGCGCCGGGGAGGACGTGACCACCAGGAGGGCGCCTTCGGCTGCCGCGATGGCGTCCGCGGCGAGTTGGTGGCGGGTGGTCGGAGCGTCGTAGGCCAGACGGGTCGGGGTGCGGGTCGTCGCGGTGGTGGCCGCGGGGGCCGCCGGCGTGGGGGTCGGGGCGTAGCCGAAACCGTAGCGGTAGGCCTCGTCCACCGGGGAGGGGCGCGGTGGCAGGGGTGCGGGGGGAGCGGTGGGCGCCGGTGTGGGTGCCGGGACGGGGAGGGCGGTGGGTGCGGGCTCAGGAGCCGGGGCCGGGGCCGGGGCCGAAGCCGGAGCCGGGGTCGGGTGGGGCATCGGGGTCGCGGCGGACGGCGGTGCGGCCGGGCGGGGGTGGGGTGCCGCGCGGCGGGCCTTGGTGCGGGCCACCACGCCCAGAGTGAAGATCGTCAGGACCAGCAGGACGAGGAGCTGGCCGATGAACAGGCCCCAGAACAGGCCCCAGCCGGGGAGCGCGGAGGGGGCGGTGGTGGGCCAGGCCGCGGCGATGTCGTGCGGCTCCGCTATCAGGGCGCGGACGGCCTCCGGGGTGCTGCGGAAGGTGACGGTGTCCGGCCAGGCGCCCTTCGAGAAGAGGGCGGCGAGGCCGGTGGCCGACCAGACCAGGACGGCGAGCCCGAGGAGGAAGGCCAGCAGGCCGACGAGGAGTCCGTCGGGGACGCCGCCGGCTCGCGCCGGGGGCTCCGTACGTCCGGGTTGGCGCATGGTCAGGCCACCGTGGTCGCTGAACCGGGGCCGCTGTGGCGGTGGCGTTCCATGTACAGGGCCCTTTCCTCCGCTTCGATTTCGGCTGCGAGGAGTTCGTCGGGGAGCTGCGGTCCGGAGGACTCCGTCATCGCGCGGTCCGTGTAGACGAGGGGGCGTTCGGCTTCGGTGATCAGGTGTTTGACGACCTGGACGTTGCCGTTGACGTCCCAGACGGCGATGCCGGGGGTGAGGGTCGGGATGATCTCCACGGCCCAGCGGGGCAGGCCGAGTACGAGGCCGGTGGCGCGGGCCTCGTCGGCCTTCTGGGCGTAGATGGTGCGGGTGGAGGCCATCTTGAGGATGGCCGCGGCTTCTCGGGCGGCCGCTCCGTCGACGACGTCGGAGAGGTGGTGGACGACGGCGACGAAGGACAGGCCGAGGCGCCGGCCGAACTTCAGCAGGCGCTGGAAGAGTTGCGCCACGAAGGGGCTGTTGATGATGTGCCAGGCCTCCTCGACGAGGAAGATGCGCTTCTTCCGGTCGGGGCGGATCCAGGTGTGTTCCAGCCAGACGCCGACGATCGCCATGAGGATCGGCATGGCGATGGAGTTGCGGTCGATGTGGGAGAGGTCGAAGACGATCAGCGGGGCGTCGAGGTCGATGCCGACGGTGGTGGGGCCGTCGAACATGCCGCGCAGGTCGCCGTCGACGAGGCGGTCGAGGACGAGCGCCACGTCGAGGCCCCAGGCCCGGACGTCGTCTATGTCGACGTTCATGGCTTCCGCGGACTCGGCTTCGGGGTGGCGGAGCTGGTCCACGATGTCGGTGAGGACGGGCTGGCGGTCCTGGATGGTGGCGACGACGTAGGCGTGCGCGACCTTGAGGGCGAAGCCGGAGCGTTCGTCGAGGCCGTGGCCCATGGCGACTTCGATGATGGTCCGGAGCAGCGCGAGCTGGCCGGTCGTGGTGATCGCCGGGTCGAGGGGGTTGAGGCGGATCCCGTCGTCGTTGGCGGCGATGGGGTCCAGGCGGATGGGGGTTATTCCCAGCTGCTGGGCGATCAGGTTCCACTCGCCGACGCCGTCCTCGCCCTGCGCGTCGAGGACGACGACCTGACGGTCGCGGAAGCGGAGCTGGCGCAGGACGTAGGTCTTCTCCAGCGCCGACTTTCCGTTTCCGGATTCGCCCAGCACCAGCCAGTGGGGGGCCGGGAGCTGTTGGCCGTAGAGCTGGAAGGGGTCGTAGATGTAGCCCTTGCCGCTGTAGACCTCGCGGCCGATGATGACGCCGGAGTCGCCGAGGCCGGGGGCGGCGGTGGGCAGGTAGACGGCTTGCGCCTGACCGGTGGAGGTGCGTACGGGCAGGCGGGTGCTTTCGACCTTGCCGAAGAGGAAGCTGGTGAAGGCGTCCGTCAGAGCGGTCATGGGATCACGCATGGGCGGCACTTCCCTCCAGCTAGCGTCGGATGCCGGTGGCGAACGGCAGGGTGTTGACGAAGGCGCGGTGGTGCTCGCGGTCGCACCACTCCAGCTTCAGGTAGGACTTGCCGGCGGAGGCGCGGATGGTGCGCTTGTCGCGGGCGAGGGCTTCCGGGGATCGCGAGGACACCGTGATGTACCCGACCAGGTTGACTCCGGCAGCGCCGCTGGCCAGATCTTCACCCCTTTGGTCCAGCCGGCCGTGGGCGGCGATGTCGCGGGGGTCGACGGTGCGGTTCATCTTGGCGGCGCGGGAGGCGTCGGCCTCGTCGTTCGTCTTCTCGGTGAGCATGCGCTCGATGGCGATCTCGGTGGGTTCGAGGTCCATGGTGACGGCGACGGTGCGGATGACGTCGGGGGTGTGGACCAGGAGCGGGGCGAGGAAGTTCACGCCGACCGGGGTCATCGGCCATTCCTTGACCCAGGCGGTGGCGTGGCACCAGGGGGCGCGGGTGGAGGACTCGCGGGTCTTGGCCTGGAGGTAGGTGGGTTCCACGGCGTCGAGTTCGGCGGGCCAGGCGTTGCGCTTGGTCATGGCCTGGATGTGGTCGATGGGGTGGTCCGGGTCGTACATGGAGTGCACGAGGGAGGCGAGGCGGCCCTGGCCGAGGGGCTGGCGGACGCGGATGTCGGCTTCGGCGAGGCGGGCGCAGATGTCGGTGAGCTCGCGGGCCATGACGATGGCGAGGCCGGAGTCGCGGTCGAGCTTGCGGCCCTTCTGGGGGCTGGAGGCGCGGGCGATGGTGACGGCTTCGGCGGCCAGGTCGCGGGTGTAGTGCATGCAGGCCACGAGGTAGGCGCGGTGCTGCTCGGAGGACGTCGACACCATCGACTGGAGTTGGTCGTAGGAGTCGCGGAGCCAGACGGGGGCGTGGGTGTCGCCGCGCTGGGCGACGTCCTTGGCGTGGGCGTCCGGGTCGGCGGGGAGGGTGCGGGCGAGCATTTGGAGGCGGGTGACGAAGCCGTCGCCGTTCGCCACGTGCTTGAGGAGGGTGCCGAAGCGGTCGACGAGGGCTTCCTGGTCCTCGCTGTCGCGCAGGCCGACGCCGGGGCCCTCGATCTCGATGGCGGCGGTGACGGTGCGGCGGTCGGCGTGCAGGAGGACGGCGATCTCGTCGGGGCCGAAGGGTGCGGCGAGCCAGTTGATGCGGCCGATGCCGGGGGGCGGGCCGACCTCGACCTCGCGGCCGTCGGCGGCGCGGGTGCCCGCTTCGACGGCGGAGGAGCGGTAGGTGGCGCCGCGGCGCAGGATGCGCTTGTAGCTGCGGCTGATCTCGAACCAGCGGTAGAAGGTGCGGCCCTTGTAGGGGACGTACACGACGGCGAGGGCGAGGATCGGGAAGCCGACGAGCGCGACGATGCGCAGGGTGAGGTCGGGGACGAGCAGGCCGCTCATCATGCCGAGGAAGGCGCCGGTGATGATCAGGGCGATCTCGCCCGTCTCGCGGTTCTTGCCGACGATCGCGTTCGGCCGGGCGCGGCCGATGAGATAGGTGCGGCGGGGCGTGATCGGGTGGAGCTGGTGGGACTGGGTCGTCAACGCCCGTCACCTCCTGTGTTCCTCGTCGTGCTGGAGCCGGTGCGGGGCGGGGGTGCGGCGGGGGGGACGGATCCGCCGCCGGATCCGCTGCCGGAGCCGCGGCTGCTGTGGGCGGCCATGCCTCCGGAGATCTGGTTGCCGCCGCCGCTCCCGCCGCTGCCGCTGTCGGCGCGGTGGGCGCCGCCGCCGCGGCTGCTGTGGGTTTTGATGCCCTGGGAGACGAGGGAGGCCGGGGAGCTGATGACGGCGGCGGCCTGGGCGCCGTCGGTGGCCTTGGAGCGGTTGGTGCGGGCGGAGGCGATCTCGTCGCCGAAACCGGGGACGAAGCGGTAGATCATCGCGGACGCGAAGATCGCGAGGAGGATGATCGCGAGTCCGGAGACGACGGCGGAGAAGGCGTCGGGGCCCTTGTCGCCGGCGAGGGCGCCGGCGAGGCCGAGGACGATCACGATGACCGGCTTCACGAGGATGACGGCGATCATGATGCCCGCCCAGCGGCGTACGTGGCCCCACATGTTGCGGTCGACGAGGCCCGCGTAGACGACGGTGCCGAGGAGGGCGCCGACGTAGAGGAGGGCGGCCCGGATGACGAGTTCCAGCCACAGGATGCCGGCGGCGAGGACCGTGACGAGGGAGACGACGATCAGCATGATCGGGCCGCCGCCGATGTCCTCGCCCTTCTTGAGGGCTTCGGTGAAGGAGCCGAAGAAGACGTCGGTCTGGCTGCCGGTGGCGGCGGCGATGACCTCGGTGACGCCGTCGGTGGCCGAGACGACGGTGTAGAGGATCAGGGGGGTGAAGGCGGAGGCGAGGACGGTCAGCCAGAGGAAGCCGATGGCCTCGGAGAGGGCGGTGGTGAGGGGGACGCCGCGGACGGCTCGCTTGGCGACGGCGAGGAGCCACAGGACGAGGGTGAGGATGGTGGAGGCGGCGAAGACCACCGCGTACTGCTGGAGGAAGGCGGGGTTGGTGAAGTCGACGTTGGCGGTGCCCTTTACGGCTTCGCTGAGTTTGCCGACGATCCAGGCGGCGGCGTCGGCGCAGCCGCGGGCGAGGGAGGAGAGGGGGTCCAGGGCGCCGGCGGGGGAGTCTCGGGAGAGGCCGGTGTCCGGTGTACTTCCCGGATTCGCGCCGACACTGCGTTCACAGGACTCCCTGACCGGGCCGATGACGCCTTCGCACTTGGAGGGCGAACCCGATGGCGCTGGCGTCGGCGTCGGCGTCGGCGTCGGAGCGGCGAAGGCGCGGGCTGACAGAAGGACCGCGGTGGTCTGTACGGCGACCAGGACTCCGGCCACGCGGAGGTGGCGGCGGCTACCGGGCATAGGTGAACCCTCCGAACTCCTGGACGGCCTTGCTGATGTCGTCGGACGAGGAGGCGGGGACGTCGCCCGGCACCGGAGCGGGTCCGTCCTGCTGGGTGTCGGAGGCGACCTTCCAGTCGTCACCCACCCAGGACAGTTCGAACGTCCAGGTCTTCCACGTGGTGCGGACCGGGTTGGTCGACTTGGCCCCCGACATGCCGAGCAGGCCCGTGTACCAGACCGCGACCTTGGCGGTCGTGGGGGTGTAGCCCTCGACGCGGGTGCCGATCGGGACGGCGCGGGTGACGAAGGTGCTGCCCTGGGGGGCGGACCCGTTCGCGTCGAGCCCGAGAGTGGCGAGGAAGGCGGGGGAGTACGCCGTGTCCTGCGTGCCCTTGCGCTGGGCCGCCGCCTCCGGCGTGTAGATGGCGTCCATGAGGACGTGGCGGACGTCCTTCTTGAGCATCCCGTCCGAGCCGAGGGCCACCGCGTAGTTGGTGGCCGCCGATTGGGCGCCCTGTTCGTCGTGGGCGAAGCCCTTGGGGATGCCGGCCGTTTTGGTGGTGACCGGCGTGGTGCCCGTGGGGGCCGTGGCGTTGTCCGTCGGGGGTTTGTTCGAGGCTTCGGTGGGTGGGGGGTCCTGGGACTGGTTCGCGAAGGCGATGGCGGCGATGAGGAGGACCACCACGCCGACCACCGTGACCAGGCCGCGGGAGGCGCGGGGGGTGCGGCGGGGGGTGCCGTAGGAGTCGGAGGGGGAGTCCGGGAGGCGGGTGCGGGTCTGGCCCGTGCCGCCGACCTCGCCGTGGCTTCCGCCGCCGCCGTACTGGTCGTCGTTGCTCATTCCGTGTCCGCCCCCTCCGCCTCGTACGACGGTAGCGCTCGTTCCCGCGCGGACGCGGTGTGGTGATTCGCCATCAGGGACGACGGCCGCCGGGCTGCACGGCTAGACGGCCATTCCGTAGACGATCGTGAAGAGGGTGCCGAGGGAGCCGATGATGAAGACGCCCGTGAGGCCGGCGACGATCAGGCCCTTGCCCTGTTCCGCGCTGAAGGTGTCGCGCAGGGCGGTCGCGCCGATGCGCTGTTTGGCGGCGCCCCAGATGGCGATGCCGAGGCAGAGGAGGATCGCAATGGCCATGACCACTTCGATCATGACCTTCGCTTCGTTGCCGAGACTGCCGAACGGCCCCCAATTCGGGGCGATTCCGCCGATGATGGTGGTGATGTCGCCCTTTTCCGCTGCCAGGATCATGTAACTCACCGCCCCTGTATGGGTAGTTCCGGTAGCCCGTGCCCGTCGGCAGGGGTCACGCACTATCTTCCCTGATGAAACCGCCGTCGTCGTCGACTTGGTGGCTCTCTTTACCCGATCTCCCGGCCCGCGCCCCGCCCGTGCGCTCTGACCTGGGCGGGGGTGGGGTGCATGCGAAAGAACGTATGGTCACTCTGTGTATCACGGGGGGTGACCTCGGGCAATGATTGGCCGTTCGCCGTGCGGTGGGCCGGGTGAGGGGCGGCCAATCGGCGCATCGGTGTCGTGTGTCGCGGCCGGGTGTCGCGGTCGTGTGTCGCCGCCCTGGGCGATGCCGCGCGTCGTGGGGGCGAACCGTTCGGCCGGGTCGTTGGCGTCGTCCGATGGTCCGGCCATCGGTTCATCGTTCTGCGGCGGTCCTGTGCGCCCGTCCTGACGGGGTGTCGGGTCGGGGAGCGGGGCCGGCACGGGGGCGCGCGGGGGCATGAGGGGCGCGTGTGCGGGGGCGGGCGCTGCGCGGTCGGTCCGGTGTCAGTGGTCGGTCCGGTGTCAGGCGGGTGGCGCGGGCGTTGGGGCCGCTGCCGGGCGGCCCCGGGCCGGCTACGTCCAGTGGGGCGGGCGGGTGAGGGTCGGGGGGATGCGGGTGGCCGGGTTGCCCCGGGCGGCGTTCAGCTGGGGTTGGGTGAGGAAGAGGGCGTCGCGCAGGTCGGCGTCGCGGAGGTTGGTGTCGCGCAGGTCCGCGCCGATCAGGTCGGCGCCCCGCAGGTCGGCGCGGTGGAGGTCGGCGGCGATCAGGTAGGCGCCGCGCAGGTTCGCTCCGCGCAGGTCGGCGCCGGTGAGGCGGGCGCCCATCAGGTCGGCGCCGCGGTGGTTCTTCTTGCGGCCGGGCAGCGTGGCGCGGACGAGTTCGCTGGTGCGCAGGAGGAGGACGTTGATGTCCTGGCGGAGGGCGCCGACGTCGAGGGCGGCCAGGGTGGCGGCGTCCGAGCGGGTCAGGGCCTCGGTCCGGGTCAGGGCGCGGCGCAGGTCCGGGTGGGCGGGGGCGGCTTCCGGGCGGGTCAGCGACTCGGCGAGGTAGAAGAGCAGCTCGTGGAGCTGCCGCATCACCGGGAGGACCTCGAACATCGGGGTCCTGGTGTCGGGGTGGGCGCGCCAGTCCCGGCCGCCGAAGGTGACCTGGGAGACCTGCTGGCCGGCTCCGAAGCAGTCGAAGACGGTGCAGCCCTGGAAGCCCTCGTCGCGCAGGGCGGTGTGGATGCCGCAGCGGAAGTCCTGCCGGAGGTTGGTGCAGGGGGTGCCGGCGGGCTTGTTCACCGCGAAGTCGGTCGACTTCGCGAACGGCAGGGCGACGCAGCAGAGCGCGAAGCAGCGGGAGCAGTCGGCCTGGAGGACGGGAAGAGCGGTGGTGGACACCCGGCCATTGTCCCCGGAACGGGCGGGGTCCGACGAGCGGTCGGGTGCGGGGTGCCGGCGGGAACGGGCGCGGGCGGGCGGGGGGCGGGCGCGGCGGGACGGCGCGGGTGCGGGCGGTCGGGTCTCGGCGGGCGGGCGGAACGTCTTGATCCGGCGCGGGGGAGCGGTGAGCATCCGTACATGACAGAAGTGATCGCAGTCGCCGTCATCACCCTGCTCGCCGTGATCAGTCCCGGCGCGGACTTCGCCATGGTGGTCAGGAACAGCTATCTGTACGGGCGTCCGACGGGGCTGTTCGCGGCCGTCGGGGTCGCGGCGGGGGTGTTGGTGCACGTCTCGTACACGATGCTCGGCGTCGGCCTGCTGATCGCCTCCTCCACCGCGCTGTTCACGGCGATCAAGCTGGCGGGCGCCGCGTACCTGGTGTGGATCGGGATCCGTACCTTCCGGGCGCGGGCCGAGCTGACCGTGGACCTGGAGTCGAAGCCGGGGCTGACGCCGCTCGGGGCGTTGCGGTCGGGGTTCTTGACGAACGTGCTGAATCCGAAGACCACGCTGTTCGTGGTGTCGACGTTCACGCAGGTCGTGAACCCGGGTACGTCGACGTGGCAGCAGGCCGGGTACGGGCTGTTCATGGCGGCGGCGCACCTGGTGTGGTTCGGGGCGGTGGCGCTGTTCTTCTCGGACGCGCGGTTGCGCGAGCGGATGCTGAGGGCGCAGAAGGCCCTGAACCGGGTGATCGGTTCGGTGCTGGTGGGGTTGGGCGTCGGGCTCGGCCTCGCCCGCTGACCGGGCCCGCCGTGCCGGTCGCCGCGGTGGGGTGGGTGGTGCCCCGGGTTACCTGTCGGTAGCGTGCCGTGGCATGGATGTGGGCGACGGGTTCTACGAGCGGGTCGACACCGGGCGGTTCCGGGCGGGCGAGGCCACGCGCGGGCCGTGGGACGTGGGCTCGCAGCACGCCGGCCCGCCGGCCGCGCTGCTCGGGCGGGCGGTCGAGGAGCGGCCGGGCGGGCGCACGGACATGCGGATCGCGCGGATCACGTACGAGATCCTGCGGCCGGTCCCGATCGGCGCGCTGGAGGTCACCACGAGCGTGTTGCGGGCCGGCCGCGGCACCGAGGTGGTCGAGGCGGCCCTCGTACCGGAGGGCGCCGACGCGCCGGTGATGCTGGCGCGGGCGCTGCGGATCCGGGTCGCCGGGGAGTCGGTGCCGGCGGTGGCCCCGGGGGCGCTGCTGCCGCCGCCCGGGGAGGTGGCGGTGACGCCGTTCTTCCCGGTGCCGTGGGAGATCGGCTACCACTCGGCGATGGAGACCCGGTTCACCGACGGGGCCTTCACCGAGCTCGGGCCGGGGACCTGCTGGATGCGGATGAAGGTGCCGCTCGTGGCGGGGGAGGAGGTCCGGCCGCTGGACCGGGTGCTGGTCGCCGCGGATTCCGGGAACGGGATCGGGTCGGCGGTGGATTTCGGCCGGTACGTCTTCGTCAACGGTGACCTCAGCGTCCACCTGCACCGCCACCCGGTCGGCGAATGGGTCTGCGTGGAGGCCCGTACGAGCGTGGACGCGGCGGGGATCGGGCTCGCCGACTCCCGCCTGCACGACGAGAAGGGTCCCATCGGCCGCGGCGCGCAGAGCCTGTTCGTCGCTCCGCGCGGATAGCCGGCCGCCGGCGTCAACCCGCTTGTCGCGCACGGAAGTCGGTGTGGCAGTCTCGGCCGGATGGAGGCGCTGAGAGACACCGACCCCCCTCACATCGGGGCGCACACCCTGCTGGCCCGGATCGGGGCCGGCGGCATGGGGCAGGTGTACCTGGGCCGCTCGCCCGGCGGCCGGCTCGTCGCCATCAAAGTGATCAAGGACGAGATCACCGGGCATCCGGAGGCGCTCGCACGGTTCCGCCGCGAGGTCGGGACGGTCCGGGCGGTGCGTTCCGCGTACACGGCGAACCTGATCGACGCCTCGCTCACGGCGCCGCCGTACTGGCTGGCGACCGAGTACGTCGCCGGGCCCACCCTCGCCGACGCCGTGCGCGAGCGCGGGGCGTTGCCGGCCGACACCTGCCGCAGACTGTTCGCCGCGCTGGCGGAGGGCCTCGCGAGCGTCCACGCGTACGGGGTGACGCACCGGGACCTCAAGCCGCAGAACGTGATCCTGGGCGTGCAGGGTCCGCAGCTCATCGACTTCGGCATCGCCAGGGCGGCGGCGCAGACGGCCCTGACCCAGTTCGGCACGGCCCCGGGCACGCCCGGGTACACGGCACCCGAGGTGCTGTTGCGCGGTGAGGTCGCGGACGCGGCGGACGTCTTCGCGCTGGGCGCGACGATCGCGTACGCGGCGACGGGCCGGGCGCCGTTCGGTACGGGCGAGCCGACTGCGGTCAACTTCCGCGCGGTGCACGGCGAGATCGACGTGACGGGTGTGGAGCCCGGCCTCGCCGCCCTCATCGGGGCGTGCGCGGCGGTGGAACCGGGGGCGCGGCCCGCCCTCGCCGAGGTCATCCGACGCTGCGCCGTGGACGCGGCGCTGGTCGACGATCCGGTGTACGCGACGTTCCTGGCGGCGGGCGCCGAGCCGGCTCGGGGGCTGCCGGTCGGGCTGCCCGGGGGGCTTCCCGCCACCGCCGGGCCGGGGCTCCTCCGGGGACCGGGCGGCTACGTGCCGACGTACGTGCCCCCGCTGCCGGTCGGCGCGCCCGGAGCGGCGCCGTCGGGCCGTCGGCGTCCGCCGCGCTGGGCCGTAGTGCTCACCGCCTGCGTCGCGGTCGGCGGGCTCGCCGCGGGCGGGTACCTCCGGCTCCGGGACGAGGGCGGCGGGGCCGCGGCGGACGGGGGAGGGGCGGGCGCGCCGTCGGCCTCCGCCCCGGCCGGGCAGCGGCCCGCCGGCGGGTCGAGCCCGTCCGCGTCGGGATCGGCGTCCGCCCCGGCGACGGGTGCCGAGGGTACGGGGGCGGTTCCCGGCCGCATCCGGGCGACGAACCCGTCGCGGGACCTGTGGACCGGTACGGCCGCGGGGAAGGGGCAGTGCAACCTGCCCGCAGAGGAGCAGTCCCGCTACCTGGTGGCCTCGGTGGTGGACGCCGACGCCCCGGACGCGGCGCCGGGCGCGGTCACGGGCAAAGCCAAGATCAACGTGATGCTGAAGCCGTACCACCAGGAGAAGGGGCCGTACCTCGTCGCGGTCGGGATCAAGCCGCCGCACGAGATCGACCCGGCGACGGGGCGGCCCTTCGCCGACGTCCTTTCGGAGAACAAGGGCATCGGCTACACCAGCAAGCCCGTGGACCTGGCGGCGAAGGCCGCCGCGGGCGGCAGCGTCGCGCTCACCTATCCCGATGACTTCGCCGAGGAGTTCATCGACGGTCAGGGGAAGTCGCGGAGCCTGGCCGCCATTCCGGTCGCCAACGATCCGGGCGGCTGGACGGTGGTGTTCTACCGCGTCAGGGGCCTCACGGAGTACACCAGCATCTTCTGCACCGGCTTTCCGGTGAAATAATGCGAACACAGTGCGACGAATGCCCTGTCAGGGCTCTTGCCATGAGGCAGTGTTGACGGGTGCGCAAGTTCTGGATGGCAAGCGGGATCGGCATCGGCGTGTGCCTGAGCTTCATCGCGCTGCTCGTCGTGGGCACGTACTCGGCGGCGGCCGGCATCATGAACGGCGGCAAGCAGGGCGCCGTGGGACTGGTCAAAGGGGCGGTCCCGGCGATCTACCAGCCGCTGGTGGAGAAGTGGGGAAACCTCTGCCCCGCACTGAATCCGGCCCTGTTGGCGGCGCAGTTGTACACCGAGAGCGGCTGGAAGCCCGACGTGGTGAGCCACGCCGACGCGCGGGGCATCGCCCAGTTCATCCCGGGCACGTGGGCCATGTACGGGGTCGACGGAGACGGTGACGGCGACAAGGACATCTGGGACCCGAAGGACGCCATCCCGGCGGCGGCGACGTACGACTGTCAACTCGCCAAGGACGTCGCGAAGGTGCCGGGCAACTTGTCCGACAACATGCTCGCCGCGTACAACGCCGGTCCCTACCGCGTGATCAAGGCGGGCGGCGTGCCGCCGATCAGCGAGACGCAGGGCTACGTGAAGGCCATCCGGTCCCTGGAGAAGAGCTTCGCGCGCCCCCTCGGCCGGGTCGCGCCCTCCCAGCAGGCCGCCGGCGCCATCTACTTCGCGCAGAAGCAGCTCGGCACCCCCTACCTGTGGGGCGGCAACGGCACCCCCGACCAGGACGGCCGCTTCGACTGCTCCGGCCTCACCAAGGCGGCGTACGAGACGGTGGGGATCGAGCTGCCGCGCGTGGCGAACGACCAGTACAACGCCGGATCGCACCCGTCGCGCGCGGAGTTGCTCCCCGGTGATCTGGTCTTCTTCTCCGACGATCTGACGAATTCCCGTGAGATCCGGCACGTCGGCATGTACGTCGGCGGCGGCTACATGATCAACGCCCCGTTCACCGGGGCGGTCATCCGCTTCGACAAGATCGACACCCCGGACTACTTCGGTGCGACGCGGGTCACCAAGGACGGCGCGGAGGCCCTTCCGGAGCGCACGCCCGCCGCCCCCGCCGCCGGCAACTCTCCGTGAACCGAAGGCCTTGAGCTGCGACGATGAGTCACTCTTCGATAACGTTGGAGTGATCATTCGGTGGAGAGTGGAACGGACCTGTCAGAACGGGCGTTCCATGGACACGGGGGTTGATCGACGGGGGTTGAAAAGGGTGCGCGGCGCAGCGTGCCCGCTGGGGACCTAGGCAAGGGGCCGCGTCGCATGGCTGGACTCACAAGTGGTGGGCCGAATGTGGATGTCGGCCTGTTGTACGAGGTCAACGGCCTTGCCCGGCACGTCCCCGAGGGGGTCGACCGGGCCGTGGGCCTCCTCGCGGAGTACGGACTTCCGCTCGCGCTCGTCCTGTTGGTCCTGTGGTGCTGGCACGGTGCCCGGAACCAGGACGAGGCCACCGCCGTCGAATCGTTCGCCGCGCTCGTCTGGGCCCCGCTCGCCGCGGCCCTCGCCCTGGTCGTGAACGTCCCGCTGCGCGAATTCGTCGCCCGGCCGCGCCCGTTCGTCCAGCACGAGGGCCTCGACGTGTTCGCCCTCGGCCAGGGGCAGGGCGCCGGCTTCTCCTTCGTCAGCGGCCACGCCACGTTGACGATGGCCCTCGCGGTCGGCGTGTTCCTCGCGCACCGCAGGCTCGGCCTGATCGGCATCGGCCTGGCCCTCACCGAGGGCCTGTGCCGCGTCTACATGGGCGTGCACTACCCGACCGACGTCATCGGCGGCTTCGCCCTGGGCACGGCCGCCGTGCTGCTCCTCGCGCCGCTCGCCATGGCCCTGCTGACCCCGGTGGTCCGCACGGTGGCCCGCACGCCCCGCCTCGGCCGGCTCGTCCGGGCCCGGGAACGGGTGGTGCCCCGGCCGGTGGAACTGGCCCAGCGGTCGGCGGAGAGCGACCTCGCGGCCTGATGCCGTGAGCCGGCCGGGTCCGACCGCGCCCTGATCTCGGCCCGCGTACGAGTCGCCGTGACGTCGGCCCGCGTACGAGCCGCCGTGACGTCGGCCCGCGTACGAGCCGCCGTGACGTCAGCCCGCGTACGAGTTCCACACCGCGAGCAGCCCCGCCAACAGCAGGCAGAGCCCCGCCGCGCCGAAGCAGAGCCGGACCGCCGCCGGACGGGGGCGTGGGGTCACCGGTCGCCGCCGGGGTCCGGGCCGTCGTCCCGGGTCGGCTCCTCGCGGCGGTAGCGGGAACGCAGCCACAGCCCGGTGGCCACGGCCGCGGTGGTGGTGACCCCGACGGCCAGCGCCACATCGGCCGGGCCGTCCGCCGAGCCCACGGGGCGGGCCCAGGCCGCGCCCGGGGTGAGCGCGATGATCAGGGCCCAGAGGAGGGCCGCGACGCGGGGAGCGGTTCCTGGCATGGGACCAGGGCATCCGCTCGCGCCCCGCCCGGCCACCCGGGCCGTCCGAACGGGCGACGCGCGCGGGTACGGGGCCGGGGCGGCTACCCCGCGGTGTGCCGGGTGGCGTCCCGTCTGGCCAGGTCACGGGAGCGGCGGGCGGGGCCCGTCCAACCGCAGCTGCAGACGGCCAGACAGAACGAGCCGCGTTCCGCGGTGCTCGTGGTGTGGCCGAGGGGTGGCTGTGCGGGGACCGCGGGGTGACGCGGCAGCGGCACAGCGGTAAACGGAGGGGCCAGGGTCGCCTTGGTGTGCGGATCCACGTCTCCACGGTACCCGGGCGCGCCCCCGTCCGGTACGGGCTCCGGCGGTCGGCGGCCCGTGACGGGAAACCCCGGACCTCGTTAACCGGAGCGGGTGGGGGCCTCGGGCAAGCAGGGTTCATGCGTTGGGGGTTGGCAGGCGATGGTGGTGCACCAGCACAGGCGGCGGCGCGGGCGTGCGGGTGAGGCGGTGGTCGCGGTCGGCATGGCGGTGACCGTGGCCGCGCTGGGCGCGTGCGGGGGCGGCGGATCCGGCGAGATCGCCGCGGGCGACGACGCCCGGGCGCCGCGCGACCCGGCCGCGGCGATCCGCGGGGCCGTCGACGCACTGGCCGGCGCCGGCAGCGCGCGGGCCCGTACGGCGATGGAGATGGCCACCGGCGGCACCCGGGTCACCATCCGGGGCGAGGGCGGCGTCGACTTCCGCAAGCGGATGGGCCAGCTCCTGGTGATGCTCCCGGCGGACGTGACGGGCAAGGCCGAGCACCGACCCATCACCGAACTCCTCGTCCCCGGCGCCCTCTACATGAAGAACCGCGGCGCGGGCGTCCCCGACGACAAGTGGGTCCGGGTCGACACCACCGCCCTCTCCGACGGGAACCTCGTCACCGGCGGAGCCACGGATCCGCTGACCGCCGTCGAGCTGCTGCGCGCCGCGCAGGGCGTCACGTACGTCGGTGAGGACGAGGTCGCGGGCACCAAGGTGTGGCACTACCAGGGGACGACGGACATCGGCGCGGCGGCGCGCAGTGCCTCGCCCGGGGTGAGGGAAGCCCTGGAAGCGGCGGCGAAAGGGTTCGGCAAGGACAGCGTCCCCTTCGACGTCTACCTCGACGAGGAGGGGCTGCTGCGCAAGGTCAGGCACCGTTTCACGTACGTCAAGAATGGCGTGATCGATGTCTCCTCGACCACGATGCTCTACGGGTTCGGCACCCCGGTCACCGTGGCATTGCCCGCAAGCGGGGACATTTTCGCCGGGAAGATCGCCGAGTAACCGGCCGGGCGGCCCGGACCGGTGCGTCCGGGCCATGGCCCCCTATCCGGAAATGGTCCATCCGTGTCATGCGCGCAACGGGGTGCGATCCCTACGCTGGGAGGCCCGGCGTCGACGGGCGATGACGGCAGAAAGAGGTGACACGCGTGACTCCCGCAGGCGGTACGACGGTGCAGGACCACGTGGCGCTCGCCGAGATCGAGCTGTGCGGTGAGTTGATCATCGCGGCGTCCGCCGCAGCGGAGGACCGGCTGAGCCAGGACCGGATCGACGAGGTCCTGATGGGCATCGGGTTCTGAGCGCGGCTCCGAGGGCCCTGATCGGGTTCTGAGCGCCGCTCCGTAAGGGCCCCTGATCGGGTTCCGGGCGCGCGGCCGACGCGATCCGCCCGTGCCGGGCCTGCCGGGCCCCGCCCGGGTGGGAGCGGGGGCGGGGCCGGTGGACGGCGGGCGGGCGTGTGGCGGCGTCTCAGGTGCGCAGGAGGCGGGCGATGGCCTTCGTGGCCTCCTCGACCTTGGCGTCGATGCCTTCCCCGCCCTTGACGGCCGCGTCCGCGACGCAGTGGCGCAGGTGTTCCTCCAGCAGTTGGAGGGCGAAGGACTGCAGGGCCTTGGTGCTCGCGGAGACCTGGGTGAGTATGTCGATGCAGTAGACGTCCTCGTCGACGAGCCGTTGCAGGCCCCTGATCTGGCCTTCGATGCGTCGCAGCCGCTTGAGGTGCTCGTCCTTCTGGTGGTGGTACCCGTGCACGGCCGGGACAGCGGCGGCGCCGGTGTCGGTGTCGGCTCCGGAACCTTCCGCCTCGATGGTCGTCATGCGTCCTCCCGTGGTCCGGATCGAGGGGGTGTATACCCCTCATGGGTATAGGGTACTGGGCCCCGGCCGGCGGGGCGGGGGTCCGTGCGGCCCACTGTGCCTGATGGAGGACACTGGGGAACGGCCGGTTAGCCGTGGCCGGGGGATGCGCCTAGCATCAGCCTGACCGAACCCAATGCACCCCGAGGACCTCACGTGCGATTTCGTCTGACCCCCAGGGAGACGAGCTTCTACGACATGTTCGCCGCCTCCGCGGACAACATCGTCACGGGCTCCAAGCTCCTGATGGAACTGCTCGGAGCGGATCCCTCCGCCCGGGCCGAGATCGCGGAACGGATGCGGGCGGCGGAACACGCGGGGGACGACGCGACGCACGCGATCTTCCACCAACTGAACTCCTCCTTCATCACGCCGTTCGACCGCGAGGACATCTACAACCTCGCGTCGTGCCTCGACGACATCATGGACTTCATGGAAGAGGCGGTCGACCTGGTCGTCCTCTACAACGTGGAGGAGCTCCCCAAGGGCGTCGAGCAGCAGATCGAGGTCCTGGCGCGGGCCGCCGAGCTGACGGCCGAGGCCATGCCGCACCTGCGGACCATGGAGAACCTGACCGAGTACTGGATCGAGGTCAACCGCCTTGAGAACCAGGCGGACCAGATCCACCGCAAGCTGCTCGCCCAGCTCTTCAACGGCAAGTACGACGCCATGGAGGTGCTGAAGCTCAAGCAGATCGTCGACGTGCTCGAAGAGGCGGCCGACGCGTTCGAGCACGTTGCGAACACGGTGGAGACCATCGCGGTCAAGGAGTCCTGAACCACGTGGACACCTTTGCGCTGATCGTGACCATCGGTGTCGCGCTCGGCTTCACCTACACCAACGGCTTCCACGACTCCGCGAACGCCATCGCCACCTCCGTCTCGACGCGGGCCCTGACCCCGCGCGCGGCGCTCGCGATGGCCGCGGTGATGAACCTGGCGGGCGCCTTCCTCGGCAGCGGCGTGGCCAAGACGGTCAGTGAGGGTCTCATCGAGACGCCCCACGGCAACCGGGGCATGTGGATCCTCTTCGCGGCGCTGGTCGGCGCGATCGTCTGGAACCTGATCACCTGGTACTTCGGCCTGCCCTCGTCCTCCTCGCACGCGCTGTTCGGCGGCATGGTGGGCGCGGCCCTGGCCGGCGGCACCGAGGTGATCTGGTCCGGGGTGGTCGACAAGGTCGTCATCCCGATGTTCATCTCGCCGGTCGTCGGTCTCGTCGTCGGTTACCTGGTCATGGTGGCCATCCTGTGGATGTTCCGCCGGTCCAACCCGCACAAGGCCAAGCGCGGCTTCCGCATCGCGCAGACGGTGTCCGCGGCCGGCATGGCCCTGGGCCACGGCCTCCAGGACGCCCAGAAGACGATGGGCATCGTGATGATGGCCCTGGTCATCGCCGATGTGCAGGGCGCGGGCGACGCGATCCCGATCTGGGTCAAGATCGCGTGCGCGGTGATGCTGTCGCTCGGTACGTACGCGGGTGGCTGGCGCATCATGCGCACGCTCGGCCGCAAGATCATCGAGCTGGACCCGCCGCAGGGCTTCGCGGCGGAGACCACCGGCGCCTCGATCATGTTCGGCTCGGCGTTCCTCTTCCACGCGCCGATCTCCACCACGCACGTGATCACGTCGGCGATCATGGGTGTGGGCGCGACCAAGCGGATCAACGCGGTCCGCTGGGGTGTCGCGAAGAACATCATCCTCGGCTGGTTCATCACCATGCCGGCCGCGGCCCTGGTCGCCGCGGTCAGCTTCTGGATCGTGAACCTGGCCTTCGTCGGCTAGGCCTTCGGCCGTCGGCGTCCCGGTACGAAAGCGGGCCGGCTCCCCCCACCCAGGGGGAGCCGGCCCTTTTTCTTTCGCCTTGCGGTGGCACCGCCATGCAGCACCGCAGGACGTTTCGTCCATCCCGTGTCTAGCCGAAGCGGCCCGAGATGTAGTCCTCGGTCGCCTGGACGGACGGGTTGGAGAAGATCCGGTCCGTGTCGTCGATCTCGATGAGCTTGCCCGGCTGACCGACGGCGGAGAGGTTGAAGAAGGCGGTGCGGTCCGAGACGCGGGCCGCCTGCTGCATGTTGTGCGTCACGATGACGATCGTGAAGCGCTCCTTCAGCTCGCCGATCAGGTCCTCGATGGCGAGGGTGGAGATCGGGTCGAGGGCGGAGCAGGGCTCGTCCATCAGCAGGACCTGGGGCTCGACCGCGATGGCGCGGGCGATGCACAGGCGCTGCTGCTGACCGCCGGAGAGGCCGGAGCCGGGCTTGTTCAGGCGGTCCTTGACCTCGTTCCAGAGGTTGGCGCCCTGGAGGGACTTCTCGACGATCTCGGCGAGTTCGGACTTCTTGAACGAGCCGTTCAGGCGCAGGCCCGCCGCCACGTTGTCGAAGATCGACATGGTGGGGAAGGGGTTCGGGCGCTGGAAGACCATGCCGACGGTGCGCCGGACCGCGACCGGATCGACGCCGGCGCCGTAGAGGTTCTCGTCGTCCAGCAGGACCTTGCCCTCGACGCGGCCACCGGGGGTGACCTCGTGCATCCGGTTCAGGGTCCGCAGGAAGGTGGACTTGCCGCAGCCGGAGGGGCCGATGAAGGCCGTCACCGAGCGGGGTTCGACGGTCATCGAGATGTCGTCGATGGCCTTGTGGGTGCCGTAGAAGGCGGACAGTCCGCTGACGTCGATTCGCTTCGCCATGAGGGGTCACTTCGCTTTCAGGTGGTCACGAGCGGCGGAGCCGCACAACGGGCTCGCTTTTAGCGACCGGTCTTCGGGGCCTTCCAGCGGGCGATGCCGCGGGCCACCAGATTGAGGATCATGACGAAGGCGATCAGGACGAGCGCTGCGGCCCATGCCCGGTCGTAGGAGGCTTCACTGCCGACCTTGTACTGCTCCCAGATGTAGAGCGGGAGCGAGGACTGGGCGCCTTCGAAGGGGTTGCCGTTGATCAGCTGGGAGCCGAACACCAGCAACATGATCGGGGCGGTCTCGCCGGCGATGCGTGCCACTGCCAGCATGACACCCGTCGAGATGCCGCCGATCGCGGTGGGGAGCACGACCTTGAGGATCATGCGCCACTTCGGCACGCCGAGGGCCAGCGCGGCCTCGCGCAGCTCGTTCGGGACGAGCTTGAGCATCTCCTCGGTGGAGCGGACCACGACCGGCATCATCAGGATCGACAGCGCCATGGCGCCGGCGAAGCCGGAGGGGCCGAAGCCGAGCATCAGGTTCCAGGTCGTCAGGATGAACAGACCCGCGACGATGGAGGGGATGCCGGTCATCACGTCGACGAAGAAGGTGACGGCCTTGGCGAGCGAGCCCCGGCCGTACTCGACCAGGTAGACGGCGGTCAGCAGACCGACGGGCGCGGCGATCAGGGTGGCCAGGCCGACCTGCTCGATGGTGCCGAGCAGCGCGTGGTAGACGCCGCCGCCCTCCTCGAAGCTGGTCACGCCGTTCATGGAGTGGCCGAGGAAGTCCGCGTCGAGGATGCCGATGCCGCGGCTGATCGTGGTCCACAGCAGTGAGAGCAGCGGGATGACGGCCAGGATGAAGCAGACCCAGACGACGGAGGTGGCGACGCGGTCCTTGGCCTGGCGGCGGTTCTCGACGATCGCGCTGGCCGTGTACGTGATGGCCACGAACAGGAGGGCCGCGATCAGGCCCCACTGGACCTTGCTGTGCAGGTCGAAGACCAGACCGGTGCCGGAACCGAGGACGGCCGACAGGACGGCGATGCCGGCCGGGGACCAGCGGGGCAGGCCGCCCCGGGTGAGGGAGGCGGGTGCGGCGGACTTGCGGTCCCGTACGGGACGCGGGTCCTGCAGTGCGTGGCTCATCAGGCGTTCGCCCCCGAGAACTCCTTGCGGCGGGCGATGATGATGCGCGCGGCGCCGTTGACCAGCAGGGTGAGCAGGAAGAGGACCAGACCGGAGGCGATCAGCGCGTCCCGGCCGAACTCGTTGGCCTCGTCGAACTTCGCGGCGATGTTCTGCGCGAAGGTGCCGCCGCCCGGGTTCAGGACGTGGAACGAGATCAGGAAGCTCGGGGAGAGGACGGTGGCCACGGCCATGGTCTCGCCGAGCGCGCGGCCGAGGCCGAGCATCGAGGCGGAGATGACGCCGGAGCGGCCGAAGGGCAGCACCGACATGCGGATGACCTCCCAGCGGGTCGCGCCGAGGGCCAGGGCGGCTTCCTCGTTCATGCGCGGGACCTGGAGGAAGACCTCGCGGCTGACGCTGGTCACGATCGGCAGGATCATGATCGCGAGCAGGATGCCGACGGTGAAGAGCGAGCGGGCGACGCCGACCTGGGTCTTGTCGAAGAGGTAGGTCCAGCCCAGGTACTCGTCGAGCCAGAGGTTCAGCCCGCCCAGTTGCGGCACCAGGAACAGGGCGCCCCAGATGCCGTAGACGATCGACGGCACGGCGGCCAGCAGGTCGACCACGTAGGCGAGGGGCGCGGCCAGCTTGCGCGGCGCGTAGTGCGAGATGAACAGGGCGATGCCTACGGCGATCGGAACCGCGATGACCATCGCGATGATCGAGCTGACGACGGTGCCGAAGAGCAGGACGGCGATGCCGAAGACGGGCGGGTTGGCGGACGCGTTCCAGTCGAAGGTGGTGAGGAAGTTGCCCTCGTTCTTCGACAGTGCGATGCCTGCGCGGTAGGTGAGGAAGATGGCGATCGACGCCATGATCACCAGGAGCAGGATCCCGGAGCCCTTGGAGAGCCCGGCGAAGATCTTGTCACCGGCGCGGCCGGTGGACCTTCCGCTCTTGGAGACAGGCGGAGCCGTGTCTATCTGGGTGGGTGTGGTGGAAGCCATGGTCTTTCCGGTCTGAGTGGGGGCAGGCCCCCTGGCGGCGGTGCACCGGATCCCCCCGGGTGGAAGGGGGAAGGTCCCCGGACGCCGGGCGGATCGGACGGGATCCACCCGGCATCGCGGGGGTCAGGACTAGGCCAGCGACTTGATGACTTCGCGGACCTTGGTGTTGATCTCGGCCGGGATCGGCGCGTAGCCGTTCTCGGTGAGGACCTTCTGGCCCGCGTCCGAGGCGGTGTACTCCAGGAAGGACTTCACGGTGCCGAGCGTCTCGGGCTTGTTGCCCTTGTCGCAGACGACCTCGTACGTGACCAGGACGATCGGGTACGCGCTCTCGGCCTTGGTGGTGTAGTCGAGCTTCAGCGCCAGGTCGGAGCCGGTGCCGGCGATCTTGGCGGCGGCGATGGCCTTGGAGGCGTTCTCGCCGGTGGCCTTGACCGGGGTGCCTGCGCCGGTGTTCACGTCGACCGTCTTGATGCTCTGCGAGCTGGCGTAGGAGAGCTCGAAGTAGCCGATCGCGCCGTCGACGGCCTTGACCTGGGAGGCGACGCCGGCCGAGCCGGAGGCGGCCTGGCCACCGGGGGCCGGCCACTTCTTCGAGGCCTCGTAGGACCAGGCGTCGGGGGCGGCGGCCTTGAGGTACTTGCCCAGGTTCTCGGTGGTGCCCGAGTCCTCGGAGCGGTGGAAGGCCTGGATGGCGGTGGAGGGAAGCGTGACGCCGGGGTTCAGCTTCTTGATCGCCTCGTCGTCCCACTTCTTGATCTTGTCGTTGAAGATGTTGGCGATCGTGGCGGCGTCGAGGTTCAGCTTGTCGACGCCGGCGACGTTGAAGCCGAGCGCGATCGGGCCACCGACCATCGGCAGGTTGACGCCCTGGCCGCCGGTGCAGATCTTCTTCGACTCCTCGAGCTGGTCGGGCTTGAGCGCCGAGTCCGAACCGGCGAAGCCGACGGTGCCCTGGTTGAAGGCCACGATGCCCTCACCGGAGGAGGAGGACTTGTAGTTCACCTCGACGCCGGAGCAGGCGGCCATGTAGTTCTTGACCCACAGGTCGACCGCGTTCTTCTGCGCGGAGGAGCCGGATGCCAGGAGCTTCCCCTTGGCCCCGTCGCACTTGACGTCGCCCGGCGCGGGCGCCGCGGCCCGCGAGGAGCCGTCGGTGCCGGTCTTCGTGTTGTCGTCCGAGCCGCACGCCGTGAGGACCAGGGCGCCGGACACGACGAGCGCGCCGAGGGCGGAGGCACGAAGCATGTTCTTGCGCTGAAGCTTCACTGTTTCGGGTGTTCCTTCCGGGGAGCCGCCGGCCGCTTTCTGTGTCGGGGCGGCGTGCGAGGAGGACTACGGGTTCGCCCGACGCGGCCGCCGCGGTTTTCCGTCCGGCTCGCACCTTGCAGTACCGAAACTAGGCAGAACAGGTGAAGCCGTCGACGGCGCTTGGTGAACGGCGAGTGAACCGTGGCGGGCGGGCCGGTGCGGATGGGGTGGTTTGTACCCGGACGTAACGGGACGTTATCCGCCCGTTATCCTGCCGTGACTTTCGCCGGCGCGTCAACGCGGTCGGACCGGGGTGGGTGGCCGGAAAGGGACGGTCGGACGCCGCCGACCCCGGAAACGCCGCCGCCCGACGGGTCTTCGTCGGGCGGGGCGAGGGGGCGCGGGGCGGCCGGTTCAGGCCGGCAGGGGGTGCCAGGCGGCGTGGAAGGTGTGGCGGGCCGCCAGGGCCGCGTGCCGCTGGTCGGCGTGCAGCACCCCCAGGGCGTACGCCGTCGCCGGGGCGATCCGGGGGGTGCGGGCGGCCGTCGCCGAGGCGGTGGCCGCGTCGGAGGCGTCGCGGTGCACGTCCAGGGCGGCGCCCGCCGCCACCAGCCGGGCCACGTCGTCACCGAGGGCCTCCCGGGCGTACCGGTGGACCCGCAGCAGGCGGCGCACCTCGTGCCAGGCGCCGTCCTCGTGGGCCGAGTACGGGGTCTGCGGCGTGGCCGGCAGGGCGGTGACGGCCGCGTCGAGCCGGCCCTCGGTGACCGCAGCCAGCGGGACCAGTACCTCCGTCACCCGGCCGCGGGCAGCCACCGGGTCCAGCGGCACCTCCGAGGCGAGCACCGCGACGGCGTCGGCGACCGCGTGGAAGCGGGCCGAGCCGAGCGCCTGGAGGGTGGTGGAGTGGGCGCGGGTGCGCGCCAGCGTGAGCTGGCGCTCCAGCAGGGCGCCCGCCCGCGCCGAGCCCACCGTGAGCGCCCCCGACGTGGCGACGCCGCCGCGCGGCGCCGGTACCTCGGGGGCCGCCGAGAGCCGCTGGAGGGCGTCCAGCAGGCGCGACAGCCGGGCGGCGTACGCGTGCTCGTCGGCCAGGGTCGAGGACAGCCACACCAGCTCGGTGCGCAGCCCGTCGGCCCAGCCGGGCTCGGTCACCACCCGGAAGGTGCTCAGGGAGCCGGCGATGCGGCGCGCGGCCCCCCGAAGGCCGCGCGCCGCCTGCCCGCTCTCCGCGGAGTCCGGGCCGCTCCCGGTGCTCTCCTCGTGCAGGCGCAGGGCGCGCAGGAACGCGGTGGCCTGGGAGCGCAGGTACGGGGCGAGTACGTCCCCCGCGGTCGGGTCATGGTTTGGCTGAGCCACGCCGGCGCCTCCGGGCGTCTATGAGCATCTCCTGGACGTGCTGAAGCGGCTGGCCCTCGGCGTCGGTGCTGTGCCGGGTCCATTCGCCGTCCGGACCCAGGTGCCAGGAGGAGGTGGCGTCGGACATGCCGGTCTCCAGCATCCGGTCCAGTGCCGCGCGGTGTGCGGGGTCGATGACCCGCACCAGGGCCTCGATGCGGCGGTCGAGGTTGCGGTGCATCATGTCGGCGCTGCCGATCCACACCTCCGGTTCGCCGCCGTTGGCGAAGGCGAAGACGCGGGAGTGCTCCAGGAAGCGGCCGAGGATCGAGCGGACCCGGATGTTCTCCGACAGTCCCGGCACGCCGGGACGCACCGCGCAGATGCCGCGGACCCAGATGTCGACGGGGACACCGGCCCGGGCGGCCCGGTAGAGGGAGTCGATGAGGGCCTCGTCGACGATCGAGTTCATCTTCAGCCGGACGTACGCGGGCCGGCCGGCGCGGTGGTGGTCGGCCTCCTTGTCGATGCGCGAGATCAGTCCGTCGCGCAGCGACTTCGGGGCGGTCAGCAGCCGGCGGTAGGTCTCGCGGCGCGAGTAGCCGGACAGCCGGTTGAACAGGTCGGAGAGGTCGGCGCCGACCTGCGGGTCGGCGGTGAGCAGGCCGAGGTCCTCGTACAGCCGGGCGGTCTTGGGGTGGTAGTTGCCGGTGCCGACGTGCGCGTAGCGGCGCAGGTTGTCGCCCTCCTGGCGGACCACGAGGGAGAGCTTGCAGTGGGTCTTGAGCCCGACGAGGCCGTAGACGACGTGGCAGCCGGACTCCTCCAGCTTGCGCGCCCACTTGATGTTGGCCTGTTCGTCGAAGCGGGCCTTGATCTCGACGAGGACGAGGACCTGCTTGCCGGATTCGGCCGCGTCGATCAGGGCGTCGACGATCGGGGAGTCGCCCGAGGTCCGGTACAGCGTCTGCTTGATCGCCAGGACGTCCGGGTCGGCGGCGGCCTGTTCCAGGAAGGCCTGCACGGACGTGGAGAAGGAGTCGTACGGGTGGTGCAGCAGGACGTCCCGCTCGCGCAGCGCGGCGAAGATGTCCGGCGCGGACGCCGACTCGACCTCGGCGAGGTCGCGGTGCGTGCCCGCGACGAACTTCGGGTACTTCAGCTCCGGCCGGTCCAGGGAGGAGATCCCGAAGAGGGCGGTCAGGTCCAGCGGCCCGGGCAGCGGGTACACCTCGGCGGCGGACACCTTCAGCTCCTGGACGAGCAGGTCCAGCACGCCGGGGTCGATGGACTCCTCGACCTCCAGGCGCACGCCCGGCCCGAAGCGGCGCCGCATGAGCTCCTTCTCCAGGGCCTGGAGGAGGTTCTCGGCGTCGTCCTCCTCGACCTCCAGGTCCTCGTTGCGGGTCACCCGGAACATGTGGTGCGCGAGCACCTCCATGCCGGGGAACAGCTCCTCCAGGTGCGCGGCGATGACGTCCTCCAGCGGGACGTAGCGCTGCGGGGAGGCCTCCAGGAAGCGGGCGAGGAGCGGCGGGACCTTGACCCGGGCGAAGTGGCGGTGGCCGCTGACCGGGTTGCGGACGACGACGGCCAGGTTCAGGGAGAGGCCGGAGATGTACGGGAAGGGGTGCGCGGGGTCCACGGCCAGCGGCGTGAGCACCGGGAAGATGTGGTTGCGGAACAGGGTGAAGAGGCGGGCCTGCTCCTTCTCGGTGAGGTCGGGCCACCGGATGAGGTGGACGCCCTCCTCGGCGAGCTGCGGGGCTATGTCCTGCTGGTAGCAGGCGGCGTGCCGGGCCATGAGCTCGCGCGAGCGGGTCCAGATCAGGTCCAGGACCTCGCGGGGTTGCAGGCCCGAGGCCGAACGGGTGGCGACGCCCGTCGCGATGCGGCGCTTCAGGCCGGCGACGCGGACCATGAAGAACTCGTCGAGGTTGCTCGCGAAGATCGCCAGGAAGTTCGCGCGCTCCAGGAGCGGGGTGTTCGGGTCCTCCGCGAGCTCCAGGACGCGTTCGTTGAAGGCCAGCCAGCTGCGCTCCCGGTCGAGGAACCGGTTGGCGGGCAGTTCGCCCGTACCGTCCTTGTCCTCGTACGCGTCGAGGTCGGCGTCCAGGTCCGGATCCAGGCCGCCGGGGCGGTGGGCGGCGATGGAGCCCAGGCGTGCCTTCACCGCGGCGGCGCTGTTCGCGGACGGGTGGGAGGGGTGCTGGGCGGGGACCTCGCTGGGGCCTGCGCTGGGCTTCTGGCTCATGCCTCCATTCTTCCGCGCACGAGGCAGGACAGGCGCGTCGGAAGCGTCTGCTGTCAGTCGGAGTCGGGGCTGCATGACCGGAGACTGGCAAGCGCGTTTGAATGCCCGGTTAATGGCGTATGGCTTCCAGTCTCTTTCCGGAGCCGCCTTGGGCCGTTCGAGGGGCTCACGGCCCGGCGCACCGGGCCGTGAGGGGCGGTGTCCCGGGCCGCCGGATCCCGTCCAGGGGCGCCGGCGGCCCGTCCGGTCAGCTCTCGGTGCGGTACATCAGGTCGACCTCGTGGGTGGTGAAGCCGAGGCCCTCGTACACGGCCAGGGCCGCCGGGTTGTCGGCGTCGACGTAGAGCATCGCGGTGGGCAGGCCGGACGCCGCGAGGTGGCGCAGGCCGATGGCGGTCAGGGCCTTGCCCAGGCCGCCGCCCTGCGCGCCCGGCCGGACCCCGACGACGTAGACCTCGCCGAGCCGCTCCGCCTCGTGCACCTTCGTCCAGTGGAAGCCGACCAGCTCACCGTCGCGCTCGGCGAGGAAGAAGCCCTTCGGGTCGAACCACGGCTGCGCGATCCGGTCGTCCAGGTCCCGCTGCGTCAGTGACCCCTGCTCGGGGTGGTGGGCGAAGGCCGCCGCGTTCACGGCGAGCCAGGCCGCGTCGTCCGTGCCCGGGACGAAGCCGCGCACCGTCACGCCGGCCGGCAGGGCCGGATCGGGCAGCGGGTCGCCGGTTGTCAGGGGGCGCCGGAGTTGGCGCAGCTCGCGGAAGAGGGTCAGTCCGAGCACCTGGGCCAGGTGCCGGGCGGCGGACTTGCCGCCGTGGGCCCATACCCGGATCCGCTTGCCGGAGGCGTTCAGGAGGGCCGAGCCGAGGGCCCGGCCGTGGCCGCGGCCGCGCAGCGCGGGGTGCACGACGAGCTCGGCGGCGGGTGCCTCCACCGGGTCGGTGTCCTCCAACTGCCCGTACGCGGCGAGCCGGGTGCCGTCGCTCAGGAGGAAGTGCCGGATGCCCTCGCGCGGTCCGCCGCGCAGTTGGATCCGCCCTTGCTCGGACACCGCGGTGGTGCCGTCGGTGCGGGCCGCTTCCGCGATCAGGTCCAGCACGGAGTCGGCTTGTTCCTCCGTCAGCTCGTCGAGGGTCTGAATCTGCCGTCCCGGCTCCAGGGCCGCTGCTGCGTCAGTCATGCGACGAGCCTACGACCGCGGCCCGCGGTTGCGTGTCCCGCAGGCCCGGACCGGGGTCCCACCGGTCCCGGAACGCCTGCGTAACCAGCTCGCAACCCGTTACCCCCTGTCGTGCTACGCGCGTTGACAATAAGCTGCGGCGGACCTCCCAACTTGTCTCGCTGTCCACAAAGGGGACTACATGTCAGCGACGCCACAACGGCCCCGCACGGCCCGCCGGTTGACCCTCACCGCACTCGCCCTCACGGCCGGTGCCGGAGCCATGGTCGCCGCGGCGCTGCCGGCCGGAGCCGCGAGTGGTGGCGGTGCGGCCAAGAGCCGGACCGTCGACGTGCAGATGCTGTCGTTCAACGACTTCCACGGCACGCTGGAGCCCCCGCAGGGCTCCTCGGGCACGGTGAGCGAGCGACAGGCCGACGGCACCACCAAGGCCATACCGGCAGGCGGCGTGGAGTACCTCGCGACCAGCCTGCGCGAAGCCCGCAAGGGGCACGAGTACTCGGTCACGGCCGCGGCCGGTGACATGATCGGCGGCAGCCCGATGCTGTCCGGGCTCTTCCACGACGAGCCGAGCATCGAGGCGCTGAACAAGATCGGCCTGGACGTGTCCAGCGTCGGCAACCACGAGTTCGACGAGGGCCGCACCGAGCTGCGCCGCATGTCGTACGGCGGCTGCCACCCGGTCGAGGGCTGCTTCGAGTACGGCAAGACGTTCACCGGAGCGCAATTCCAGTACCTCGCGGCCAATGTGACGGACGACAGGACCAAGCGTCCGATGATGTCCCCCACCTTCGTGTGGAAGAAGGGGGACGTGAAGATCGGCTTCATCGGCGTCACCCTGGAGGGCACGCCGGACGTCGTCACCGCCGAGGGCGTCAAGGGCCTGACGTTCGGCGACGAGGTCGAGACGATCAACAAGTACGCCGCCGAGCTGAACAAGCAGGGCGTAAAGTCGATCGTCGCGCTGATCCACGAGGGCGGACTGCCCGCGAACGGCGCGTACAACTACGACTGCGACGCTCCGGGCGCCGGCGCCGGCATCTCGGGTGCCATCGTCGACATCGCCAAGAACGTCGACGCGAAGGTCGACGCGCTGGTGACCGGCCACACGCACCAGGCCTACAGCTGCACCATCCCGGACCCGGCGGGCAACCCGCGCACGGTCACCTCGGCCGCCTCGCTCGGCCGGCTGTACACGGACACCACGCTCACCTACGACCGGCAGACCAAGGACATCGTCCGCACGCCGGTCGCGGCGCCGAAGCCGGTCAACAAGCTCGTCACCCGTGAGCAGCCCAAGGCCGCCGACATGACCGAGCTGATCCGGCGCTGGAACGAGCTGGCGGCCCCGGTCGCCAACCGTCCGCAGGGCTTCATCTCGGCGGACATCCCGGGCCGCGGTTCGCCGGAGTTCGAGAAGCCGCTCGGTGACCTGATCGCCGACGCGCAGCTGGAGGCGCTGGCCCCCGCCGACAAGGGCGGCGCGGAGCTGGCGATCATGAACCCGGGCGGCATCCGCGCCGACCTCGCCCACAAGGCCTCCGGGGCCGAGGGCGACGGCGTGGTGACCTACGGGGAGTCCTTCACGGTCCAGCCGTTCACCAACATGATGAACGTGGTCGACCTGACCGGCGCGCAGCTCGTCACCGCGCTCCAGCAGCAGGTCACCGGAGCGGTCAACGGCTCGAACCCGAAGATCCTCCAGGTCTCGAAGGGCTTCACCTACACCCTCGACATGACGAAGGCGGGCGCGGACCGCATCGTCGTCGACTCGGTGCGGCTGAACGGTGCGCCGATCGACCCGGCCCGCACCTACCGGGTCGCGATGAACGAGTTCCTCGCGGGCGGCGGTGACGGCTTCACCGTCCTGAAGGAGCACAAGAACAAGCTGGTGGGCGCGTCCGACCTGGACTGCTTCAACGCCTACCTGGCGAACAACTCCTCGGAGGCGGCCCCGATCGCCCCGCCGGCGGCGAACCGGATCACCGTCATCAAGTAACTCCCGTACGCGGGCGCCTGTGAGGGGCGGTGGGCCGATGGCCCGCCGCCCCTCCGGCGTTACCGCGGCCCCTCCGAGGTCACCGCGGCCCGTACGAGGCACCGCGGGCCCCGAGGGGTCAGCGCCGCCCGTCCAGGTACTCCGCGACGGCCCGGTGGAAGCCCTTCGGGTCGCTGAAGGGGACGAAGTGGTCGCCGTCCAGCCGGGTGTACGAGGTCCCCGGCCGCCGGGCCACCATGGCGTCGGCCTGCTCCTGGGGCAGCGCCTGACTCTGCGCGGCGTGGATGAGGAGCGCCGGGCAACGGCTGCCGAGCCAGGCGTCCCAGTGGTCGCCGGCGCACCCCGCGATCGAGTCGAGCTGGTCCCGGGGGTGGAACGGCATCCGCCAGCCGGAGCCGTCGGGCAGCTTGCGCAGGGCGGCGCCGACGATTTGGCCGCCCACCGGCCCGGCCGCGGCCAGCAGTTCCCCGGTGGTCGGCGCGGTGTAGGGCAGGCCGTCGAGGAAGGAGAACCAGTTCGCCTCGCCGGGGCGGACCTCGACGGCGGCGTCGACGTTGATGAGGGTGTGGATCCGGGTGGGGTGACGGGCGGCCAGGTAACAGGCGTTGTACCCGCCCAGCGAGTAGCCGAGCAGGGCCACGGGCTCGTCCAGGCCGAGGTGGTCGAGGAGGGCGACGGCGTCGGCCACGTAGCCCTCGCGGTCGTACACCGGGGCCCGGTCGGAGTCGCCGTGGCCGCGCTGGTCGGGGGCGATGACCCGCCAGCGGTCCCCGAGCTCCTCGGCGAGGGCCTTGAAGGCGATCCCTTCGGACATCCCGCCGTGCAGGGCGAGCAGCGGGCGGCCGGGGCCGCCGAAGTCCCGGTAGGAGAGGGTGCGGTCGTCGATCTTCAGCTCGTGACGCATGGTCGGTGCCTTCCGGGGCCGGTGGATCTTTCGATGTCCGCAGCCTGCCAGGAATTGGGCAGGTGCGCAATACGTACGTGTAGGGCGGTTGCCCAAATCGGGACGCGGCTACCATCCCGGCATGGGAAATCGCGAGGACCTGCTGGCCGGAGCCCGGCGTTGCCTGGAGGAGAAGGGCTACCTGCGCACGACCGTGCGCGACATCGCCTCGGCGGCGCAGGTGAGCATGGCCGCGATCGGCTACCACTACGGATCCCGCGAGGCCCTGCTCAACCAGGCCCTCTTCGCCGCCATGGACGACTGGGCGGCCGGCTCCGGCCGGCTCGCCGGCGAGGGCGACACCGCCGAGGCCCGGTACGTCGACACCTGGGACCGCAAGATCCGGGACTTCGGCGAGCTGCGCTGGCTGTGGATCGCCAACATCGAGGCCTTCGTGCACGCCCAGTCCTCGCCCGAACTGCTGGCCGCGCTCGCCGAGGGCCAGCGCCGCTCCCGGCGGATGGTGGCCGCGGCGCTGGCCGGGGTGGCCGAGGAGGCCGTCACGGAGGAGGACGTACGCGGCCTCGGCTCGGTGCACCTCGCATTGCTCAGCGGGGTGATGGTGCAGGCCCTCACCGACCCGGAACGCGCGCCCGACGGCCGCGCGCTCGCCCAAGGCCTGCGCAGGATGGCCGAGTTGCTCGACGAACCCGTTTCTACCGACGGGTAGCAAACGCGCCGCCGGCACGCCATAATCCCGTCCCATCACCGGGTCGACAAAGGGGTGGACATGGGCGTGGCACTGGACCGGCGGACCTTCCTGACCGGGGCGGGAGCCCTGGCGGCCGTGACCGCCGTGGGACTGGGGACGGCGGCGCCCGCCTCCGCCCGCGCCCTCGGCACCTCGGACTGGATGGCCGGCCTCGCCGACTCCACCCCGCTCCAGCGGATGACCATCCCCGGCACGCACGACTCCGGCGCCCGCAAGGGCGGCCTCTACGTCGCCTGCCAGAACACCTCGATCGCCCAACAGCTCGACGCCGGCATCCGCTTCCTCGACGTCCGATGTCGGGTCACGGGCGGGTCGTTCGCCATCCACCACGGATCGTTCTTCCAGGACCTGATGTTCGGTGACGTGCTCGTCGCCTGCTGGAACTTCCTCGCCGCGCACCCCTCCGAGACCGTCCTGATGCGGGTCAAGCAGGAGTACTCCGGCGAGAGCGACGCCACCTTCCGCGCGGTCTTCGACGACTACCTCGACCAGCGCGGTTGGCGGCCGCTGTTCCGGATCGCCGACGCGCTGCCGTCCTCGCTCGGCGCCGCCCGCGGCAAGGTGGTGCTCCTCGCCGACAACGGCGGCCTGCCCGGCCTGCGGTACGCCGACGGCAACGTCTTCGACGTCCAGGACGACTGGAACGCCGAACCCTTTGCCAAGCGCGGCAGGATCGAGAACCACTTCCGGCGGGCCGTGCAACAGCCCGGCAAGCTGTTCGTGAACTACGTCAGCACCGCGGCGTACATGCCGCCGCGCTGGAACTCCGACCGGCTGAACCCGCAGGTACACGGCTTCGTGGACGGCGGCGAACTGGCCGGCCGGACCGGCCTCGGAATCGTTCCGATGGACTTCCCCAACACCCGGTCCGGCCTGGTCGAATCACTGATACGGCACAACTGACCCCTCGGGCGGCGGCACCGGCGCCCCCGGGACGCGGAGCACCGCCTCCGTACCGGGTCCGCCGTCGGCCGCCGCCCGCAACTCGGCGGTGCCGCTGGCGCGGTGGACCGTACGGGCCACGATCGACAGGCCCAGGCCGCTCCCGGGCAGCGCGCGGGCCGAGGGGGAGCGCCAGAACCGTTCGAAGACGTGGGGCAGGTCCTCCGCCGGGATGCCCGGCCCGTGGTCGCGCACCGTCAGCACGCCCGCCCGCAGCGACACCTCGACGGCGCCGCCGGGCGGGCTGAACTTCACCGCGTTGTCCAGCACGTTGACCACCGCCCGCTCCAGCGCCGCCGCCTCGCCCCGGACGTACCAGGGCTCCAGGTCGGAGCCGAACCGCAGCTCCGGACCGCGCAGCCGGGCCCGGGACAGCGCGGTACCGGCGATGTCGTGCAGGGCCACCACCCCGAGCGGGGCGTGCGGGGCAGCGTCCGGCCGGGACAGTTCCTGGAGGTCCCCGATCAGCGCGGCCAGCTCCGTCATCTGCGCCTTCACCGAGGCCAGCAGCTCCCGCCGGTCCTCGGACGGGATGGCCCGGCCGGTGTCCTCGCTGCGGGCCAGCAGCTCGATGTTCGTGCGCAGCGAGGTCAGCGGCGTGCGCAGCTCGTGCCCGGCGTCGGCGATCAGCTGGGCCTGCCGCTCCTGGGAGGAGGCCAGCGCCGCCGTCATCGAGTTGAAGGACCGCGACAGCCGGGCGATCTCGTCGTCTCCCTCGTCGGGGATCCGTACGGTGAGGTCCTCGGTCCGGGCGACGTGCTCGACGGCCGCGGTCAGCTCGTCGACCGGCCGCAGCCCCGTGCGGGCCACCCACAGGCCGGCCGCGCCCGCGCCCACGATGCCGATGCCCGACACCACGAGCAGGATCCAGGCCAGCGTCGACAGCGGATCGTCCACGTCCGCGGCCGGCTTGGCGATGGAGATCCCGAAGTACTGGCCGGCGGGCGTCTGCCGCTTCAGCGTCAGGACGCGCATCTCGACGCCGTCACCGGTGCGCACGTCGTGCAGGGTCTCCTCCCGCACGCCCGCCGCGATCTCCTTGTCCACGGCGGTGACCGGCAGTCCGGTCCGTCCACTCACCCAGCAGCGCGTGCCGTCGGCCAGCACGAGCTGTACGGTCGCGCCCAGGTTCTCGGCGACCTGCTGCTCCGGTTGCCGCACCCGGGTCACGCAGCCGTCGCGCAGCGTCCGGCCCACCTCGGCGCTCACGTCCGTCGCCATCAGCGACCGGTCGAGCTGCTCGCTGAGCTGCGACTTCACCATCACCCAGGACACACCGGCGACGGCCGCGACGGCCACCGCCACCGCGACCGTCACCAGCAGCGCGATCCGTGAGCGCAGCGGCAGGGCGCGGAACCGGGCGGCCGGCGTCACTCGGGACCGCCGTCGCCCTGGCGCAGCACGTAGCCCACCCCGCGCACGGTGTGCACCAGGCGGGGCTCGCCGCCCGCCTCGGTCTTGCGGCGCAGGTACATCACGTACACGTCCAGGGAGTTGGAGCTGGGCTCGAAGTCGAAGCCCCAGACGGTCTTGAGGATCTGCTCGCGGGTCAGGACCTGGCGCGGGTGCGCGAGGAACATCTCCAGCAGGGTGAACTCGGTACGGGTCAGCTCCACCGGCCGCCCGCCCCGGACGACCTCGCGGGTCGCGAGGTCCATGCGCAGGTCGCCGAAGGCCAGCGTGTCCTCGTGGTCGCCGCCCCCGCCCGGCCGCGGCGCGGCGTAGGCGCTGCGGCGCAGCAGGGCGCGGACGCGGGCGAAGAGCTCGTCCAGCTCGAACGGCTTGACGAGGTAGTCGTCGGCGCCCGCGTCGAGGCCGGTGACGCGGTCGCCGACGGTGTCGCGGGCGGTGAGCATCAGGATCGGCGTGACGGCGCCGGCGGCGCGCAGCCGGCGGGCCGCCGTCAGTCCGTCCATGCGGGGCATCTGGATGTCCAGGACGATCAGGTCCGGGGCGTAGGAGTCGGTCCGCTCCAGCGCGTCGAGGCCGTCCACCGCGGTCCGGACGTCGTACCCCTCGAAGGCGAGGCTGCGGCGCAGGGCCTCGCGCACGGCCGGCTCGTCGTCGACGACGAGGATGCGCTGCTGGTCGCCTTCGGCGGCGTTCATCTCGGGTCTCCCAGGGGTGCGGTGGTCGGCCATGGCATGCGGTGCGTGACGGCGCTTCCCAGCGTCGCACGGGCCGGCCGGTGGAGGTCTCAGGAGACCGGCGGCCGATCGATGGCCGTCGGGGGTCGTCGGGGGCCGTCGTGTGACGGGCTCAGAAGGAGGTGCCGAAGCCGTCCGTGCCGGTGCCGCTGCCGTTGCCGTTGTCGCCCGAACCGTTGCCGGTCCCGTTGCCGCCCGAGCTGTTTCCGCTGCCGCCGGCGCGCAGCGAGTCGAGGTCGGCCTTGATGGTGTTGACCGGGATCGCGAAGCCCAGGCCGACGCTGCCGGCGCTCGAACTGTCCGAGGAGGGGGAGTAGATCGCGGACGGCATGCCGACGATCTCGCCGTTCATGTTGACCAGCGCGCCGCCGGAGTTGCCCGGGTTCAGCGAGGCGTCCGTCTGGATGGCCTTGTACGAGGTGGTGTTCGAGCCGGTGTCCCCGTTGAACTGCTGACCGTCGTACGAGAACGGCCAGCCGCCCTGCCCGCGCTGCGGGGACTGCTGCCGCTCGGACTTCGGGACGTTCACCTCGCGCCCCAGCGCGGAAACGATCCCGCTGGTGACGGTGCCGGTCAGCCGGTCGGGGGACCCGATGGCGACGACCTCGTCGCCGACCTTCAGCCGGTCGGAGTTGCCGAGCGAGGCGGGCTTGAGGCCGCTCGCGCCCTGGAGCTCGATCAGCGCGAGGTCCTTGTCGGGATCCGTGCCGACGGTCCGGGCGGTGTACTTCTTGCCGTCGCTCATCGTCACCTGGATCTCCGAGGCGCCGTCGATGACGTGGTTGTTGGTGACGATCTCGCCGTCCGCGGTGATCACGATGCCGGAGCCGGTGCCCTGCCCCGACCCGGTACGGGTGTCGATCCGTACGACGGACGGGCTGACCTGCTCGGCGACCCCGGTGACGGTGCCGGTGTTGGACCGCGACACGTTGGAGGCGTTCACCCCGCCGCCGCCGGCGCCGCCCCCGACCAGGAACTGCTGCACGACGGTGGCCGTCCCGCCGCCGACCACGGCCGCCGCCAGGGCGACGGCGACCAGCAGCGCGACCGGCCGCCTGGCGCGGGCGGCGTGCGCGGGACCGTCCTGGGGGGCGTCCTCCCGGACGGCCCGGCCGGCGGTCGGCGGCACCGTCTCGCCCTGGATCACCGGCGGCTGGTGCGCCTCGTGCCAACCGGGCGCGCCGGGCGGCGGGTACGCGGGCGGCGGCGGGTAGCCGCCCGCGCCGACGTCCTGCGCCATGCGCTCACGACCCCGCTGCCAGTCCTCGCCGAACGGCGGGTGCTGGCCCGGGCGGTTCTCCTGCGGGTACTCGCCTTCGCGGCGGAAGCTGTCGGTCATGTCTTCGACTGTCCCCGCGGATCATGAGAGCTTCCTGAGTCCCGGCTGAGAAGCCCGACAGAACCTCGTATGCCCGATATAAGGACCGGCGCGGGGCAGGGCCGAGGCCGGGGGCGACCCGGCCGCGACGGCGCTCAGCGACAGCCGCAGGAGCGGCGCACGACCAGCGCCGAGGGGAACTGCTTCAGCCGCTCGCGGCGCGAGCCGGTCACGCGCAACGCGTCGTCCAGGACGAGGTCCACCGCCGCGCGGGCCATCGCCGGCCGGTCCGAGGCGATCGTGGTCAGCGGCGGGTCCGTCAGCGCCGCCTCCTTCACGTCGTCGAAGCCGGCGACCGCCAGCTCCCCGGGCACGTCGATGCGCAGCTCACGGGCGGCCCGCAGGACGCCGATCGCCTGGTCGTCGGTGGCGCAGAAGATCGCCGGCGGGCGGTCCGGCCCCGACAGGACCTCCAGGGCGACCTGATAGGCGTCGTAGCGGTTGTACGGGGCCTGGAACAGCCGGCCCTCCACGGAGCGGCCGGATTCGAGCATGGCCCGGCGCCAGCCCTCGACGTGGTCGGCCACCGGGTCACCGACCTCGGGGGTGTTCTCCACCCCGCCCAGGCAGGCGACGTACGGGTGCCCGTGCTCCAGCAGGTGACGGGTGGCGAGCTGCGCGCCGCCGATGTCGTCGGTGACCACGGCGACGTCGTCGATGGCCTCGGGGCGCTCGTGCAGCAGCACGATCCGCGCGTCCCACGCCTCGATCTCGGAGGCCGCGCGCTCGCTCATGCCCTGGCTGACCAGGATCAGCCCGGAGACCCGCATTCCGAGGAAGGCCCGCAGGTAGTGGACCTCGCGCTCGTCGCGGTAGTCGGAGTTGCCGACCAGCACCATCTTTCCGCGCTCGGCGGCGGCCTGCTCGACCGCGTGCGCCATCTCCGCGAAGAACGGCTGGCGCGCGTCCGGCACGATCATGCCTATGAGGTCGGTGCGCCGGGACGCCATCGCCTGCGCGACCCGGTCCGGGCGGTAGCCCAGGTCCTTGATCGCGGCGAGGACACGCTCGCGCGTGGCCGGGGCAACCGGCCGGGGTCCGTTGTTGATGACGTAGCTCACGACGGCGGTAGAGGTACCCGCAAGTCGCGCCACGTCATCCCGCGTCACCTTGGCCACGCGCGGCAGTCTACGCGGGGTGACCTACCTCTGGGCAGGCCGTCCTGCCGAGTGGATGCTCACAGCCGGTTCCGCCGTCCGGGGGAGGTCCGGCCGCTCGACCGGGTCCTTCGCGGAGCCCGGTCCGGCGGCCGCCTTGGCCGCGGCCTCCGCCGCCGCCCGCTCGACCTTCTCCGGGGTGACGAAGCGGTAGCCGACGTTGCGGACCGTCCCGATCAGCGACTCGTGCTCGGGCCCGAGCTTGGCGCGCAGCCGCCGTACGTGGACGTCGACGGTGCGGGTGCCGCCGAAGTAGTCGTACCCCCACACCTCCTGGAGCAACTGGGCCCGGGTGAAGACCCGGCCCGGGTGCTGGGCGAGGTACTTCAGCAGCTCGAACTCCTTGAAGGTCAGGTCCAGGACCCGACCCTTCAGCTTCGCGCTGTACGTCGCCTCGTCGACCGACAGGTCGCCGTTGCGGATCTCCATCGGGGAGTCGTCCGAGCCCAGCTGCCGGCGCCCGGTGGCCAGCCGCAGCCGGGCCTCGACCTCGGCGGGTCCGGCGGTGTCGAGGAGGACGTCGTCGATGCCCCAGTCGGCGGTGACGGCCGCGAGGCCGCCCTCCGTGACGACGAGGATCAACGGACAGCCCGGTCCGGTCGAGCGCAGGAGCTGGCACAACGACCTCACCTGCGGGAGGTCGCGGCGGCCGTCGACGAGGATCACGTCGGCCCCGGGGGTGTCCACCAGGGCGGGGCCCTCGGCCGGTGCGACCCGGACGTTGTGCAGCAGCAGGCCGAGTGCGGGCAGCACCTCGGACGACGGCTGCAGGGCGTTGGTCAGCAGCAGGAGGGAACTCATGCTCGACCACCTGCCCAGCTCCGGTGGTCGTGCACGTGCACGGTTCGCTGGTCCATCACGTCGGTTCCTCCTCGGTCCCGTCGAGGACGTGCGTGGTACTGCTTCGTACGTCTGCCTGGCGCCCGTCCGCCCCCGCGCCCCGGGGTCCGGATGGATACCACTGTTCTCGGTCCGTTCAACGTGCTGGAAGCACAAAAGGACCCGGGGGCTACGTTGCCCGGATCCTCTACGCCGCCAGAATAGCCCACCGCCCCTTTCGGGGCCGAGGCATCCCGCACACCGCCTTCTGTGGTTCCCGCCACGCCTTCCTCCCTCGTATGCCCCGGTTTCACCGGATCGGTGGACCCCCGCACGGGAACCGGGGCGCGCACGGGGCGCGTCGGGGTACGCCGGGGGTCACGGCCGGAGGGGTCATCATGGAGGCCGACGGTAGAGAGCCGACGGGGCGACGATAGGAGCTGCAGTGGCAACCGGAACCATCCGCTACTGGGCGGCGGCCAAGGCCGCGGCCGGGACGGCGGAGGAGCCGTACTCGGCACGCACACTGGCCGAGGCGCTCGACGCCGTGCGGGAACGCCACCCGGGAGAGCTGACACGGGTCCTGCTGCGCTGCTCCTTCCTCGTGAACGAAGAGCCCGTGGGCAAGCGTCCCCACGACGGCGTCCCGCTGACCGAGGGGGGCACCGTAGAGGTGCTCCCGCCCTTCGCGGGCGGGTGAACGGGAACCGATGAGCACTCCGGAAGAACAGCAGCGGCGGCGGCAACAGCAACAGCAGCAGCAGCAACAGCAGCAACAGCCGCCGCAGCAGCAGGACGGCGCCTCCCCGCAGGATCCGTGGACCCAGACCTGGCAGGGCGAGACCTGGGACACCAGCTACCAGCCGGTGCAGCCGCCGCTGGGCACGGTGCCCGGGCAGCAGGCGGCGCCGCAGGGGTGGTTCCGCGAGGAGGCCGCCGGGCAGGAGCAGCAGCCGCAGCCGCCGTACCAGGAGCAGCCGCAGCAGGACTGGGGCGTGCCGCAGGCCTCCGGCACGCCGTGGCCCTCGGAGCCCGTCGCCGAGCAGACGGCGTACCTGCCGCCCTACCCGGGGCCGGCCGACCCGCGGGCGCAGCAGCAGGCGCAGCCGGTCGCGCCCGACGGGTGGTTCCGCGAGGAGGCCGCGCCGGCGCCCGCGCCCGCCGAGCGGCAGCAGTCGCAGCAGGACTGGGGCGCCCCGCAGGCCGCTCCGTGGGCCGCCGACCCGCGCACGTCCGGCGGGACCGGCTTCGGCGCCGGTGCGGGCTCCGGTGGTGACGGGGCCGCCGCCGAGCAGACGGCGTACCTGCCCCCGTACCCGGGGCCGGCCGACCCCCGGGCGCAGCAGCAGCAGGCGCAGCCGGTCGCGCCCGACGGGTGGTTCCGCGAGGAGGCCGCCCCCGCGGCCGCCCCGCAGCAGCCCCGGCACGCCGGGCCGCGCCATGCGCAGCCCCGGCCGGCGGAGCCGCAGCCCTGGGACGCCGAGTCCACCGCGTACCTCCCGCCCCAGCCCCCCGCACCGGCCCCCGACGCCGCCGCCGAGCAGACGGCGTACCTGCCGCCGGTTCGTGAGGGTGCCGCTGAGCAGACGGCGTACCTGCCGCCGGTTCGTGAGGGTGCCGCGGAGCAGACGGCGTACCTGCCGCCCTACCCGGGGCCCGGGGCCGCCGGGGCGGCTCCCGCGGCTCCCGCGGCCGGGCCCGTACCGGCGGCCGGGGGGCCCGCCGCCGACTACTCCCCCCCGACCCTGGGCGGCAACACCATCCGCGCCGTCGACCCCGCCCAGGCCCGCGCCGAGGGCCGTTCGCCGATCATCGACCCCGGTCCGCAGCCGGCCGTACTGACCGCCGCCCTCGGGCTGCTGCTGGCCGTGGCCGCCGCGTTCGGGGACTTCGCCCTGCTGCTCCCGCTGATCGCCCTCCAGGCCCTCACCGCGGCCGGTTGGTTCCGCCTGAACGGCATGTGGCCCGCCCGTCAGGGCATCGCCCTCGCCTTCCTCGGAGCCCTCGTCGCGGACGCGGCGGTGCTCGCCGTCGACAGCACGTACGGGCCCGGCGCGATCATCGGCACCCTCGGCGCCTGGGTGCTGCTCACGCTGGTCCTCCAGCTGCGCAGCCACGCGGACCCCGACGAGCGGATGTACGGGCTGATGGCGTCGGTGGCCTCCGCCGCCCTGGCCATCGCCTGCGCGGGCTTCCTCGCGGCCGACGGCGAGGCCGTCAGCGTGGGCGCCGCGGCCGTCGCCGTGGCCGTGTTCACGCGCGCGCTGCCGCTGCCCACCCTGCCCTCCGTCGCCGTGTCGCTGGGCGCGGCCGCGGGCGCCGGCATCGCGGTCGGCACCGTCACCGGCACCGGCGCGGGCGGGGCCCTGATCGGCCTGGTCGCCGGGGTCTGCGCGCTGATCGGCCTGCGGGTGGCGGCGTACGACTACCCGTCGAAGTTCGTCCACATGACGGCCGGTGTCGCGCTGCCGCTGGCCGTCGCGGCGCCCGCCGTCTACCTGATCGGCCGGGTCGTGGGCTGACCGGCCGGGGCCGACCACCGGCCCGGGGGCGCTCGCACACGGCCCCCGCGGCCGGTCATGGTCCACTAGAACGCACGTACCGACTAGTAGGGGGAGGGCACGTGCGTTTCCTGCGCGTCGTCTTGATCATCGGAGTGGTCCTGGGGGCCTTGTTCGTGGGCGCGGACCGCTGGGCGGTCGGCTACGCCGAGGAGCGGCTGGCCGAGCGCATCCAGGCGCGGCAGGGGGCCGGCGGCAAGGCGGAGGTCGAGATAGAGGGCTTCCCGTTCCTGACGCAGGCCCTCAGCCACGACCTGGAGCGGGTCAACCTGAAGCTGACCGGCGTCGAGGCCACCGCGGACGGCCGCAAGACGCGCCTCTCGCAGATCGACGCGAGCTTCCACGAGGTGAAGCTGAACGGGGACTACACCGGCGGCACCGCCCGCCGGGCCGAGGGCACCGCGCTGATCTCCTGGGCGGACCTCACCCAGGCCTCCCAGAACGGCGTGGTCCTGACCTACGGCGGAACCCCCGGCAAGGTCAAGGTCACCGCGACGCTGGAGTTCCTCGGCCAGTCCCTGACCCGGCACGTGGTGTCGACCGTGACCCTCGTCGACGCGAAGGACGGCAAGGGCAAGATCGTCCGGGTGCGCGCCGACGAGGTCCCCGGCGAGGGGATCCCCGGGATCGAGCGCGAGGTCCGCAAGCGCACCGACTTCGACCGGACCGTGGACGGAGGCCTGCCCGCCGGGCTCGGCCTGTCCGCGCTGACCGCCGACGAGGCCGGTGTGCACCTCACGCTGACCGGCACGGACGTGTCGCTGGCCGGATCGTGAGACAGCCCGGTCCGATCCGCAGATGAACGGGTCGTACGAGGAGCCCCGGGGGCCGCGCGGCGGCCCGCCGGGGCTCTCTCGTCCCATCATTCGGACGATCCTGTCTCGACATATGACACACCGGTGACAGGGCGGCCGATTCGTCCCTACGATCCCTACCTATGAAGCATCAGCAGGCGGACCTCACGAAGCGGCGGGCAGTAGACCTGTGTCGCGTCGCCGCCATGCTCTGTCGCTCCATGTAGCGGTGTGAGCCTTCCGCTCCACCGGCCGGACGACGGCCCTTCAGTCGCGTGACCGCACCTGCCTCCCGCCCCCTGACGCCTCCCCGCGCAGGGTCCGGGCGTGACACCCGGAACGGCGCGCACCCGCACTGCCAGCCCCGCAGCAGCACCCGCACCACCCCGCCGCACACTGCCCCGGAGGAGAACATCATGAGCCGCAGCGACGTCCTCGTAGACGCCGACTGGGTCGAGGCCCACCTGAACGACGCCGACGTCGTCATCGTCGAGGTGGACGAGGACACGTCCGCCTACGACAAGAACCACATCACCAACGCCGTCCGGATCGACTGGAAGAGCGACCTCCAGGACCCGGTCCGCCGTGACTTCGTGGACCAGGAGGGCTTCGAGAAGCTCCTCTCCGCCAAGGGCATCTCCAACGACGACACCGTCGTCCTCTACGGCGGCAACAACAACTGGTTCGCGTCCTACGCCTACTGGTACTTCAAGCTCTACGGCCACCAGGACGTCCGCCTGCTCGACGGCGGCCGCAAGAAGTGGGAGCTCGACTCCCGCGACCTGGTCGACGGCAAGGACGTCCCCAACCGCCCGGCCACCTCCTACAAGGCCAAGGCCCAGGACACCTCCATCCGTGCCTTCCGTGACGACGCCGTCGCCGCGATCGGCACGAAGAACCTGGTCGACGTCCGCTCGCCCGACGAGTTCTCCGGCAAGCTGCTCGCGCCGGCGCACCTCCCGCAGGAGCAGTCGCAGCGCCCGGGCCACATCCCGAGCGCCCGCAACATCCCGTGGTCGAAGAACGCCAACGACGACGGCACCTTCAAGTCGGACGAGGAGCTGACCGCCCTCTACCAGGCCGAGCAGGTCGATCTGGCGAAGGACACCATCGCCTACTGCCGCATCGGTGAGCGCTCCGCGCTCACGTGGTTCGTGCTGCACGAGCTCCTCGGCCAGGAGAACGTCAAGAACTACGACGGCTCGTGGACCGAGTACGGCTCGCTGGTCGGCGTGCCGATCGAGCTCGGCCCCAACAAGTAGCCCGGCCGGCCGGCGGCCGGCCGGTCGGCAACCCTGCCGGGCACGCAGGGGCACCCGTAGCCAGTAGCAGTACGACCTCTCCAGGACAGGACAGAGAACATGTGTGGAGCACAGATCGGCGGGCCCGACCTCGCGACGCTGAAGCCCGGTGAGACGGCCATCCAGGGCCAGATCACCCAGGGCGGCGAGCCGGTGTCCGGCTACGTCCGCCTGCTGGACTCGACCGGCGAGTTCACCGCCGAGGTCCCGACCTCGGCGACCGGCCAGTTCCGCTTCTACGCGGCCACCGGCTCCTGGACCCTGCGCGCGCTCGTGCCGGGCGGCACGGCCGACCGCAACGTCGTGGTCGCCGAGGCCGGCGGCGTGACGGACGTGGCGATCGCGGTCTGAGCACCGCACACCGCAGCGACGATTGACCGGCCGAAGGGCCGCACCCCCGGGGGTTGGACGCCACTGGAACGGGGTGCGGCCCTTCGCGCCGTCCGGAGCGTCCGGTCGGGGTCGTTCGGGGTCGTGCGGGTCGGCGCGGACCTACCCTGGAGGTATGTACGCCCGGCGCCGACGCGCCTACTTCCTGCTCATGGGCGGATGCCTGTTCCTGTTCGTCTCCGCCTGGTCCTTCGTGCGCCTGTGGTCGGTGGAGGCCGCGGTGGCCCTCTGCGTGGTCGCCATGGTGATCCCGCCGATCGCCGCGATGGTCGCCAACCGGCGCGGACCCGACGACCGCTGGTGGGACGATCCCTCCGGCGATCGGAAGTCGGACGAATGGTGGGACGAATTGGACGGAAAGCGGCGTCGGGACGAATGAAACCCGCCTATATAAAAACGTAATAAGGGTTCGGTACAACTACTTCCGGTCGAAGTCCGTCTTGGCTGTGCGCGGGTGCACCACCCGGCGCCTCCAGTCCTGCGGGGGGACCTCCATTGGAAAAAGAACAGACCGTGCCTGAGCTGCCCATACCGGCGGAGAAGACGCCGGAATCGGGCGCTGCGGAATTTCCGGCCGTGACATCGGATGCCGCTCGCGCCGAAATCGCCCCGGGTCGCCGGCGGCGCGGGCGCACGACGCTCCTGATCGCCGCCGCCCTCGTCCTCGGTACCCTGGCCGGCACGGTCACCGGTTACGCGATCCAGTACCACCGCGAACCGACCCCCCTGCCCCCGCTGGCCCTGCGGCAGGTGAACACCCCGAAGCCGCTGGCCGCGGACGGCGCGACGACGCTCAAGTCCATCAACGCCAACCGCTGGCACAAGACCGACGGCGACCTGACGGAGCTGCTCCTGGAGCCGCCGCCGGGCGCGAAGGTCGAGGAATCGCCGGGCTACGAGTCGCTCGACTTCTTCGCGGCCGACCACGACAACCCGGAAGAGGCCCTGCGGGATTTCGTCACGGGCGGCCTCCGCAGAATCGCGCTGACCTCGTGGTCCACGAACGACCGTTACCACGTCACCGTCCGGCTCATCCAGTTCAGGGATCGCGAAGGCGCGGACGAGTACCAGCAGGGTTACAGCGCGGGCATGCCGAGCGCGAGGCGAGCCGGCAATCCCGGTGTGTCCATTCCCGGAGTGCCCGACGACCTCGGTCACGCCTGGGTGGACTCGAAGGCGCAGCAGGAGCCCGGCTACGAGCCGTACCGCAGCTCGCGCGCCCTCGTGCGGCGCGGTGACGTGCTCCTGGAGATCTTCTACGACGACAACCGGGGCGGGAACATCGCCGAATCGAACGTCGTCGACCTGGCCAAGCGACAGCTGGAGCGACTGTGACCGAGCCGACGAACGACACGACGACGGTCCCGGCCGCCCCCGCCGCCCCCGCGGCGACGGAGCCCGGACCGGCCCCGGCCACGGTGGCCGCCCCCGACGCCCCGGCCGGGAGTCGCGTCCAGGTGGGCCCGCTGGTGGTCGGCGTGCTCAGCCTGGCCGTTCTGGTGGGCTCAGGGGTCTGGGCGTCCGCCACCGTCGACGACGCCGACCGCAGCGCGCCCACCGCCTACTGGGCGGCCGCCGGCGAGGAGCCGCAGGAGGCGCCCGAGCCGCCGAACGTGCCCGCCAACGCGGTGTCCGCCAAGCTGCTCCCGGTGCCCGCGAGCTTCGAACTCGGCCCGGACCTCGGGGCCGAGGGCAACGACTTCGTCGTGTCCGGGGACAAGGCCGTCGAGGGGCTCAAGGAGATCCGCAAGGGCCTGTCCACCTCGGAGCGCAAGAAGCGCGACGAGGCGCTTGCCGAACTCGACCTCAAGGGCCAGGCGGGACGCACCTACACGAAGTGGGCCGGGAACCTGGTCGTGGAGGTCAGGATCCTGCAGGCCGACCCGAAGGCCGTGAACTCCTTCGCCGGGGCCTCGAAGTCGTTCCTGGAGTTCGTCGCCGACAAGCGAGAGGCGCCGAAGGTGGACGGTTACCCGGACGCCAAGTGCGCGCTGGTGGCCGTCGGCGAGGAGAAGAAGGAAAAGATCGAGTCCCTGTACTGCGTCGCGGTCGAGGGCGACGTGATGGTCGACTTGCGCGCCTACGGTCCCAAGTCCGGCTTCTACGCCACCGACGCGGTCGACCTCCTCAAGAACCAGCTGCGCCACCTCAAGTCCCCGGGGGAGTCCGCGTGACCGAGCAGCACACCGCCCCGGCGGAAACGTTCCCGCAGCCCGCCCCGGCGCCCGCCGCCCCCGTGGCCCCGACCCCGACGGACGCGCCCCCCGCGCCCCCCGCGCCCCCCAAGGACCGCCGCAAGCTGTTCGCGGTGCTGCGGTGGAGCGCCGCGGTCCTCGTGTTCGCGGCCGCCGGATCGGGGGCCGCGTACGCGCTCCTCCAGCCCGAGCGCACCGATCTCCCCGGGCTCGCCACCCTCGACGACGGCCGCTGGGAGTACCCGGCGCCGGCCCGGCCCACCCTGCCGCCGGGTGCCCCGCTGCCCTTCGCCAAGGACAACGAGGACGGCACCCACTACGCCGGCCTGACCCAGCTGCTGCTGCCCCCGCCGAAGGGCTCCGTACCGGACCCCGGGCTGAAGCTGGAGAAGGACTCCGTCGTCACCGTGGACACCCTCATGGAGGAGTACGAGGGCACCGCGCGCGCGAAGCTGAAGGAGGGGCTGGTCAACGAGGGCCTGCGCCAGATCGTGGGCCGCGGCTGGACCACCCCCGACGGCACCCGCACCCGCGTCTACCTGCTGCGGTTCCACTCCTCGGGCTTCGCGGACACCTTCGAGGGCTGCGGCGCCGACATGAACCTGAACGGCGTCAACCGCATCGAGGTGGACGAGGTCTGGGGCAAGGTCAAGGTCGACCAGAAGGCACCCGACACCACCGGTGTGACCGTGATGGAGGAATCCGCCCCGGTCGGCGACGAACAGGTCCGGGCCGCCTGCGTGCAGTCCGGTGACGTCCAGGCCGTGATCCTGCAGACCCGCAAGGGAGCGGTGCCCGCCGTCCCGCTCCACCAGACGGTGATCCTCCAGCACCAACTGCTCGGCTGACCCGCCGGACGACGTACGGCCCACCTCGCAGAGTGCGCCGGTCCCCGGGCCAGTAGGCTTGGGGACCGGCCCGTACCCCGCCATCGAATCCTCCCGAGGAGCACCCCGTGCTTGAGGCAGTCTTCACCTCCCTGCTGGTCCTGGTCTGCGTCGGCGTCATGGCCTTCACGGTCCTGGCCGTCAAGAAGCTGTACCAGGGTCAGCGCTGAGCTTCCGCGCAGTCGACCACCCCGGACCCCCTCGAACAGATCGCCTGAGCAGCCAACCATGATCCAGATCCCCTCCGACCTGAACCCCGGCCTCGTCCCCCTCGCCTTCCTCCTCGGAAACTGGGAGGGCGCGGGCGTCTTCGACTTCCCCGGCGAGGAGAAGTGCAACTTCGGCCAGGAAGTCGTCTTCAGCCACGACGGCCGGGACTTCCTGGAGTACACCTCCCACACGTGGGTCCTCGACGCCGAGGGCAACAAGGTGCGCCCGCTGGAGTCCGAGTCGGGCTACTGGCGCATCGACGCGGACCGCAAGGTCGAGATCGTCATGGTCCGTGACCAGGGCGTCGTCGAGGTCTGGTACGGCGACCTCGCGCACCAGAAGCCGCAGATCGACGTCGTCACCGACGCGGTGGCCCGCACGGCCGCTTCCGGCCCGTACAGCGGCGGCAAGCGCCTCTACGGGTACGTGAAGAGCGACCTCATGTGGGTCGGCGAGAAGGCCACGCCCGACGTCGAGCTGCGCCCGTACATGTCGGCCCAGCTCAAGAAGGTCGTCACCCCGGAGGAGATCGCCGACATGGCGCGCAACCTGCCGGAGCTCCCGGAGGACGGCATCGCCTTCTTCCGCTGAGCCGACCGGCCGGCCACCGCCGAGCCGACGGGGCAGCTCCGCCGGGCCGAGGGCCGGGCGGACGGTCGTACGAAACGAAGGGGACCGCGGACTCGACCGCGGTCCCCTTCGCGCGCTTACACTGGCCGGGTGGTGAGCACCGACTGGAAGAGCGACCTGCGGCAGCGCGGATACCGGCTGACACCGCAGCGACAGCTTGTGCTGGAGGCGGTCGACGCCCTGGAGCACGCCACCCCCGACGAGATCCTCGTCGAGGTGCGCAGGACGGCCTCCGGGGTGAACATCTCGACGGTCTACCGGACCCTGGAGCTCCTGGAGGAGCTGGGCCTGGTCTCGCACGCGCACCTCGGGCACGGCGCCCCCACCTACCACCTCGCCGACCGGCACCACCACATCCACCTGGTGTGCCGGGACTGCACCGAGGTCATCGAGGCCGACCTGGACGTCGCCGCGGAGTTCACGGCGAAGCTGCGGGCCGACTTCGGCTTCGAGACCGACATGAAGCACTTCGCGATCTTCGGGCTGTGCGCGGAGTGCGCCGCCCGCCGCGCGGCGGACGCCCGCCCCGAGCTGCCCTGACCCCGGGGGAGCGCCCCGGGGGCCGCGCCGCCGGGGTCGTACGCTTGGTGGCATGACCAGCAGCCCCTTGCTCCATCTCCCCGGCGCCGTACAGGCCGAAGGCCGTGACGAGGGCGTCGCCGCCCACTACGGAGAGCTCTACGGCGAACAGCGCTCCCTCGCCGACGGCCGAGGCTTCGTCGACCTCTCCCACCGCGGTGTCGTCACCGTCACCGGGGCGGACCGGCTCGGCTGGCTTCACCTGCTGATCACCCAGCACGTCGCCGACCTCCCCGCCGGACAGGCCACCGAGGCGCTGATCCTCTCCGCGAACGGGCACATCGAGCACGCCCTCTACCTCGTCGACGACGGGGAGACGGTCTGGGCGCACGTCGAGCCCGGCACCCAGGAGGCCCTGATCGGCTACCTGGAGGCGATGAAGTTCTTCTACCGCGTCGAAGTCGCCGACCGCACCGCCGACTTCGCCGTCGTCCACCTCCCGGCCGGTTCGATCGCCGAGGTCGCCAAGGACCTCGCCGTGCGCGAGACCCCGTACGGCCGCGAGGTGTTCCTCCCCCGCGCCGAGCTGGAGGCCTTCGCCGCCGCGCACGGCCCGGCCGCCGGCCTGCTCGCCTACGAGGCCCTGCGCGTCGAGGCGCACCGCCCGCGCGTCGGCCTGGAGACCGACCACCGCACCATCCCGCACGAACTGGGCTGGATCGGCACCGCCGTCCACCTGCAGAAGGGCTGCTACCGGGGACAGGAGACCGTCGCCCGCGTCCACAACCTGGGGAAGCCGCCGCGCCGGCTGGTCTTCCTGCACCTGGACGGCTCCGAGGTGCTGCTCCCCGCGCACGGCACGCCCGTACGGCTCGCCGCGGACGGGGAGGAGGGCCGTCGGCTCGGCTTCGTGACCACCGCCGTGCGCCACCACGAACTGGGGCCGATCGCCCTCGCCCTGGTCAAGCGGAACGTCCCCGTGGACGCGCCGCTGCTGGTGGGGACCACCGCCGCCGCGCAGGAGGTCGTCGTGGCGCCGTAGCGTTCCGGCGCCGATCGGGCGGGACGTCCTAGATGTCGATGACGATGGTGAACGGGCCGTGGTTGGTGAGCGAGACGCGCATGTCCGCGCCGAACCGGCCCGTTTCCACCGTCGCGCCCAGCGACCGCAGTTGCGCCACGACCTCGTCGACCAGCGGCTCGGCGACCGGGCCGGGCGCGGCCGCGTTCCAGGTGGGGCGGCGGCCCTTGCGGGCGTCCCCGTAGAGCGTGAACTGGGAGATCACCAACAGTGGGGCGCCGATGTCGCTGCACGACTTCTCCGCCTCCAGGATCCGTACGGACCACAGTTTGCGCGCCAGCAGCGCCGCCTTCTCCGGAGTGTCGTCGTGGGTCACCCCCACCAGGACGCACAGTCCCTCGCCGACGATCTCGCCGACCGTCTCACCGGCCACGACCACGCTCGCGCCGTCCACCCTCTGCACCACTGCTCGCATACCACCTGTGTACCAGGCGTGCACCCGTCCGGGGCCGATCGGGTGCAGTGGGACTGCGTCGACGCCACGGAGAGTGGCACGATGCACGCAGGCGGTGCCCCCAGCACCGGTCGAGGGGACGGATACGAACGATGAACACCTCTGGTACCTCCGCACCTGCACCCGCGTCACCCGCGTCGCCCGCCACCGGGCGCCCGCCCGCACAGCGCACCGGCGAAGCCCCGGGCCCGGGCCCGCTGGCCGGCGCGGCCACCGCCCTCGGCCTGCCGGAGCTGCGCGCGCTGCGCCGCGACGCGCAGCGCGACGAGGCCGACCTGAGCTACGTACGCAGACTCCTGCAGGGCCGCATCGACATCCTGCGCGCCGAACTCGCCCGCCGCACGGACCCCGAGGCGCCGGTGGTGGACCGGCTCTCCGAGATCCTCGCCGACGCGCCGTCCAGCCGCAGGCCCTCCGCCCGCCACGTCACCCTCGGGACCCCGCACAACGAGGAGTTCCGGCTGCTGGCCGCCGAGATGCTCTCCGAGGTCGAGCTGTCCGACCTGGACGCCCGCACCGACGCGGAACTGCACGACGCGATGGGCCGGCTGGTCCGCTACGAGCAGCAGGTCTCGCGGCGCCGGCAGCAGCTCCAGCGGCTGGCGGACGACTCCAGCGCGGAGATCACCCGCCGCTACCGGGAGGGCGAGGCACAGGTGGACGACCTGCTGGCCTAGCGACCCGCTGCCGGACGGGGTGCGCGGGCAGCGGTCGCGGGCGGCGGGAAAATCGGGCGACCAGGGCCGTACGGACGATTAGCGTGTGCCGTTATGAGCGCTGACGTCCGGCCGATCACCGAGTCCGAGATCCCCGACTGGATGCGGGCCCTGAACACCGGCTTCCTGACCGCGACCCCGGTCACGGACTCCGACGTGGCCCAACGGACCGAGGGCAGCGACCTCGCCCGCCTTCAGGGCGCCTTCGACCCGGACACCGGCCGCTGCGTCGCGAGCTTCCGGTCCTTCACGCAGGAGCTGACCGTCCCCGGCGGGGCCCTCGTCGCGTGCAGCGCGGTCTCCTCCGTCGCCGTACTGCCCACCCACCGCCGCCAGGGCCTGCTGACCCGGATGATGGCCGCCGAGCTGGCGGCCTGCCGGGAGCGCGGTGACGTCCTGGCCACCCTGATCGCCGCCGAGTACCCGATCTACGGGCGCTACGGCTTCGGCCCCGCGACCTCCCTCGCCGAGTGGGAGATCGACGTGCCGCGCGCCGGCCTCGACCGCCGCCGGCCGGTCCCCGCCGACGGCGGCCGGATCGACCTGGTGGACGCCGCCGAGGTCCGGCGGATCGGCCCCGCGCTGCACGAGCGGCTGCGGGCCGTCGTGCCCGGCCTGGTCGACCGGGACGCGCGCTGGTGGGACGTGGTGACGGGCGTGCGGGCGATGTCGCACTCCCCGTACAAGGACAAGTTCCACGCGGTGTACCGGAGCGCCGACGGTGAGACCGCCGGTCTGGTGATCTACGGCGTCGACGAGCACTGGACCGACGCGAAGACCCCGCAGAACACCCTGCGCGTGCGCGACCTGATCGCGCTGACCCCCGGGGCCGAGCGGGCGCTGTGGCACTTCCTGTGTTCCGTCGACTGGGTCACCAAGGTCCGCACCGGCTACCGCGCCCCCGACGACCTCCTCCCGCAGCTGCTGCCCGACCCGCGCGCGGCCGCGCTGGTGACCGCATCCGACTTCCTGTGGGTGCGGGTGCTGGACGTCGCACGGGCGCTGGCCGCGCGGACGTACGAGGTCCCCGGCGCGTTCGTCCTGGAGGTCACCGACCCCGACGGCCCGGCGGAGGGCCGCTACCGCCTCGACGCGGGCGCCGGCACCTGTTCCCGTACGGGGGAGCCCGCCGACCTGCGGCTCGACGCGGCCGCGCTCGGCGCCCTCTACCTCGGCGACGCCTCGGCGGTACGGCTGGCGGCGCTGGGCGGGGTGAGCGAACTGCGGCCCGGGGCGGTGGCCCTCGCCGACACGGTGTTCCGCACCGCGCGCCGGCCGTGGTGCCCGGACGTCTTCTGACGGCCCGGGGCGCGTCGCCCGTCCCCACCGACTGCCGACCACCGACCACCGATCTCCGACTGCTGACGACCGAAGAGGACCGAATCACCCGTGGCATCGATCGTGGAACGCCTGCGCGCGGCCGGCTGCGTCTTCGCGGAGGAGGAGGCGGACCTGCTGGTCTCGGCCGCCACCGACGACGGACACCTGGCCGGCATGGTCGCCCGCCGGGTCGCCGGGGAACCGCTGGAGCACGTCGTGGGCTGGGCGGAGTTCGGCGGGCTGCGCCTGTGGGTCGGCGCGGGGGCTTTCGTGCCGCGCCGGCGCACCGAGTTCCTGGTGCGGGAGGCGGTCGGGCTGACCCGGCCCGGAGCGGTCGTACTGGACCTGTGCTGCGGGGTCGGCGCCCTCGGCGCGGCGGTGGCCTCCCAGGTCCACGGCGGCGTCGAACTGCACGCCGCCGACATCGACCCGGCCGCGCTGGAGTACGCGCGGCGCAACGTGGCCCCGTACGGGGGCTCGGTCTGGCAGGGCGACCTGTACGCGGCGCTCCCGGCGGAGCTGCGCGGGCGGGTGGACGTGCTGGTGGTCAACGCCCCGTACGTGCCGACGGAGGAGATCGGCTTCATGCCGCCGGAGGCCCGCGACCACGAGCCGCTCGTCTCCCTCGACGGGGGCGCGGACGGCCTGGACGTCCACCGGCGGGTCGCCGCCGAGGCCGTGCGGTGGCTGGCCCCGGGCGGACACCTGCTGATCGAGACCAGCGCCCGGCAGTCGCCGGTGACGGCCTCCGCCCTGACGGCGGGCGGCCTCGCGGTCCGGGCGGTCACCTCGGAGGAGCTGTACGCGACGGTGGTGATCGGGCGGGCGCCGGTGGGGTAGCGCGCCGAGCCGACCGGGGCCCGCCGCCGCGCCCGCTTCCGGACGCGGCGGCGGTGGGCTCGGCGTCGGGGGTGCCCCCGGCGGTTCCTCAGCGGCGGCCCAGGACTTCGGCGATCCGGACGAACCCGTCCGTCCCGTGGCCCGGCCCGACCGTGCGGCGGGCCATGCCCTCGGCCCGGGCGACCGCCAGGGCGTGCGCCCAGCCGGCCGTGGCCGTCCAGAAGACGTCCAGCAGCGCGATGTCGTACGCCGCCGCGCGGCCGGTGTCCGCTCCGAGGTGGGTGTGGGCGCCACCCAACGTGTCGAGCACCGGGCGCAGTTCCTCGTACAGGTCCTGCGGGCCGCCGTGCAGGAACACCGCGTGGTCCGTGCCGATGGTGGTGTTCGGCGTCATGACCGCCCCGTCCCGGTAGCGGACGCCGTGCCGCTCCGCCCACCGCGCGGTGTCCCGGGCCCGGTCGGGGGTGTCGGCGGTCAGGACGCCCCGGCTCCGGGTGGCGGCGCAACCGGCGCACCCGGCGGACGGGCCCCCTGGGAAAGGGCCGTCGCCGGTGGGATCGCGGCTCGGTTACCGCGTGCGGGGCTGGTTGAAGCGGAGCATGTTGCCGGCCGGGTCGCGGAAGGCGCAGTCGCGGACCCCGTACGGCTGGTCGACCGGCTCCTGGAGCACCTCGCCGCCGGCGGCCCGGACCCGTTCGAAGGTGGCGTCGACGTCGTCGGTGGCGAAGATGACGCCCCGCAGCATGCCCTTGGCCAGCAGTTCCGCCATGGCCTGCTTGTCGGTGGCGGAGGCGTTGGGATCGGCGAGCGGCGGTTCGAGGACGATCTCCACGTCCGGCTGCGCGGGGGACCCGACGGTCACCCACCGCATTCCCTCGAAGCCGACGTCGTTGCGGACCTCCATGCCGAGGACGTCACGGTAGAAGGCGAGCGCCTTGTCGTGGTCGTCGACGGCGATGAAGCACTGCGAGAGCTTGATGGTCATGCCCTCGACGTTACGAGCCGTCGCCCGTTCCCGCTTCTCCGTTCCTGACCGGTTCCGGTTTGCTGACCGGTTCCGGTTTCCCGATCGGTTCCGGTTTCCTGAGCGGACGGGTGGACACCTTGGCCACGCAGGCGGGGATCGCGGCGCCCGCCGCGTGGCAGCGGGCCCGGTACGCGCTCGGCGTCTCGCCGACCAGCTCGGTGAAGCGCGAGCTGAACGACCCGAGCGAGGTGCAGCCGACCTCGAAGCAGACCTCCGTCACGTTCAGGTCCCCGCGCCGCAGCAGCGCCTTCGCCCGCTCGATGCGGCGCGTCATCAGGTACCCGTACGGCGTCTCCCCGTAGGCGGCCCGAAAGCTGCGGGAGAAGTGCCCGGAGGACATCAGGGCGACCCGCGCCAGCGCCGGCACGTCGAGCGGCCGCGCGTAGTCCCGGTCCATCGCGTCCCGAGCCCGCCGCAGCCGTACGAGATCCTCCAGGTTCACGCCCCCAGCATCCCACGGGCGGCATGCCACGAACCCTGCGCCGGCCGGGGGTGCGCGCTTTTGCAAGCGGTTGCTTGCAAAAGTTAGCAGGGTGCGGCAGGATCGGGGCATGGCATCGCTCAACGTCGGAAACCTCGGCGAGTACCTCCGCGACCAGCGGCGGCAGGCTCAACTGTCCCTGCGGCAGCTGGCCGACGCGGCGGGGGTGTCGAATCCGTACCTGAGCCAGATCGAGCGCGGGCTGCGCAAGCCGAGCGCGGACATCCTCCAGCAGCTGGCCAAGGCGCTGCGGATCTCCGCGGAGACGCTGTACGTGCAGGCCGGAATCCTGGACGAGCGGGATCGCGACGAGGTGGAGACGCGTGCCGCCATCCTCTCCGACCCGTCGATCAACGAGCGGCAGAAGCAGGTGCTGCTCCAGATCTACGACTCGTTCCGCAAGGAGAACGCGCTGGACGCCGAGGCGGCCGCCGACGCCGCCCCCGGCCCGACCGCGGACTCCGGTGCCATTGCCGACGACGGGGACCTGCCCCCTACGAACCGACTGTGATCCGGGAGGACCAGCACATGGCCATCGCCGATGACCTGAAGAAGACCCTCACCGACCCGACCCCCCTCTACTTCGCCGCGGGCACCGCCGACCTGGCCGTACAGCAGGCCAAGAAGGTGCCCGGCCTCATCGAGCAGCTGCGCGCCGAGGCCCCCGCGCGGATCGACGCCGTCGTGAACACCGACCCCAAGGTCGTCCAGGGGAAGGCCAAGGAGGCGCAGGAGGCGGTCACCGCCAAGGTCGCCGAGGTCCTCGGGTCGATCGACCCGAAGAAGCTGGGCGAGACCGCCCAGGACCTGGCGCTGCGCGGCGTCGGCGTGGCCGCCGAGTACGCGGTGCGCGCCAAGGAGACCTACGACAAGGTCGCCGAGCACGGCGAGCAGGCCGTACGGGCGTGGCGCGGCGAGATCTCCGACGACATCGTGGACCTGGCCGACGTCGTGGAGCCCGACCCGAAGCCGAAGCCCGCCCAGGAGTCCGGCGCCGGGGCCACCGAGGCCGCTGCCTCCGACGCCCAGGCCACCGACGCGGCGGCCGCCGAGGCCGCGGATGGTTCCGCCGAGGCGAAGCCGGCGGCGCGGAAGACCACGGCGCGCAAGAGCACGGCCAAGAAGGCCGCCGCCACGACCGGCGGCGAGGCCTGATCGACGGATCGGACCGGGCACCTGAGCGGTGCCCGGTTCGTTCTCGTTTGGGAAGACGGCTCCGGCGGTAGCGTGGAGACAGGCGTGCCGGACGGGACAGAGGGCGGTTGAGACGATGCTGATGCAGGGGTTCGACAACGGGGTGCTCCCGCTGTTCGGCTACGCCATGCTGGCGCTCGCCGTCGTGGCGTTCGTCATGGCCGCGATGCCGAGCGCGCAGGCCTACACGGCGGCCGACAAGCAGACCAAGACCTTCTGGCTGGTCATCCTCGGCGTCACCGTGGTGGTGGACTTCTTCCTCGCGATGCTGTTCCTGCAGATCGCGGGCCTGGTGGCCACCATCGTCTTCTTCGTCGACGTCCGGCCGGCGCTCAAGCAGATCACGGGCGGCGGCGGCAAGCGCCGCGGCAGCAGCAGCGACGGCCCGTACGGGCCCTACAACGGCGGCCGGTAGTCCCGAGCGGTGGGCGCCGGCCGGCCGGCGGGCGTCGCCGGCCGGGTTCCGGCTCAGCCCGCGTTGCGGGAGAGCAGGACCACGGCGACGTCGTCGGTGAGTTCGCCGCCGTTGAGGCGGCGGGCCTCCGTGACGGAAGCCTCCAGGAGTGCCTCGCCGGTCAGTCCCCGGTCCAGGTGACGGTTGATCATCTCGACCATGCCGTCCTGCCCGAGGCGCTCCTTGCCCTCACCGATGTGGCCCTCGATCAGGCCGTCGGTGTAGAGCATCAGGCTCCAGGTGCCGCCCAGTTCGACCTGGCGGCGGGGCCAGCGGGCCCGGGGCAGCAGGCCGAGCGCCGGGCCGCTGTTCTCGTACGGCAGGAGCCGCGCCGGTTGGCCCGGCCGGGATATCAGCGGGGCCGGGTGCCCGGCCAGGCACAGGCCGGCGCGGCGGCCGTCCGGGGCGATGTCGACCGTGCACAGCGTCGCGAAGATCTCCTCGCAGGGGCGCTCGACTTCGAGCACTTCCTGGAGCGTGGAGAGCAGGTCGTCCCCGCACAGGCCCGCCAGGGTCAGGGCGCGCCAGGCGATGCGCAGCTCGACGCCGAGGGCCGCCTCGTCCGGGCCGTGGCCGCAGACGTCGCCGATCATCGCGTGGACGGTGCCGTCGGGGGTGCGGACCGTGTCGTAGAAGTCCCCGCCGAGCAGGGCCCGACTGCGGCCCGGTCGGTAGCGGGCGGCGAAGCGGAGGTCCGAGCCCTCCAGGAGGGGCGTGGGGAGCAGACCGCGTTCCAGGCGGGCGTTCTCCTGGGCCCGCAGTTTCGATTCTGCAAGTTTGTACTGGGCGATGTCCGCCCGCTTTCTCTCCACGGCGTAGCGGATGGCGCGGCTGAGCAGCCGGCCGTCGAGCTCGTCGCGGAAGAGGAAGTCCTGGGCGCCGACGCGGACCGCCTCGGCGGCGCGTTCGGCGTCGGACTCCGAGGTCAGTACGAGGACCGCGTGGCGCGGGGCCAGCCGCAGCACCTGGCGCAGGGTCGCGAGACCGTCCTCGGTGTCGGCGCCCGTGCCCGTGCCCGCGCCGGGGAGGGAGAGGTCGAGCAGGACGCAGTGCACGTCGGGGGTGAGCAGTCGCGCGGCCTCGGTGAGGTTGCGGGCGCTGCGCAGCCGGATGCGGTGGCCGTCGGCGTCGAGGATCTCGGGAACGGTGAGGCCGCCCGCGGGGTCGTCCTCGATCACCAGCAGGGTCAGTGACGTCTGGGGTGCCGGGGCGGGTGCGGGTACGGATGCGGTGGCCGGAACGGGGGCGGGGCCCGGTCCGGGTGTCGCGGGGGTGACGGAAAGAACCGCCGGACCGCTCTCCACGGGCGGGGTGTCCCGCTGCCGCGGTACGGGTACGGACATCGTCTCCGGTTCCTTCCCTCCCCCCGAGGGTGCGCTCATGGGCCGACCCTAGCGGGAGGGTGGCGACGAACGGAATGCCGGTTGGGGGGAGGGCCTCCGTCATATGCCGTTATCGCGGGGGATAAGCGGGCCGATGGATGACCAACGTCACGGAACCCCCACAACCCGGTCCCGCTCACCGGGACCCCGCGCCCCACCGCCGAAGCCCGTGCCGGACCCCTGTACGTGACGTCGCGCACCCCGCCCCCGCCCCCACCCCACCGCCGTCCCACGTGACGCTGCACACCTCCGCCCCGCCGGGCCGCGCCCGCGGGCTTCTCCGGTCCGGCGCCGCCGACGGCCGCGTGTGGGCCGCAGTGACTCCGCCCCCACGACCCGAGCCCGCCCGCGGCCCCGCCCGGGACCCGAATCCGCCCGGCCGGGGCCTACGCGTCGGGGCGGACCACGGCCTTGATCGGCATCGAGCCGACGCCCGCCATCGTCACGCTCCGGCCGGGGCGGGGCGAGTGGACCATCGCGCCGTCCCCGACGTACATCGCGACGTGGCTCGCGTCGTCCCAGTAGATGATCAGGTCACCCGGTCGTATGTCCTTCATCGCCACCTTCGGCAGCAGCCGCAACTGCTCCTGCGAGGTGCGCGGGATGGCCTTGCCGGCCGCCAGCCAGGCCTGCGAGGTCAGGCCGGAGCAGTCGTACGAGTTCGGCCCGGTGGCGCCCCACACGTACGGCTTGCCCATCTGCGCCGTCGCGAACTGCACCGCCCGCTTGCCGGCGTCCGTCGCCGACCCCTTCGCTTCCTTCAGCGCGCCCGTCGACAGCCACTGCGTCTGCGCCTTGTACTGGGCTTCCTGCTCCAGCTGGATCAGCCGGGCCTTCTCCTCGGCCTCCAGCTTGTTCTCCAGCTCCTCCGCCGCCTTGATCTTCCCCTCGATCTCCTTCTTGGCGGCCTCCTGCTTGGCCCGGTTCTCCTCCATCTTCTGCCAGAGCGCGCCCGCGTCCTTCGCGTACCGCTCCAAGTCGCTCTGCGTGCGGTTGAGTTCGGACACCAGGTCGGTGGTGGCCTTCTCGCCCTGCCGCAACCGGTTCGCCCCGTCGAGGAACTGGCCCGGGCTGTCGCTCAACGCCAGCTGCGCGCCCGGCGGCAGGCCGCCCGAGCGGTACTGGGCGCGCGCCGCGGCGCCCGCGCGGGCCTTCAGGCCGGAGATCCGGTCCTGGCCCGCCACGACCAGCTTCGCGATCTCCACGATCCGCTCGGACTGGGCCTTGGTCTCGCTCTCCGCGAGGTTGTACGCGTCCGTCGCGCTGCCGGCCTGCCGGTACAGCCCCTCTATGTCCTTGCGGGTCTGCTCCAGCGACTTCGCCCCGGGCGCCGGCGTCGGTGCCACGGGCGACCCGGGCGTCGCACCCGGCGCGGGCGGCGCCGGGGACGGGACCGGCGCGGCCGGGGCCGCGTACGCGGTGCCCCCCGCGATCGCGGGGGCCGTCAGTATCGCCATCGCGCACAGCAGTGTCAGGGTCGATGCCCCGTGCCGACGCGACGCTCGCTTCGCGGTCCCCATGGCTCCCCCAGGCGCCCCGAGTCCGACCGGACGACAGGTGCCTCACCCGACATCAGATCTGACTATTCATCAGTAACTTGTCACTGTCTCCGGGATGGTGCCACGACTCGGTGAATTCCAACACCCTTGCGGGTCACGGTCCGATCATGACCGGCCACGCCCCGCCCACCCCTGCCGACTCAACGGGCCGCCCACGGAGCCGGTTCCCCGTCGTACGAGGTTCACCCCATCGCGTGCGCGTCACCCCACCGGGCGCAACGCCTCCCACCGCACCGTCAGTTCCCCCTGGCGCCAGCGCACCGGGCCGTCCGCCAGCGGCCAGTCCCCGGACAGCGCCCGCGCCGTCCGGATCCACCGCTGCCGCGCCCCGTACGAGGCGTACGGGGCCGCGGCCGCCCACGCCCGGTCGAAGTCCCGCAGGAACGCGTGCACCGGCTCGCCCGGCACGTTCCGGTGGATCAGCGCCTTCGGCAGCCGCTCCGCCAGGTCCGACGGACGCTCCAGGGAGCCCAGCCGCGTAGCGAAGGTCACCGTGCGCGGCCCCTCCGGCCCCAACGCCACCCACACGTGCCGCCGGCCGATCTCGTCGCACGTCCCCTCCACGAGCAGCCCGCCCGGGGCCAACCGCGCGCGGAGCCGCTCCCACACCCGGGCGACCTGCTCCTCGTCGTACTGGCGCAGCACGTTCGCCGCGCGGATCAGCGCCGGGCGCTCGTCCCCGTCCAGCGGCACCTCGAAGCCGCCGTGCCGGAAGCTCAGCCCGTCCCGCTCGTACGGCTTGGCCCCCGCCACCCGCGCGGGCTCGATCTCGATGCCGACCACCCGCACCGCCGGCGCCGCCTCCCGCAGCCGCGCCAGCAGCTCCACCGCCGTCCAGGGGGCCGCCCCGTAGCCGAGGTCCACCGCCACCGGCGCGTCCGCGCGGCGCAGCGCGGCCCCGTGCGACGCCGCGATCCAGCGGTCCATGCGGCGCAGCCGGTTCGGGTTCGTCGTCCCCCGCGTCACGGTGCCCACAGGGCGCCTCGGGGGTGGTGGAGTGCTGCGGGAAGCCATGCGCCGAGCCTAAGCGGAGGGCCCTCGCCGGATAAAAAACCGGCAAACAGCGAAGGAAAGTCGGCCCGCCCCGGAATGCGGGCGGCGCCCGTCCGGGTTGCACTCCTTGCAAGGCGCCCCACAGCGCCCCCGCAGCCATGCCGCCCCACGGGGCGGACCGTCCCTCCGGGCCCCGCCCGGTCCGCCACCACCGTCCGTGCGCGTCGTCCCCGCGCGTCGTCCGAGCGAGAGGAACTGCTCCCTTGAGCCAGTACGTGTCCCGTCTCGGCGGCAGCATCAGCGGACGCCTCGCCGCCGCGCGCGGCACCCGCAGCGACGCGCCGCGACTGCGCCTGCCGGCCGTCGGCCACCACCGCAAGCCGCGCCGCGTCGCCATGCTCAGCGTGCACACCTCACCGCTGCACCAGCCCGGCACCGGCGACGCCGGCGGCATGAACGTGTACATCGTCGAGCTGGCCAAGCGCCTCGCCGCGATCAACATCGAGGTCGAGATCTTCACCCGGGCCACCACCGGCGGCCTGCCGCCGGCCGTCGAGCTGGCCCCGGGCGTCCTCGTACGGCACATCGACGCGGGTCCGTACGAAGGCCTCGCCAAGGAGGAGCTGCCCGCCCAGCTCTGCGCCTTCACCCACGGCGTCATGCAGGCCTGGGCCGGTCACCGACCCGGCTACTACGACCTCGTCCACTCCCACTACTGGCTCTCCGGCCACGTCGGCTGGCTCGCCGCCGAACGCTGGGGCGTCCCCCTCGTGCACGCCATGCACACCATGGCCAAGGTCAAGAACGCCGCGCTCGCCGTCGGCGACACCCCCGAGCCCGCCGCCCGCGTCATCGGCGAGACCCAGATCGTCTCCGCCGCCGACCGCCTCGTCGCGAACACCGCCGAGGAGGCCGACGAACTCGTACGGCACTACGAGGCCGATCCCGGCAAGGTCGCCGTCGTCCACCCCGGCGTCAACCTCGACCGCTTCACCGTCGGCGACGGCCGGGCCGCCGCCCGCGCCCGCCTCGGCCTGCCGCAGGACGCCGTGATCCCCCTGTTCGCCGGCCGCATCCAGCCGCTGAAGGCCCCGGACGTCCTGCTGCGGGCCGTCGCGGAACTGGTCGCCCAGGACCCGTCCCTGCGCCGCCGACTGTTCGTCCCCGTCGTCGGCGGGCCCTCCGGCAGCGGTCTCGCCAAGCCGGAGGGGCTGCAGAAGCTGGCCGCGAAACTCGGCATCACCGACCTCGTGCACTTCCACCCGCCCGTCGACCAGGACCGGCTCGCCGACTGGTTCCGCGCCGCGTCCGTGCTGGTCATGCCGTCCTACAACGAGTCCTTCGGGCTCGTCGCCCTCGAAGCCCAGGCCACCGGTACGCCGGTCCTCGCGGCGGCCGTCGGCGGACTGCCCGTCGCCGTCAACGACGGGGTCACGGGCATCCTCGTCCCCGGCCACGACCCGGTCGACTACGCCCGTGAGCTGCGCCGCTTCATCGACGACCCGGGGCTGGCCGACCGCCTGGGCGGGCAGGCCGCGCGGCACGCGCAGTTCTTCGGCTGGGACACCGCCGCCAGTGGCACCGCCGACGTCTACACCGCCGCCATGCATGATCATCGGCGTCGCGTACGCTCCCACCATGGCTGACACCGCCGCGATCATCGAGAGCGTCCTGACCGACGCCGAGCTGAGCTGGGAGAGCCCGCAACCGGGCTCGTACGTCGTCCGGCTCCCCGGCACGCGCAAGCTGAGCACCACCTGCTCGCTGCGCCTGGGCAAGCACTCCCTCTCCGTCAACGCCTTCGTGATACGCCACCCGGACGAGAACGAGGCCGGCGTCCACCGCTGGCTGCTGGAGCGCAACCTCAAGCTGTACGGGATGGCCTACGCGGTCGACCCGCTCGGCGACGTCTACCTGACGGCCCGCCTCCCGCTGTCCGTGATCACCCCGGACGACCTCGACCGGCTGCTGGGCACCGTCCTGGAGGCCGCCGACGGCGCCTTCAACACCCTGCTGGAGCTCGGCTTCGCGGGCGCGATCCGCCGCGAGTACGAGTGGCGCGTCTCGCGCGGCGAGTCGACCCGCAACCTGGACGCCTTCAAGCACCTGACCCGGCCGTCCCGCGAGGGGTGACGGCGGGGGCGCCGCCCTGACCGGCCACGCCGCCGGCGCCGCCCCGACCGGCTACGCCGCCGGCGCCGTCGCGATCGGCTTCGCGCCGGACGCCCCCGTACCCGCGACCTCGACCGCCACGGTCTCGACCGCGCCGGCCCGCCCGTCCGTGCCGCCGCCGGATTCCGCGTCCGCGTCGTCCGGCAGGTTCCGCATCAGTAGCCAGTACCCCGCCGCGGCCACCGTGCCGAGCACCCCGGTCGACCCCCACAGCCAGTGCGCGCCCAGCCGGTCCAGGACGATCCCGGCCATCAGCGGGGCCACCAGCGAGGCCACCGCCCAGGACATCGTGTACATCCCCTGGTAGCGCCCCCGCCCGTGCACCGGCGACAACCGGACGACGAGTCCCATCTGGGTCGGCGAGTTCACGATCTCCGCCAGCGTCCAGACGCACACCGTCAGCGCGTACGCCCACAGCGGCCCGGCGAACGCCGTCATCGCGAACCCGTACCCGGCCAGCAGCGCCGAGACCACCAGCAGCTTGCGCGGGTCCCGGTGCTCGATGAACCGCGTCACCGGGATCTGCAGGATCACGATCAGCAGCCCGTTGACCGCGATGACCAGGCCGTACTCGGCCGGCGAGAACCCGGCCGCGCCCATCGCCGCCGGCAGCCCCACCGAGCCCTGCATGAAGATCAGCGAGATGACGAACGACAGCCCGACGACCCCCATGAACCGCCCGTCCCGCAGCACCGTCCCCAGCCCCACCTCCGGCTCGGGGACGAACCCCTCGCCGTCGGCGTCCGACCCGGGCCGCCGCGCCCGCTCCGGCCGCGACTCCGGCAGCTTCGCGTACACCAGCACCGCGCACGCCAGCGTCAGCGCCGCCTCGCCCAGGAAGCCCGCCAGGTAGCTGTACTGCGCGATCAGCCCCGCCACCGCGGCGCTGATCCCGAAGCCGAGGTTGATCGCCCAGTAGTTCAGCGCGAAGGCCCGTGCCCGGTCCTCGGGTCGGACGATGTCCGCCATCATCGCCGAGACCGCCGGCCGCGAGGCGTTCGACGTCATCCCGACCAGCAGGGCCACCGCCGCGATCGCCGCCGGGCGCTCCATGAACCCCAGCAGCGCCACCGAGAACGCGGTCGACGCCTGCGCCACCAGCAGCGTCGGACGCCGACCCAGCCGGTCGGTCATCACCCCCGCCACCAGTGACGAGATGACGCCGCCGAGCCCGTGCAGGGCGACGACGAGGCCCGCGAAGGTGGCCGAGTAGCCCCGGTCCAACGTCAGGTACAAGGTCATGAAAGTGGCGACGAAGGCCCCGAGCCGATTGACCAGGGTGCTCGCCCACAGCCACCAGAACGCCCTCGGCAGACCCGAGACGCTCTCCCGGGCAGCCCGCCTCAGACTCTCAACGGACATAAGGGTCCCCCCGGGGATGTGTAAGTGTCCCTACTGAGCTCCGCACATTACGATCCAAGATCCCCGGACGGCCACTGAATTGTCACCATCCGTCAATCGACGGCCGTCCACACCGCGCGCGGGCGCCCCGGGCAGTCCATTAGGCTCGTACGCATGGCCGACGCACCGTACAAGCTGATCCTGCTCCGTCACGGCGAGAGCGAGTGGAACGCGAAGAACCTGTTCACCGGCTGGGTGGACGTCAATCTCAACGAAAAGGGCGAGAAGGAGGCGGTCCGCGGCGGTGAGTTGCTCAAGGACGCCGGCCTGCTCCCCGACGTGGTGCACACCTCGCTCCAGAAGCGCGCCATCCGCACCTCCCAGCTCGCGCTGGAGGCCGCCGACCGCCACTGGATCCCCGTGCACCGCTCCTGGCGCCTGAACGAGCGCCACTACGGCGCCCTCCAGGGCAAGGACAAGGCCCAGACCCTCGCCGAGTTCGGCGAGGAGCAGTTCATGCTGTGGCGCCGCTCGTACGACACCCCGCCGCCGGCCCTCGAGGACGGCACGGAGTTCTCCCAGTCCGGCGACCCGCGCTACGCGACGATCCCGCCGGAGCTGCGCCCGCGCACCGAGTGCCTCAAGGACGTCGTCGTCCGCATGCTGCCGTACTGGTACGACGGCATCGTCCCGGACCTCCTCGCGGGCCGCACCGTCCTGGTCGCCGCCCACGGCAACAGCCTGCGCGCCCTGGTCAAGCACCTGGACGGCATCTCCGACGAGGCCATCGCCGGCCTGAACATCCCGACCGGCATCCCGCTGGCCTACGAACTGGACGCCGCCTTCAAGCCCCTGAACCCGGGCGGCACCTACCTCGACCCGGACGCCGCCGCGGCGGCCATCGAGGCGGTCAAGAACCAGGGCAAGAAGAAGTAAGAAGAGCGATCATGCCCCCGACCTGCGCACACGTTGCGGGTCGGGGGCCCTCTTTTCCCCCGGGCCCACGGTTGACCCCCGTAGCGGCCCGCGACGAGGCGAAGGGCCCCCGCCCGCGAAGCGGGAAGGGGCCCTTCAGGGTCGGTCGGGGTCGGTCGGGGTTCAGCCGCCGCACTGGCAGGGCGCACCGGACTGGCAGCCGCAGCCGCAGCCCGATCCGCAGCCGCAGGCCGCGAGTAGGGGCAGGCGCAGCGGCTCCGGCCGTGGCGGCTGCTCCTGTTCCGGGGTGATGGGGACGGGGGAATCGGACATGGATCCTCCTCGTGGGGGCACACACGGCAGGTCGTACGCGTACGCGGTCGCCTTCGCCCTCATTCATGCCCAGCCGCACCGGCGCGTCAACGGCGCATTGGAGCGAGCCGCCGCACGCGGGGGCGACGGACCCGCTCGCCCCCGCGCGGCGGTCCTCAGACCCCGTCGACCTGCGTCGGCTGCTGGAGCTCGTCCGCGTGCTCGCCCGTCACCAGGTACACGACGCGCTTGGCGACCGACACCGCGTGGTCCGCGAAGCGCTCGTAGTAGCGGCCCAGCAGCGTCACGTCGACCGCCGTCTCGATGCCGTGCTTCCAGCGGTCGTCCATCAGGTGCTGGAACAGCGTGCGGTGCAGCTGGTCCATCTCGTCGTCGTCCTGCTCCAGCTGGAGCGCCAGGTCGACGTCCTTCGTGATGATGACCTCGGCCGCCTTCGCCATCAGGCGCTGCGCCAGCTGACCCATCTCCAGGATGGTCGCGTGCAGGTCGCGCGGCACCGCGCGGTCCGGGAAGCGCAGCCGCGCCAGCTTCGCCACGTGCTGGGCGAGGTCGCCCGAGCGCTCCAGGTCGGCGCTCATCCGCAGTGAGGTGACGACGATGCGCAGGTCGGTGGCGACCGGCTGCTGGCGGGCCAGCAACGCGATGGCGCGGGCCTCCAGGTCGTGCTGGAGGTCGTCCACCTTCTGGTCGGCGGCGATGACGCTCTCCGCGAGCTTCAGATCGGCGTCGAGCATGGAGGTGGTGGCCCGCCCGATCGCGGAACCGACGAGCCGGGCCATCTCGACCAGGCTTTCTCCGATCGAGTCCAGTTCCTCGTGGTACGCGTCCCGCATTGGTGTCCCTCTCTCGCCGACTCGCTACTGCTGCGTGGCTTCTTGCCCACGTTGACACGTTCGGCCCTGAACGCGTCCGACTCCGACATCACAAGTGAATCAACCCCGTCGCCAGGGTGAACTCTGGGCGACGAGTGTTCGAGGTGCCACCCGAACGGCTGTGGAAGTGCCGTCGTGCCTGCTTAACCTGGATGCATGGACGTGAACGCGGCGGTCGCCGCAGCTGCAGCGATCGCCGGTTTGTGCACCGGTGTGATCGCCATGCTGGCGTTCCGCTGGAGCGAGCGCGACCAAGCCCGCCCCACCAGGAGCTCCATGCGCCCCGACATCAACGCGGTACTCCCGCCCGGTGTGGACACGGTCCTCTCCGTGCTCCGCTCCTCCGCCGTCGTCCTCGACGAGGGGGACGCGGTCGTCAAGGCCAGCTCGGCGGCGTACGCCCTCGGCCTGGTCCGCGGCGGGAAGCTCGCCGTGGAACCGATGCTCCACATGGCCCGCGACACCCGCAGGGACGGAGAGATACGCCAGATCGAACTCGACCTCCCCAGGCGCGGCACCGGCCGCGGCGAGGCCCTCGCGGTCTCGGCGCGCGTCGCCCCGCTGGGCTCACGGCTCGTGCTGCTGCTCGTCGAGGACCTCACGGAGGCCCGCCGCATCGAGGCGGTCCGCCGTGACTTCGTCGCGAACGTGTCGCACGAGCTGAAGACCCCCGTCGGAGCGATCTCCCTGCTCTCGGAAGCGGTCATGGACGCCTCCGACGACCCGGAGGCGGTCAGCCGCTTCGCGGGCCGCATGCAGATCGAGTCCGCCCGCCTGATCAACCTCGTACAGGAACTGATCGACCTCTCCCGGGTGCAGAACGACGAGGCCCTGGAGGACGCCGAGCCCGTACGCGTGGACACGCTGGTGGCCGAGGCCATCGACCGCTGCCGCCACACCGCCACCTCCAAGCAGATCACCATGGCCGCGGGCGGCACCGCCGACCTGCGGGTTTGGGGACACCGGGGGCAGCTCGCCGCGGCCCTCGGCAACCTGGTGGAGAACGCCGTCAACTACAGCCCGGCCCGCACCCGCGTCGGCATCGCCGCGCGCCGGGTGACCGCGCCGGGTGGAGACTTGATCGAGATAGCCGTGACCGACCAGGGCATCGGCATCCCGGAAAAGGACCGCGAGCGCGTCTTCGAGCGCTTCTACCGCGTGGACCCGGCCCGCTCCCGCGCCACGGGAGGCACCGGCCTCGGCCTCGCGATCGTGAAGCACGTCGCCGCCTCGCACGGCGGGGAGGTGTCGGTCTGGAGCTCGGAGGGCCAGGGCTCCACGTTCACCCTGCGGCTCCCCGAGGCACCCGCACCGGCGCCCGCGCCGGCCCCCGCACCCGTCCGACCCCTGCCCCGACCAGAACCAGTCATCCCTGCCCCGGAGGTCCTTCCGTGACCCGAGTGCTCGTCGTCGAGGATGAGGAATCCTTCAGCGACGCCCTGTCCTACATGCTCCGCAAGGAAGGCTTCGAGGTCGCGATCGCGGCGACCGGGCCCGACGGGCTCGACGAGTTCGAGCGCAACGGCGCCGACCTCGTCCTCCTCGACCTGATGCTGCCCGGCCTGCCCGGCACCGAGGTCTGCCGGCAGCTGCGCGGCCGTTCCAACGTTCCCGTGATCATGGTGACCGCCAAGGACAGCGAGATCGACAAGGTCGTCGGGCTGGAGATAGGAGCAGACGACTACGTCACCAAGCCCTTCTCCTCGCGGGAGCTGGTCGCCCGCATCCGCGCGGTCCTGCGCCGCCGCGGCGAGCCGGAGGAGGTCACCCCGGCGGCCCTGGAGGCCGGCCCGGTACGGATGGACGTCGACCGGCACGTGGTCACCGTCGGCGGCGGCAAGGTGGACCTCCCGCTGAAGGAGTTCGACCTGCTGGAGATGCTGCTGCGCAACGCGGGCCGCGTGCTGACCCGCATGCAGCTCATCGACCGGGTCTGGGGCGCCGACTACGTCGGCGACACCAAGACCCTCGACGTCCACGTCAAGCGCCTGCGCGCGAAGATCGAGCCCGACCCGGGCGCGCCGCGCTACCTGGTGACGGTCCGCGGCCTGGGCTACAAGTTCGAGCCGTAGACCGCGGCGCCGCGCAGCCGCGAGGCGGCACATGCGCACAGCCGTGAGCGGCGGTCGGGTCCGGCGGCCCGCACGACCACGGGGAAGGCCCCCAGCCACATCGGCTGGGGGCCTTCCCCGTGTACGTAGGCCGCTTCGCGCGGCCGGGCCTCAGTGGCCGGCGCCGTGCGAGGCGGAGCCGGACGGCTTGCCCGACGGCGCGCCCGCGGCGCCCGACGGCGAACCGGACGGCGCGCCCGAGGGCGCGGGCGTCCCGGAGGGCGTGCCCGACGGGGACCCGGACGGGCTGGTGGAAGGCTCGCCCGGGGCCGCGGTGGGCCCGTAGCCGGCGTACATGCCGGAGGCGGGCACGATGAAGGCCTGGAGGGCGACGTCGCCGGTGCTGCTCAGGTCGAAGACGACCTCCTGCACGTCGCCGTCCACGACGGCGGTGCGGCCGCCCTCGATCACGGCGGAGGCGTTGCCCTGGCCGCCCAGCACCACGGAGCCGCCGGCCGGCACGGTGATCTTGCCGGAGCCCTCGGCGGCCTTCAGGACGACCTTGGACTTGCCACCCTTGAGGGTGATGCCCTCCAGGGTCTGCGGCTTCGTACCGTTGTTGAAGACGGTCGCCGAGACGACGGCCGGGCCCTTCTTTTCCTTCTCCGCCTGGGTGATCACCAAGGCGTTCTGGATCTGGATGTCGCCCTTGGTGACGGCGGCGTTGTCCGGCTTGATCTGGAGAGTCTGCGCGTCGTTGCCCGCACCGCACGCGGCGAGCGAAGCGATCGAGAACACGACGGCAGAAGCGGCGAGGGCGCCGCGTCGAAGGCTGCGGCTCACGGCGGCGGCAACTCCTAGGACGTACGGACGGAAGGGTGGACGCTCGGGACGGCCGAGGTAAAGCCGCCCTAAGGGTGTGTCAGCGCGCTTAGGTTACCGAGCCGCCGCCCCGCCCCCGCACCCGACCCTCCGCAGCGGACGCACGGCCCTGGACGGCCTCGGCGATCTTGCATTCGGGATATCGCCGCCGGGGCCGCCCGATGATCAATTCCGGGATTCCGTCGAACGTGGCTCCGTGATCAATTTCGGATTGGGCCGGAACCCGCTCCGTACGGGCGGCCGCCAGTCGAACGGAGTACTTCGGTTTCCGACTCCCGAACCCGGCAAAACGGGACGTACGTCACTCCCGTGGACTCGTCCGCCAGGTGTAACGTGGCCGTTTCGCCCGGTCCGCACAACACCTCCGACCTGCGAATACCCCCTTCCGCAAGCCCTTCGCAGCACGTTCGTGTCGCTGTTGTCAAGCCCCGAGATGTGCCCTGACCTGCGAAAACGCCATTCATAACAGTCAGTTCTCGTGTTACCCTGGATAGCCACGGAAGGGGTACCTGTCACATGACGTTCAAGGTTGGCGACACCGTGGTCTATCCCCATCACGGGGCCGCGCTGATCGAGGCCATCGAAACTCGCCAGATCAAAGGCGTGGACAAGACCTACTTGGTGCTCAAGGTCGCCCAGGGCGACCTGACGGTTCGTGTGCCTGCGGACAATGCGGAGTTCGTCGGCGTTCGCGACGTAGTCGGCCAGGACGGGCTGGACCGGGTCTTCGAGGTGCTCCGCGCACCGTATGCAGAAGAGCCGACGAACTGGTCCCGGCGCTACAAGGCAAATCTGGAGAAGCTCGCTTCTGGCGATGTCATCAAGGTCGCCGAAGTGGTGCGCGACCTGTGGCGTCGTGAGCGTGAGCGCGGACTCTCCGCGGGTGAGAAGCGCATGCTCGCGAAGGCTCGCCAGATTCTCGTCAGCGAGCTCGCGCTCGCGGAGAACACCAACGAGGACAAGGCCGAGGCCCTCCTCGACGAGGTTCTCGCGTCCTGACGCGAAAACCGTACACAGTTGTGCCGCGGTGCCCGATGACAAGCTCCCTCCTCCACGAGGGAGCTGTTGCCGGGCGCTGCGGCATGTCTGTACCCACGCCTTTTTCGTACCCACTGCTTTTTCCTGGCGTGCCGAGTTCGGGCAGCCCTGCTCGACCGGTCTTCACGGAAGGGGCGAGGGGCATCGCACCCGGCACGCTTCAGGCCATACCCATGTCGGCCGAAGTCACAAACCTGGCTCGGAGCTACTGATGTCTGACGAAACGCGTCCGCACCGCACGGCCGCGGTGATCCCGGCCGCCGGCCGCGGGGTACGCCTCGGTCCCGGTGCCCCCAAGGCCCTGCGGGCCCTCGGCGGGACGCCCATGCTCATCCACGCCGTCCGTGCCATGGCCCGCTCCCGCGCCGTGTCCCTCGTCGTGGTGGTCGCCCCCTCCGACGGGGCCGCCGAGGTGCGCCGGCTGCTCGACGAGCACGCGCTGCCCGACCGTACCGAGGTCCTGGTCGTCCCCGGCGGGGAGACCCGACAGGAGTCCGTGCGCGCCGGCCTGGACGCGCTGCCGCAGGACGTCACCTCCGTACTCATCCACGACGCCGCCCGCCCGCTCGTCCCCGTCGACACCGTGGACGGCGTCATCGACGCCCTGCGCGACGGCGCGCCCGCCGTCGTCCCCGCGCTGCCGCTGGCCGACACCGTCAAGGAGGTCGAGCCGGGCGAGCCCGGCGAGCCCGAGCCGGTCGTCGCCACGCCCGAGCGCGCCCGGCTGCGCGCCGTCCAGACCCCCCAGGGCTTCGACCTGGCGACCCTGCTGCGCGCGCACCGGGAGATCGCCGTCCTCGGCGAGGGCGCCACCGACGACGCCGGCATGGTGGAGCGCCTCGGAGTCACCGTCGTGACCGTCCCCGGCCACGACGAGGCCTTCAAGGTCACCCGTCCGCTCGACCTCGTCCTCGCCGAGGCCGTACTCGCCCGCAGGAGGGCCACCGATGCCTACTGATCCCGCCGCCGCGCCCGTGATGCCGCTCGTCGGCATCGGCACCGACGTGCACGCCTTCGAGGCGGGCCGGGAACTGTGGTGCGCCGGTCTGCTGTGGGAGGGCGAGGACGGCCTCGCCGGGCACTCCGACGGGGACGTCGCCGCGCACGCCGCCTGTGACGCCCTGTTCTCCGCCGCCGGCGTCGGCGACCTCGGCGCGCACTTCGGCACCTCCCGTCCGCAGTGGTCCGGCGCCTCCGGCGTCACCCTTCTGGCGGAAGCCGCGCGCATCGTGCGGGCCGAGGGCTTCGAGATCGGCAACATCGCCGTCCAGGTGATCGGTGTCCGCCCGAAGATCGGCAAGCGGCGCGAAGAAGCGCAGAAGGCGCTCTCGGCCGCCGCGGGCGCCCCCGTCTCGGTTTCCGGCACCACCACTGACGGCCTCGGCCTCACCGGTCGGGCCGAGGGGCTCGCCGCCATCGCCACCGCCCTCGTCCACCGGACGAGCCCGGCCTGAGTCCGGGCCCCGCCCGGGCGGGTGTCCGGCCGGTGCCGTGGCCGCGCGGCGACGGAGCGGGGTCGGCACCAACCGGGAAAACCGCCCGTACGGGACTCCGTGCGCGCCCCCTTCGCACCGCCGCGCCGACAAAGCCCACCCCCGGGCCCCCAAAGGGTCGCGGGGCACTGCTAGAGGCGCACTACCCTGGATGCCGTGACTATTCGCCTGTACGACACCAGCGCCCGGCAGATCCGTGACTTCACCCCGCTCGTTCCGGGCTGCGTCTCGATCTACCTCTGTGGCGCGACCGTGCAGGCCGCTCCGCACATCGGCCACATCAGGTCGGGCCTGAACTTCGACATGATGCGCCGTTGGTTCGCGTACCGCGGCTACGACGTGACCTTCATCCGCAACGTCACGGACATCGACGACAAGATCATCGCGAAGTCCGCCGAGCAGCGCCGCCCCTGGTGGTCCATCGGCTACGAGAACGAGCGCGCCTTCAACGACGGCTACTCCGCCCTCGGCTGCCTCCCGCCCACCTACGAGCCCCGCGCGACCGGACACGTCACCGAGATGGTCGAGATGATGCGCGGGCTCATCGAGCGCGGCCACGCCTACGAGTCAGAGGGCAACGTCTACTTCGACGTGAAGTCCTTCCCGGGCTACCTCTCGCTGTCCCGCCAGGAACTCGACAACATCCGTCAGCCGGAGAGCACCGGCGAGACCGGCAAGCGCGACGCGCGCGACTTCGCCATGTGGAAGTCCGTCAAGCCCGGCGAGCCGTCCTGGGAGACGCCCTGGGGCCGCGGCCGTCCCGGCTGGCACCTCGAATGCTCCGCCATGGCGCACAAGTACCTCGGCGAGGCCTTCGACATCCACGGCGGCGGCCTGGACCTGATCTTCCCGCACCACGAGAACGAGATCGCCCAGGCCAAGGCCTTCGGCGACGAGTTCGCGCACTACTGGGTCCACAACGCCTGGGTCACGATGTCGGGCGAGAAGATGTCCAAGTCCCTCGGGAACTCGGTCCTCGTCTCCGAGATGGTCAAGCAGTGGCGCCCGATCGTGCTGCGCTACTACCTCGGCACCCCGCACTACCGGTCGATGATCGAGTACAGCGAGGAAGCGCTGCGCGAGGCGGAGTCCGCCTTCGCCCGCATCGAGGGCTTCTACCAGCGCGTCATCGAGAAGGCGGGCGGTCCCGTCGAGGCCGCGGCCGAGGTGCCGCCGGCCTTCGCCGAGGCGATGGACGACGACCTGGGCGTCCCGCAGGCGCTCGCCATCGTGCACACCACCGTCCGCCAGGGCAACAGCGCGCTCGCCGCCGACGACAAGGACGCGGCGATCGCGCGCCTGTCGGAGGTGCGGGCCATGCTGACCGTGCTCGGCCTGGACCCGCTCGACCCGCACTGGGCCGGCGAGTCCGACCGCGGCGAGGACCTCCACGGCGCCGTGGACACCCTCGTACGCCTCGTCCTGGAGCAGCGGGAATCCGCCCGGGCCCGCAAGGACTGGGCGACCGCCGACGCCATCCGCGACCAGCTCCAGCAGTCCGGTCTGGTCGTCGAGGACAGCCCGACCGGTCCGCGCTGGACGCTCGGCCCCCGCTGAGCCGGAGCGGCCCGACTGTGCCGCCCGGCGCTCCGGGCGGCACACTCTTCATACGTACATATCGCAGCATCAACGAAAACAGGTAGAGGTCATGGCCGGGAACAGCCAGCGCAGGAACCGCCGCACGTCCAACAAGAAGGGCGCCACGGTCGGTAGCGGTGGCCAGCGGCGCCGGGGCCTCGAAGGCAAGGGCCCCACGCCCAAGGCCGAGGACCGCAAGAAGCACAAGGCGAATCGGATCAGCAACGCCATCGCCCGCCAGGCCGCCAAGCGCCGCCCGGCCCCGCGCCGCGGCGGCCCCAAGGGCACCAGCGAGATGGTCGTCGGTCGCAACCCGGTCTTCGAGGCGCTGCGCGACGGCGTCCCCGCCACCACCCTCTACGTCCAGCAGTTCATCGACAACGACGAGCGCGTGCGCGAGGCCCTCCAGCTCGCCGCCGCGCGCGGCAACATCAACCTGATGGAAGCCCCGCGCCCCGAGCTCGACCGGATGACCAACGGGCTCAACCACCAGGGCCTGGTCCTGCAGGTCCCGCCGTACGAGTACGCGCACCCGGAGGACCTCACGGCCGCCGCGTACGACAACGGCGAGGACCCGCTGATCGTCGCCCTCGACGGGGTCACCGACCCGCGCAACCTCGGCGCCATCGTCCGCTCCGTCTCCGCCTTCGGCGGCCACGGCGTGGTCATCCCCGAGCGTCGCGCCGCCGGCATGACCGCCGGTGCCTGGAAGTCCTCGGCCGGCACCGCCGCCCGTACCCCGGTCTCCCGCGTCACCAACCTGACCCGCGCCCTCCAGGACTACAAGAAGGCCGGCATCACCGTCGTCGGCCTGGCCGCCGAGGGCACGCACACGGTCAACGACCTGGAGCAGCTCGCCGGCCCCGTCGTCATCGTCGTCGGCTCCGAGGGCAAGGGCCTCGGCCGCCTCGTCGGCGAGAACTGCGACTACCTGGTGCGCATCCCGATGCCGGGCGGCGCCGAGTCGCTGAACGCCGGCGTCGCCGCGGGCGTCGTCCTCTACGAGGCGGCCCGTCGCCGCGCCGACCGCAGCCGCGCCTGATCGCGGGTCGGGGCTGAGCGCCGGGTGGGCCGGACCCGTCCGCCCGGCTTGATCCACTTGGCTCACGGAAGTGACCCGTGAGCGTGTCGCCCCGCCCGATCCGGGCGGGGCGACTTGATCTTGACGGGTCTCGGACAGATCCCTGATGTCAAGGCAGTGTCCTAAACACGGATCACTCGGTTAGATGAGTGTGGACACCAGAACGTCAGGGTTCGACGACCAGCCCGCGCTGAGCATGGTCAAGGTGCCGTGCGACCCCGCACAGGTCATCGTCAACCACGCCAGCTTCCGCGTGCGGCTCGCACCGAGCCCGAGCGCGCGTTCCAAGCCCGCGAATGCCCCCGGCCGCGCGCCCGTCCTCGGCGTCGCCGCGGCCGCCGCCGCCGGAGCCCGCCGCCGCCGGGCCCCCGTCGTGTGGAGCGGCAGGTCCGACCCCGGCGACGCCGCCGCGACGGGCGGCCTGCTCCAGGCCGTACGCGAGTCCGGCCGCGGCCACGACGAGTACGACGGCGGTGCCACCCAGGTCATCCCGCGCGTGGACCTGGACCACGACCTCGCCGAGGACACCCTCGCCACCCCGACCGTCATCGGTCAGCGCAGCTACGGGGACCCCGAGGAAACCCGCCCGCTGGCCGCCGTACGGGACCTGCCGCGCGAGCCGTACGGGGCCCAGTACCCCGGCGGCGATCCGGACGGCGACTCCCGACGGGTCGGCGACGCCCGCGGCCAGGCCTCCTACTACCCCGGCCGCCGGATGAACCTCGGCGTGGTGCTGCTCCCGCTGCGCGTCTTCCTCGGGTTCATCTGCATCTACGCCGGCATGGGCAAGCTGTGCGACCCCGTCTACTTCGACGGCGGCGAGCGCGGCTCCATGGTCACCTGGCTCCGGACGCTGCACCCCTGGGCGCTGGCCGAGCCGCTGCGCGACTTCGCGCTGGCGCACCCGGTGGGCGCGGGGCTGAGCGTGGCGTTCCTCCAGGTGATCGTGGGCGTCCTGACGGTCTTCGGGTTGTGGCAGCGGTTCGCCGCCTGCATCGGGGCGCTGCTGTCCGCCGCGCTGCTGATGACGGTGAGCTGGAAGACCGTCCCCGCCTACGACGCGCCCGACATCATCTACCTGGCCGCCTGGAGCCCGCTGATCATCGCGGGCGCGCCCGTCTACTCCCTCGACGGGCGGCTCGCGGGCGAGGCGTGGCGCACGCTGGGCCCGCGTTCGGAGGTCTGGCGGCTGCGACGCCGGGTCCTGCGGCGCGGAGCCGTCATGGCCACCGTCGTGTGCGGGCTCACCCTGCTCGTCGGCTCCCTGCTCGGCGGGGCCGTCCGGTCCTCCACGGTCGTCACCGTGCCCGGGCCGGGTCAGGCGCCGAGCAACTACCTGCCCGGTACGCCGCTGCCGAAGGCCTCGGTCAAGCAGTCCGAGCCGGCGCGGGGGCAGCAGCCGTCGAAGCAGGCCGCGTCGCCGTCCGCGGCGCCTTCGGTGGCGCCCTCGAAGCCGGCCCGAAACGGCAGCAGCGGAGCGCCGGTGCGCGAGAGCGCCGGTACGGGCGCCGGCACCCCCTCCGCCACCAAGGGCGGCGGCACGGGCAGCGGGCAGTCCCCGCGCAGCAGCGCCCCGAAGCAGTCCACCCCGCAGAAGCCGCCGACCACGTCCTCGGGGAACCGCCCCGAGAGTGGCAGCGGCGGTGGCGGCGACACCCCGACGAAGAAGCCGGGGTTGGTGGGCGGCCTGCTGGGCTGACCGCCCGGCCCGATCGGGTTCCGCCGGTTCGGCCCCCGGGGCCCGGTGCGCGAGGAGCGCACCGGGCCCTTCGGCGCGCCGGGGGAGGCGTACGGGCTCGTGCTCGCGGCCGAGTTGGGGGTCCGGGGCGTGCGGGGGCTCAGGGGGCGTTCTGGGCGGCCAGCTCGCGTGCGGCCTCGGTGAGGTCCTTGACGGTGTCGATCGCCCGCCAGTAGGCCCCCTGGGGAAGCGGGTAGCCCGCGAGGCGGCGTTCGCGGGCGAGGCGCGGGAACGTCGTCCGCTCGTGGTCGCCCAAGTCGGGTAGCAGCGCGGTGAATTCGGGGGAGAAGACGTACACCCCGGCGTTGACCGGGTAGGGCGACGGCGGCGCCTCGATGAAGTCCAGCACCTGCCCGTACGCGTTGGTCTCCACGACCCCCCACGGGATCCGCGGCCGGGCGAGCGCCAGGGTGGCCACGGCGTCGCGTTCGGCGTGGAAGGCGGCCATGTCGCGCAGCGGGAAGCGGGTCCACACGTCGCCGTTGGTGGCGTACCAGGGGCGGTCGGCGTGCGGGAGCCGGCGGGCGGCGTACTTGAGGCCGCCGCCGCGTCCCAGTGGTTGTTCCTCGACGACGGTGGTCACGCGCAGCGGCAACGGGGCCTGCGCGAGCCATTCCTGGAGCACGTGGGCGAGGTGCCCGCAGGAGACGACGGCGTCGGTGACCCCTTCCGCCGCGAGCCAGGCCAGTTGGTGTCCGATGATCGGCAGGCCCGTCCCCGGGATCTCGACCATCGGCTTCGGCCGGTCGTCCGTGTACGGCCGCAGCCGCGAACCCTGGCCGCCCGCCAGGACGACCGCCTGGGTGGGTGGGGCCGGGGACGCGGCCGCGAGGTCGGTGGATCGGGGAGGTACGGGGGAGGCGTCGCTCATGGCCGTCAGCGTAGGGACGGCCCCTGCCCCGGCGGGGGCAGGCGCGGCGGAGCCGGCGAGGAGCGCGGGGGCGGCCGGTGTCAGCCCATGGAGGCGACGCCGGTCGCGTACGAGGTGTCGCAGACGGGACGCGCGAAGGACTGGGCCTTCGTGGGTCCGTACGCGTCCACCGCGGCCCGGCCCAGGGCGCGCGCGATGCCCACGCAGTGCGCGGCGAGCGACGGCCTGCGGTCCACCTCCTGCTGGAGGTGCGTGAGGACGGCGCCCGGCTCCTGGCCCTGCTGGAGCTCGCTGAGCAGCTTGTCGCGCAGGAGGTCCTGGGCGGCGCGCGGCTTGGCGGGTACGGACACGTCCTCGGCGGAGGCGGTGAGGATCTGGGAAGGGGTGTTGTCCGCCCAGGGGACCATCGTGACCGCGAGGGTCCCGGACAGGACCAGGACGACGGGCAGGACCAGGGCGAGGGAACGGCCGATACGGCGGGCAGTGTGGGTCACGAGGGCGAGATTAGCGCTCGGTGAAGAATTGGCGACATTTAGTCACCCTGTCGGGGGATGGTTCGACGTGGCTTTTCGAATATGGGGTTGACGGATGCGGCCGAATGGCCCGGTCTGCCGGGGTTTGGCGCGGGGTTGGCGGGGGGACGGCGGCAACTGCCGAAGAAGGGGCGCCCCTTGATGGGGCGCCCCTTGGGGTTTCGGTCGCGGCGACGGGTGTCAGCCCGAGAGGCGGGCTCCCGAGGACGTCGAGAACACGTGGATCTCGTCGGCGCGCGGCACGATCTGCAGCGTCGAACCCTTCTCCGGGACCTGCCGGCCGCCGACGCGGACGACGATGTCCTTCGCCTTGTCGGCGCCGACCGCGGCGCTGCCGTAGACGTAGCCGTCGGCGCCGAGTTCCTCGACGACGTTCACGGTGATGGTCAGGCCGCCGGTGTCACCGATGTCGAAGTGCTCGGGACGCACGCCGACGGTGACGGTGCGGTCGCCGGCGTCGGCGGCGGCGGACAGCGCCTCGCGCGACACCGGGACGATGCTGTCGCCGAACTTCACGCCGCCGTCGGCGATCGGGACCTCGACGAGGTTCATGGCGGGCGAGCCGATGAACCCGGCGACGAAGAGGTTCGCGGGGCGGTCGTACATGTTGCGCGGGGTGTCGACCTGCTGGAGCAGACCGTCCTTGAGGACCGCGACGCGGTCGCCCATCGTCATGGCCTCGACCTGGTCGTGGGTGACGTAGACCGTGGTGATGCCGAGGTCGCGCTGGAGCGCGGCGATCTGCGTACGGGTCGACACGCGGAGCTTGGCGTCGAGGTTCGACAGGGGCTCGTCCATGAGGAAGACCTGCGGCTTGCGGACGATCGCGCGGCCCATGGCGACGCGCTGGCGCTGGCCGCCGGAGAGGGCCTTCGGCTTGCGGTCGAGGTAGCTGGTGAGGTCGAGCATCTTCGCCGCGTCCTCGACCTTGCGGCGGATGGTCGCCTTGTCCTCGCCGGCGATCTTGAGCGCGAAGCCCATGTTGTCGGCGACGGTCATGTGCGGGTACAGCGCGTAGTTCTGGAACACCATCGCGATGTCCCGGTCCTTGGGCGGCAGGTGCGTGACGTCGCGGTCACCGATGCGGATGGCGCCGCCGTTGACGTCCTCCAGGCCCGCGAGCATGCGCAGGGAGGTGGACTTGCCGCAGCCGGAGGGGCCGACGAGGACGAGGAACTCGCCGTCCTCGATCTCCAGCTCCAGCTGGTCGACGGCGGGCTTGTCGCCGCCGGGGTACAGACGGGTCGCCTTGTCGAAAGTGACGGAAGCCATGGTGATGAATCCCTTCTACCGGCAGGAACGTGCCGGACGATCCGAGTGGAAGGTCTAGTCCAGTGCCCTGGACTCCGCCCGACGCTACCTGGCGCCGCGCTTCCTGTCAGCACCCGTGTGCGGTGACTTCGTACTCCGTGCGATCTGTCGGAGCGGGCCGTTCGGACGGCGGAACCGACGCGGCGGCGGTCCACCGGGTCCGGGCGGAGCGCGCGTCGGCGGAGGCGCCGCCGGTTCGCCGGGCCTTCGTACGGCCGTCGTACGGCCTTCGTACGGCCGTCGTCGGGGCGGCGCCGGTGGCGGCGGAAAGGTGATGGCTCGGCGAATCGGCTGCTGTGTAGAGTGAGTGCGGCCCTGCCTCCTTAGCTCAGTCCGGCCAGAGCAACGCACTTGTAATGCGTAGGTCGTCGGTTCGAATCCGACAGGGGGCCCTGCGGAAACCCCGGCTCAGATCCGTTCTGAGTCGGGGTTTCGTCGTATGGAGCGGGCGGCCGGGCGCTCAGTGGCGGCCCGAGACGCGGTCGGCCAGGCGGGCCAGGGGGGTTGTCGTGGGTCGGTGGGTGGCCGTTTCGTGGCGGTCCGCTTCGCGGTAGGCGGCGTACAGGGCCTGGACGCCGAGCCAGCGGAAGGGTTCCGGTTCCCAGCGTCGGACGCGGTGGTCGACCCAGGGGAGCGAGGTCAGGTCCGTCGGGTTCTCCAGGATCAGGTCGCGCAGGGTGCGGGCGGCGAGGTTGGCGGTGGCGACGCCGGAGCCGACGTAGCCGCCGGCCAGGCCGAGGCCGGTGGTGCGGTCCAGGGAGACGGCGGCGCACCAGTCGCGGGGCACGCCCAGGACGCCGGACCAGGCGTGGGTGATCTCCGTCCCGGTGAGCTGGGGGAAGAAGGACGTGAGCAGCGAGGTCAGGGCGGTGATCGTGGCCGGTTGGGTGCGGCCGTCGTGGTCGGTGCGCGAGCCGTAGCGGTAGGGGACCCCGCGGCCGCCGATCGCGATGCGGTCGTCGGCGGTGCGTTGGGCGTACATGTACGCATGGGCCATGTCACCGATCACCTCGTGGCCCGACCAGCCGAGGGAGTCCCACACCTCCGCCGGTAGCGGGGCCGTGGCGATCATCGAGGAGTTCATCGGGAGCCAGGTGCGCTTCTGACCCTTGAGGGCCGCCGTGAAGCCCTCCGTGCAGCGCAGGACGAACGGGGCACGGACCGTGCCGTACGGGGTGACGGCGCGGCGGGGCGCGATCTCCGTGACGGGGGTCGACTCGTGGATGACGACCCCCAGGCGTTCGCAGGCGGCGGCGAGGCCCTTGACCAACTTCAGCGGGTGGACGCGGGCGCCGTGCGGGGTCCAACTGGAGCCGACGGCGTCGGCGATGTCGACGCGTGCCCGGGTCGCGGGGGCGTCGTGGAACGTGCGGTCGGTCTCGCCGAAGCCGAGCTCGGCGGTGTGGAACGCCCTGAGGCGGCTCAGCTGGGCGGGGCTGCGGGCGACTTCGAGGACGCCGCCGCGGTGGACGTCCGCGTCGATGCCCTCCTTGGCGGCGACGTCGATGACCTCCGTGACGGTGTCGTTCATGGCCTGCTGGAGGCGGAGCGCCGCCGGGTGGCCGTGCAGTTCGGCGTACCGGTCGCGGCCGGCGATGCCGTTGTAGAGCCAGCCGCCGTTGCGGCCGGAGGCGCCGTAGCCGCAGAACTTCTGCTCCAGGACGGTGACGCGCAGGTCGGGCGCGGACGCCTTCAGGTAGTAGGCCGTCCACAGGCCGGTGTAGCCGCCGCCGACGATGACGACGTCCGCCGTGGCGTCGCGGGTGAGGGGGGCGCGGGCCGGTCGGGGGGCGGTGGTGTCCGTCGCGTACCAGAAGGAGATGCCGCCGTTGATCGTCATGGGGGAGTTGGTACACGGGCTGTCGGTGGGGTGTCCAGGGCCGCGGTGTCGTGATTCGGGACGTGTTTCCGGGCCGAATGACCCATGCGGCTGGGGTGGGAGGGGTCGTAGGGTGCGGTGGGGGGTTTGCGGAGTTTGCTGATGTTTGTGCCCTTGGTGCGTGGGGGATCGACGTGCGCGCGCCGGGGCCGATGCGGAGAGATTCGGTCGTGGGCATACGTGGTGCGGGGCGTGCGAGGCCTTCGAGGCGACGGGCGTGCGGGGGACCCCGGCGGTGCTGGTCGACGGGAAGTCGATCGGCGCGAAGGACGGCTCGATGTTCGACGCGGCGGCCTTCGCGCGCACGTTGGCGGCGGCGGGCATCGGCGGCTGAGGCGCCGCGCGGGCCGGGCCTGGGGTCGGGGCGGGTGCGGGCCCTCGGGGAACTCCCGGGTCGGCTGACGTCCGTACCCGCCCCCGCCGGACTGCGCGGCCTGGACGCGGTCGCGGCGCGGATGCTGGACGAGGCGCCCCGGGCGGCGGCCCTGTTGGCCGAGCCGCGGGACCGGCGGCCGCCGCTGGACTGCGCGGCGGCGGTCGCCGAGGTGGCGGGCGAACCGGGTGACACCGGTTGCCCCCCGACCGACGGGCCTGCCCGGATCGACGCCGAGGCGGGCGACCTAGGGTGACCGCATGATCCGTGACGCCGAAATCGCCGATGTCCCCGTCATCCACGCCATGATCCGTGAGCTCGCCGCGTACGAGAAGGTCCCGCACGAGGCACGCGCGTCCGAGGAGCAACTGCGTGAGGCCCTCTTCGGGGCACGGCCGGCGGTTTTCGCGCACATCGCGGAAGCGGAGGACGGGGAACCCGTCGGCTTCGCGGTGTGGTTCCTCAGCTTCTCGACGTGGCGCGGGGTCCACGGCATCTACCTGGAAGACCTGTACGTACGCCCCTCCGCGCGCGGCGGCGGCCACGGCAAGGCCCTGCTCGCGGAACTGGCGCGCACGTGCGTGGAGCGCGGGTACGCGCGCCTGGAGTGGTCGGTCCTGAAGTGGAACGCGCCGACGATCGCGTTCTACGAGTCCCTGGGCGCGCGCCCGCAGGACGAGTGGTCGGTCCACCGCCTGACGGAGGACGCGCTCACGGCGCTGGGGGCTTCGGGGGCGGGGGTCCGCCGGGGCGGGTGACGCGGCGGCGGTCGGATGTCGGTGGGGTGGGTCAGGATGAGGGGATGGCACGCAGTGGTGGGCAGCAGCACGGGACGGTCAAGGCGGCGCGGCGGCCGGAGGTGAGGTTGCCCGAGCTGACGGCGTGGGACGGCGGCCCGCTGGAGCCGGACGGCGACTACGACGGTCTGGAGTTCGCCGACCTCGACCTGGCGGGCCAGGAAGGCTCCGGCGCGCGGTTCATGGACTGCGCGCTGCGACGGTGCGCGCTGGACGAGGCCGGGCTGGCGAAGGCGCGGTTCATGGACACGGTGCTGGACGGCGTCCGGGGTGTGGGCACCGACCTGTCGGAGGCTTCGTTGCGGGACGTGGAGCTGCTGGACGCCCGGCTGGGCGGGGTGCAGCTGCACGGGGCGGTGCTGGAGCGGGTCCTCGTACGGGGCGGGAAGATCGACTACCTGAACCTGCGGAAGGCACGGCTCAAGGACGTGGTGTTCGAGGGCTGCGTGCTCGTCGAGCCGGACTTCGGGGGCGCGGTGCTGGAACGGGTCGGCTTCCGTGACTGCACGCTGCGCGGGGCCGACTTCAGCGCGGCCCGGATGAAGGACGTCGACCTGCGGGACGCCGCCGAACTGGGGATCGCGCGCGGGGTGGAGGCGCTGGCCGGAGCGGTGATCAGCCCGGCGCAACTGTTCGACCTCGCCCCGGCCCTGGCGGCGCAGCTGGGGCTGCGGGTGGTGGGGTAGGGGGCTGCGTACGGGTCGGCGTACGGGCCGGTCAGGCCGGGACGCGGGGGAAGCGGGCCTGGAGGGTCCAGATGACCGGGTTGTCGGCGAGTCCGTCGTGCATGTCGACGAGGTCGGCGATCAGGTCGTGCAGGAAATCGCGGGCCTCGCGACGCAGCAGGCGGTGGCTGAAGGTGATCGGGTCCTCTTCGGCCGCCATCCAGTCGGCCTCGATGTCGACCCAGCCGAAGCGGCGCTCGAAGAGCATCCGGTCCGCCGACTCGGTGAAGTCGAGCTCGGCGTACTGACGGTGGGCGGAGCGGCTGCCGCGCGGGTCCTCGTCGAGCTTCTCGACGATGTCGCAGAGCGCCCAGGCGAAGTCCAGGACGGGAACCCATCCCCAGGCTGTGGATACTTCCCGGTCCTTGTCGGTGTCGGCGAGGTAGACGTCACCGCAGAAGAGGTCGTGGCGCAGGGTACGGATGTCCGCCGACCGGTAGTCGGTCTGCGGGGGGTCCGGGAAGCGCCGGGAGAGGGAGTAGCCGATGTCGAGCACGTACCCGATGGTGTCACGGCTCCGACTCCCCTGACGCGCGGGTGGGGGTGGTGGGGTGGGGTCGGGGGTGGGGTGGGCGCTGCTGGGCGGGGTGGTTCCGCCGCCCCCGACCCCGCCCCCAAAACCGACCCGCCCCCGCCCCGACAACACCCCAACCCCCCTCACGACGGCAGGAGGCGTTGTTCCTTTGCCACCGCTACGGCGCCCGCGCGGGTGTCGACGCCGAGTTTGTCGTAGATGCGGCCCAGGTGGGTCTTGACGGTGGCCTCGCTGATGAACAGCGCGCGGGCGATGTCGCGGTTGCCGAGGCCGCGCGCCAGTTGGCCCAGGATGTCCAGTTCCCGGTCCGTGAGGGTGGGGCGGGAGCCGCGCATGTGGGCCATGACCCGGCTCGCCACGGGCGCGGAGAGCGTCGTACGGCCCGCCGCCGCCGAGTGGATGGCGGCGAAGAGTTCCTCGGGCCGTTCCGCCTTCAGGAGGTAGCCGGTGGCACCGGCGCCGATGGCGCGGGTGATGTCGGCGTCCGTGTCGTACGTGGTGAGGACCAGGACGTACGGGGGGTCGGGCAGGGCCGTGATGCGGCGCGTGGCTTCGACGCCGTCGATGCCCTCGCCCAGTTGCAGGTCCATCAGGACGACGTCCGGGCGGAGTTTCGCGGCCAGCGCCACCGCCTCCTCGCCGCTGCCGGCTTCGCCGAGCACCTCGATGTCCGGCTCGCTGCCCAGCAGGGCGAGGAGGCCGGCGCGGACCACGACGTGGTCGTCGCAGAGGAGGATCGTCGTCATCCTGTGGGCTCCAGGGGGATCGAGGCCGAGAGGACGGTGCCCTCGCCCGGGGTCGATTCGATGGTGAGGGTTCCGCCGAGCTGGCGCACGCGGGCGCGGATCGCCGGTAGGCCGTGGCCCCGGTCGGGGCCGGCGCTGCGGGGTTGCGTGAAGCCGTCGCCGTCGTCGGCGATGTCCAGGACGACCTGGTCGCCGAGGAAGCTCAGGGTGAGGGCAGCCGTACGCGCACCCGAGTGCTCGCGGATGTTGGACAGGGCGCCCTGCGCGATGCGCAGCAGCGCCGACTCGGCGCGGTCCGGGAGCGGGGCCGAGGTGCCCTCCAGGTGGAAGCGGACGGTGATGTCCGGGCCGGCGTCCAGCGCGCGCAGGGCGTCGGCGAGGCCGGCGCCGTTCGCCAGCTCGGCCGGGGCGAGGTCGTGCACGAGGCGCCGCGCCTCGGCCAGGCCGCGCGCGGCGATGCCGGTGGCGGTACGGACGTGCGCGCGGGCGGTGCCCGGGTCGCTCTCCCAGGTGCGGTCGGCCGCCTGGAGCAGCATCTGCTGGCTGGACAGGTGCTGCGCCAGGGTGTCGTGGATCTCCATGGACAGCCGCTGCCGCTCGGCGAGGGTGCCCTCGCGGCGTTCGGTGGCGGCGAGCTCGCGGCGGGTCCGGATCAGGTCGTCGATGAGCGCGCGCTGGGCCTGCGTCTGACGCTCCATGTGGACGAAGACGGCGGTGGCGAGGGCGGCGACGGCGGGCGGCGCGAGGAACAGGTTCGGGTCGAAGGCGGTGGACAGCCGCACCTGGGCGGCGACGACGAACACCGTGAGCAGGGCGACCAGGACGATCGCGGCACGCGGGGGGAGGGTGCGCAGGGCGGTGAAGAAGAGCGGTACGGCGCACCAGGCGAAGCTCGGCGCGAGGACGACGAGCACCACCCAGGTGGCGACCACCAACCCGAGCCACGCCCGCCGGCGCAGGGTCGGACCGGTGGCCCGCCGGCCCCGACCGGGCGGGCGGGCAGCGGTAGCTGTCCCGCTGCCGGGGCCGGTACGGGTGGTGCCGCGGTGGGCGGGGGCGGCCGTGGTGGCTCCGACGACGGGGCCGAGGACGTACAGCAGCGCCAGCGCGATGCTCAGGGCGAGCACCCAGGGGGTGCGGGGCTCGCCGGGGTGACGCAGGAGGAAGCGGGCCACCGACGCGCCGAGGAGCAGGAAGAACGCCGCGTGCATGACGGTGGCCAGGGTGCGGGTGTCGGGGTCGGTCGAGGGGTGCGGCCGCGGGATGTGGCTCACGGCGGGGGCTCCTGGGGCTGAGGGTGGTATCCATCTTGCCCCTGCCCTGGCCGGGCGGGGGCGAGGGGGGGGCTCGGTCCTGCTCTGCCCCGGGTGGGCGGGGTGACGGCCGGCCCGCCGGCGCCCCAGCGGGGTACCGGCCCGGGTGCGTGCCGTTCCGTCTCGACTCGCGTGTGCGCGCCGTTCCGTGCCGGCCGGCGCGTGCGCGCTGCTCCGTACCGATCCGTGCGTACCGATCAGGAGAACCCGTGCCGGCCGGGCCGCGCATCGGCCGATCGGTTGACCCCTGGGTCAGCCGGTGCGGTGGTCGTTGGGAGCCGGTACGGCGACGGGGGCGGGGTGGTTGCGGGCCGAGGCTTGGAGCAGCGGTGAACGAGCCAGTCGGCGACCGCCCCTCCCACCACCAGGAGCAGAGATGAACACCCGCACCCGCGTCCTCACCGGTACCGCCCTCGCCCTCGCCCTCGGCGCCGGGACGTTCGGTGCCGTCAGCGCGAGCGCCACCCCCGCGTCCGCCCCCGCCGCGGCGGAGGCCGCCGCGCCGGCCGCGAAGAAGGACGACGACAAGAACTTCACCACCTCGACGCACCTCACCGTCGACGCCGCGTCCCGCGCCGCCCAGGCCGCGCTGCAGGCCGCCGCGAAGGAGAACCAGAAGGTGACGGTCGCCGTGGTCGACCGCAACGGCAACACCATCGTCACCCTGCGCGGCGACGGCGCGGGCCCGCAGTCCTACGAGTCGGCGCAGCGCAAGGCCTACACCGCCGTGTCCTGGAACGCCCCGACCTCCGTCCTCGCGGGCCGCCTCGCGCAGACCCCGAACCTGAAGGACATCCCGGGCACCCTGTTCCTCGGCGGCGGCACCCCGGTCCAGTTCAAGGGCGCCCCCGTCGCCGGCATCGGTGTGGCCGGCGCCCCGAGCGGCGACCTGGACGAGAAGTTCGCCAAGGCGGGTGTCGACGCCCTCGGCAAGTAGTCCAGGGCCCGCGGGCAGCCCGAGGCCCGAGCCCCGCAACCCGCCCGAGCCCCGCGAACCGGCCCGAGCCCCGCACCGGCCCGAGCCCCGCACCGGCCGGCGCCCCGCAACCGGCCGGCGCCCCGCAAGCACTCCACCGCTCCGGGTCGGGCCCCGCGCCCCCGCTTAGGATCGACTCCGTGGAACATCCCCGGATCATCCGGCGCACCAGGCGCACCACCAGGCTCACCCGCCTCGCCGCCCCCACCGTCTCGGCCGTCCTCTCCGTCGCCGTCCTGGCCACGGGGTGTACGGGCTCCCCGGTGCAGGGGCGGCCCGGCGCGTCCGGGGTCCGCGATCCGTACTTCCCGCGCGCCGGCAACGGCGGCTACCAGGTCGAGCACTACGACCTGGACCTCGCCTACGACCCCGCCGACGGGCGACTGCACGGCACGGCCGTCATCACCGCCCGCGCCGAGCAGGGGCTCAGCTCCTTCAACCTCGACCTCAGCGGCCTCAAGGTCGAGGGCGTGGAGGTGCAGGGCGCCGGCGCCCGCCACAACCGGAGCGGCACCGAGCTGACGGTGCGGCCCGCGAAGGACCTCAAGAAGGGCGAGGTCTTCCGTACGGAGATCGACTACTCCGGCCGGCCCAAGCCCGTGGTCGACCCCGACGGCTCCGAGGAGGGCTGGATCGCGACGGCCGACGGAGCGGTCGGCGTCGGGGAGCCCGTCGGGTCGATGGGCTGGTTCCCGGGGAACCACCACCCCTCCGACAAGGCGACGTACGACATCAAGTTGACCGTCCCCAAGGGGTACGAGGCGGTCTCCAACGGGGCGTTGCGATCGCGTACGGACGTCGCCGACGGGCGGACGGAGTTCGCCTGGCACAGCGCCGAGCCGATGGCGAGCTATCTGGCGACCGCCGCCATCGGGAAGTTCGACGTGACGACCGGCCGGACCCCTTCCGGCATCCCCCTCTACAACGCGGTGACGCCCGCCGAATCGGCGAAGAGCGCGCCCGCGCTGGAGCGGCTGCCGGAGATCGTGGAGTGGGGCAGCGCCAAGTTCGGCCCGTACCCCTTCGACACGGTCGGCACGATCGTGCTGCCGGGCGGGACCCTCGGGTACGCGCTGGAGACGCAGACCAAGCCCGTCTATCCCGGCGCCCCCGACGAGAACCTCATCCTCCACGAACTGGCCCACCAGTGGTTCGGCAACTCGGTGTCGCCGAAGTCCTGGAAGGACATGTGGCTGAACGAGGGCTTCGCCACGTACGCCGAGTGGCTGTGGGCCGAGGAGCACGACGGTCCGACGGCGCAGCGCCGCTTCGAGGCCATCGTCGACGGTGACACGACCGTGGACCAGGCCGCCGACTCGGAGTGGGACGCCTTCCCGCCGGCGGCCCCGCCCGGACCGGAGCACATCTCGGGTGACCCGGTGTACGTGCGGGGCGCGATGGTGCTGCACCGGATCCGGCAGGAGGTCGGCGACGAGAAGTTCTTCGCCCTGCTGCGCGGTTGGGCCACCGACCACCGGCACGGGAACGCGAGCACCGCGGACTTCACGGCGTACGCGCAGCGGCACACGGGCCACGACCTGAAGAAGGTCTGGGACGTGTGGCTGTACGGGGAGGACCGCCCGAAGGCCCCGTGACACGCGGGGCACCCGGGGCGCGCCCCTGTCAGCCCCGGTTCACGCCCCGGTCACCCGCCCGGTCACCCGCCCGGTCACGCCCCCGCGTCCACCCCCGCCTCCGGTGTCAGCGCCTTGCGCATCACCGTGCAGGGACGGCCCAGTTCGCGGTCCTTGGCCTGGCGCAGGGCCGTGTAGCCCTGGGCCTGCCAGAAGGCGAGCGCGTTGGCGTTGGCTTCGAGTACGGCGAGTCGTACGCCGGTCCGTCCCGCGGCACGGAAGCGGTCCTCGACGGCGCCGGCGACGGAGCGGCCGTAGCCCTCGCGGTGCGCGGTGGAGTCGATGAGCAGCAGGCCGATCCACGGGTCCGGGTCCTCGGACGCCGGATCGGGGTGCCGGTCGAGGGTCACGGCCAGGCCGACGAGGCGGCCGGCGGAGCGGGCCAGCAGCACTTCGGCGCCGTCGTGGGCGAGTTCGTCGGCGAGGGAGGCCGCGACCTGTTCGACGGTGATGCGGGCGGGATCGGGAAAGTCGCCGCTGATTTCGAAGAACGCGTGGTTCGTCGCGTAGAGCGTGGCGATTTCGGTGAGGACCGGCCCGGGCAGGGCGCCGTCCACGGGGACGAGCGGTTGGAGGATCACCTGGGGAACGGTAGCGAAGCTCCCGCCCCGCCGTACGACGGGGCGGGAGCTTCACCAGCGGCTATGCCGTGGACCGGAGTCGGATCACGACCTGCGAACGGACTCCGGACCGGCGGACGCCGACCGTCAGACGTTGACGCCGAAGTCCTGGGCGATGCCGGTGAGGCCCGAGGCGTAGCCCTGGCCCACCGCGCGGAACTTCCACTCGGCGCCGCTGCGGTAGAGCTCGCCGAAGACCATGGCGGTCTCGGTGGCCGCGTCCTCGGAGAGGTCGTAGCGCGCGATCTCGGTGCCGCCGGCCTGGTTCACGACGCGGATGTACGCGTTGCGGACCTGGCCGAAGTTCTGGCTGCGGGACTCGGCGTCGTAGATGGACACCGGGAAGACGATCTTGTCGACGTCGGCGGGGAGGCCCGCGAGGTTGACGTTGATGGCCTCGTCGTCGCCCGCGCCCTCGCCGGTGCGGTTGTCGCCGGTGTGGACGATGGTCTGGTCCGGGGTGGACTTGTTGTTGAAGAAGACGAAGTGACCGTCGGAGACGACCTTGCCCGTCGCGTTCACCGCGATGGCCGAGGCATCGAGGTCGAAGTCCACACCGGTGGTGGTGCGGGTGTCCCAGCCGAGGCCGACCGTGACGGCAGCGAGGCCGGGGGCCTCCTTCGAGAGCGAGACGTTGCCGCCCTTGGACAGGCTGACAGCCATGGGATTGTCCCTTTCCTCATCCAGCACGCACGTACAGGCGGTCAAAGTACCGCTGACTCCTCTAACGCGCCCGGGTACCCGCGGGGTTCCCGCGCGTCTTCCTCCGTGAAATATGAGTGACGGACCGGCCGCGGGCACGGATCATGGGGGGCATGCCTGGTCCCTATGTCATCCGCGGTTCTGTCGTGCTCCCCGAGTCGGAGCTCGCCTGGCGGTTCTCGCGTTCCTCCGGGCCGGGCGGGCAGCACGTGAACACCTCGGACTCCCGGGTGGAGCTGTTGTTCGACGTGGCCGCCACCAAGGCCCTGCCGGACGTGTGGAAGGAACGGGCGCTGGAGCGGCTCGCGTCCCGCCTCGTCGACGGCGTGGTGACCGTACGGGCCTCCGAGCACCGCTCCCAGCTGCGCAACCGGGAGATGGCGCTGGTCCGGCTGGCCGCGCTGCTGGCGGAGGCCACGGCCCCGCCGCCGAAGGCCCGCCGGGCGACGAGGATCCCGCGCGGCATCAACGAGCGGCGCCTGCGGGAGAAGAAGGCCCGCGGCGAGACGAAGCGCGGCCGCACCGGCCGCGACTGGTAGGAGCGCGAGCCCCTTCGGACGCGCGTGCCCCTTCGGACGCGTGAGCCCTTTCGGACGCGCGACCCCTTCGGACGCGCGAGCCCTTCCGGACGCGCGTGCCCTCACGCCCGCTACGGCGCGAGGTGCCGGTAGCGGCCCCGGAAGTACGTCAGGGGCGGTGCGTCCGGCGCCGGCAGGGCGGCGGTCAGGACGCGGCCGATGACCAGGGTGTGGTCGCCCGCCTCGACCCGGGACTCCGTACGGCACTCCAGCGTGGCGAGCGCGCCCGTCAGCAACGGCGATCCGGAGACGGCGCCCCGCTCCCACGGCACGCCCTCGAACAGCAGCCGGTCGCTGATCCGGCCCTTCATGGCGAACCGGCTCGCGATCCGGAGCTGGGAGTCGGCGAGGACGGACACCGCCCACAGCGGCTGCTCCGCCAGCAGGTCGTCCATCCTGGAGCCTTCGCGCAGGCTCACCAGGACCAGCGGCGGGTCCAGGGACACCGACATGAAGGCCGTGGCCGTCATGCCGACGTCCTCCCCGCGCGGTCCGTCGGCGGTCAGGGCCGGTTCGTGTGCGGTGATCAGGCACACGCCCGCCGCCAGCCGGGACATGGCCGCCCGGAACTCGTCGTTGCTCACCCCCTCAGGATGGGGGGTGCCGCCTTCCGGCGCGGTCAGGGGTACGGGGGTCGGGCTCGGGCTCGTCTTCGGCACGTGGGGAACGCTAGTGCGGCGACCGTACGGCGCACATCGGGCGCTGGTCCGAGCCGCGTCCCCGCCCCGGGGCCTAGGCCCCGACGTATCGTTTGCTCCGGGGAAGGGCGGGGAGCGCTCCCACCCAACAGGGGCCTTCTTCCGGTCTGTTGTTCATCTCATGTGACTTGAGTCACAGAGAGCAAGATTTGTTGACCCTGTGTACCTGCCGCACAGCTCACTGTGATTCAGTGGACGGGACACCGCAACGAAACGCCGATGACAAACCTGGAGTTGCTGTCGAGGTCTCGGGGAGAGCGAGCAATGGAGACCGAGTCGGAGCCGTACGTCCGTCTTGCGACCCTGCGGCAGCTGCACCAGGTGGTGGCCGAGCTCAACACGGCCCGGAGCCTGGCGGACACCCTGCAGACCGTCGTGGACGGCATCGTCGTCGGCCTCGGCTACGAGCTCGCCTGTGTCAACCTCGTTCGACCTGACGGGGACCTGGTCGTCGCCGCCTTCGCCGGGGACCCCGCCGCGGAAGCCCTGATCACCGGTCGCGTCGGCTCCCGCCCGTCCTGGGACCGGCGCCTGACCATGGGCGAGGACTGGGACGGCCTGCGCTTCATCCCGCACACCGAGGGCTGGGTCCTGCTGGAGGACGACGTCCCCCAGTGGCACACCGACGGCCCCGACCCGCGGTTCGAGGACGAATGGCATCCCGAGGACCGGCTCTACGCCCCCATGTACGCGACCGGCGGGGAACTGCTCGGCGTCATCTCGGTGGACAGACCCCGCAACGGGCGCCGACCCGGCGCGTGGGGCCGCGAAGCGCTCCAGATGTACGCCTTCCAAGCGGCCATCGCGATCAGCAACGCGAGGCTCCGCGCGAACATGCAGCGGGCCCTCGTCCGGCTCGAACGGGAACAGCAGGCCCTGCGCGCCAGTGAGGAATCCTTCCGCCAGGCCTTCGAGTACGCGCCCAGCGGCATGGCCATCGCCGAAATGGGCGGCGACCAGCACGGCCGGCTGCTCCGCACCAACGACGCGCTCTGTCGCCTGCTCGGTCGGCCCGCCTCCGTCCTGCGCCGCTACTCCTTCTCCGACCTCGTCCACCCCGAGGACATCGGGACCCTGCTGCGCACCTCGGCCGAGGGCGGCCGCGCGGAGCTGCGCCTCGGCCGGCGCGACGGCACGTACGTCTGGGTCTCGCTGCGCAACTCCGTCGTCGCGGACGCCGCCGACGGGCCCCGCTTCCTCCTCACCCACGTCGAGGACATCGAGGAGCGCAAGCGGCACGAGCTCCAGCTCGCGCACCGGGCCAGCCACGACTCCCTGACCGGCCTGCCCAACAGCGCCGAGCTGCGCTCGCGGCTCGGCGCCCGGCTGTGCCGGCGGCCGCAGTCGGTGCTGGCCACGGCCGTGGAGGCGCTCGACGCGGCCTACGAGTCGAGGCCCGGGGCGGGTGGTGCCGTCGAGCACGGCTTTCAGCCGGAGGCCCCCCACGGCTACCCCGGGGCCGGCCGCGTCGACTACCCCGAGTTCCCGGACTTCCCCGGCGCGACGGGTGGGCGCCCGGAGGGCCCGTACGACCACCACGTGCACACCGTCGCCCCCGCCACGGACGTCGACGACGGGACGAAGGGGCTCGCGGTGCTCTTCTGCGACCTCGACGGCTTCAAGTCGATCAACGACCGCTTCGGGCACCACACCGGGGACGCCGTCCTGATCGAGGTGGCGCGGAGGCTGACGACCGGGGTCCGGGACGGGGACACGGTGGCCCGGCTCGGTGGTGACGAATTCGTCGTCCTCGCGGACGGACTGGGCGCCGCCGACGCCGCCGACCTCGCCGTTCGACTGCGCAACGCGATCATCCCGCCGATCCGGGTGGACGGGCGGGCGGTGCGCGTGGGGGCGAGTTTCGGGATCGGCTGGGCCGGCTGCGGGATGTCCGCGGACGAGGTGTTGCGCTCCGCCGACCAGCGGATGTACATCGAGAAGCGGTCCCGTTCCAAGGCCCACCGCAGGGCCGGCTGAGTGGATCGGCCGCTCCTGGGCGCACGTGTTCGGGGTAGGCTCCCGTGGGTCGAAAGGAGTGACCTGCGATGACGACGCCCGCGAACAACGGCCCGCACGGTGGGGCGAACCAGCCCGAGGACGACGATCCGTTCGGCTACCTCTACGCGGACGGCCAGGCCGCCGGAGCCACCCCGCCCGGTTCGGGTGGTGGGTACGGCTACCCCGGTCCCGCGGTCGGCGGTCAGCCCGGCGTGCAGCCCGGCGTCCCCCGTACCTCGTACAACCAGGTGCGCACGGTCGGTGAGCGGACGTACGGCGGCCAGCGCGGCCCCGTGCCCGCCCAGCAGCAGCCCTACCAGGCCCAGTACCAGGCGCCGGAGGCGCTGCAGGCCGGCGGTTACGGCGTTCCGCAGCAGCCGTCGCCGCAGGACCGGACCCGGACGATCCAGCCGCAGGGCGGCGGCGCCGGCCGCGGCAACGGCGGCGGCTCCAGCCGCAAGGGCCTGCTCATCGCGGCGGTCGCGGTCGTCGCGGCGGTGGCCATCGGCATCGGCGCGGCGCTGGCCTTCGGCAAGGACGACGACAAGAAGAACCAGGCGGACCCGGGCCCGGCCCAGTCGGCGGCCCCGCCGAACAACTCCGACGCCCCGAAGCCGAGCGGCTCCCCGGCGCCGTCGCCGACCCCGCTGCCGAAGGCGGACGCCTCGGGGTCGGGCATGGCCCTGACGGGCGGTGCGACCCTGATGAAGGCGGTGCCGGGGGCGAAGAGCGCGGACGGCCAGTACGTCGGCAACTTCAACCAGGTCGGCGCGGCCGTCACCTGGACCCTGGACGTGCCCAAGAACGGCCAGTACAAGGTGAAGATCACCTATGGGGTGCCCGGCAAGGACGCGAACAGCACGCTGACCGTGAACGGCGACGCCCAGTCCCGTCCGATCAACATGAAGAACTACTCCCTCGCCAAGCCGGGCGAGTGGGACAAGGGCTGGACGCACACGTACTCGCTGGTGCAGCTGAAGAAGGGCACCAACACGATCAAGGTCTCCTGCGAGCAGGGAAACCTCTGCGAGATCAACATCGACCAGCTCTGGCTCGAACAGGGCTGATCCGACCCTGCCCCGCCGCCGGCCCTGCCCCGCACCGACCCCCACACCCGTCCGCGGTGCGGGGGTCGAGTCGTCCCGGCCACAGCGCTAGACGGCGGTCACGGTGACGGATCCGGTGAGGGACGCGTACGACGCCGGGTCGAACTCGCCCGCCGTCCGGGCGTGGACCGTGGCGGCCGAGAGGGCCACCGCGCGGGTGAGGCGGGCCGGCCAGTCGAGGCCCTCGGTGAGGGCGGACAGCAGGCCGGCCACCGCGGAGTCGCCCGCGCCGGTCGGGTTGCCGCTCAGGGCGCGGGGCGGGGCGGCCCGCCAGGTGCCGTGCGCGGTGGCGGCGAGGAGGCCCGCCGGGCCGAGCGAGGTGACCACCGCGTGGGCGCCCCGGCGGCGGGCGTCGCGGGTGGCGGGGAGCGCGTCGTGGGAGCCCGTCAGCTCGGCGAGCTCGGCGGCGTTCGGCTTGATCATCTCCGGCCGGGCGGCGACCCCCCGGCGCAGCGCCTCACCGCTGGTGCCCAGGAGTACGGGGACGCCGGCCGCGCGGGCCGCCCGTACGAGGGCGGCGTACGCGCCCACCGGCACGCCCGGCGGCAGGCTGCCGCACAGGGCCACCGCCCGCGCCCCGGCGACGAGTTCGGCGTAGTGCGCCTGGAACGCCGCCCACTCGACGGCGGTGATCTGCGGTCCGGGTTCGTTGAACTGGGTGGTGTCACCGGTGGCCTCGTCGACGACGGCCAGGGTGCGGCGGGTGGTGCCCGCGCAGGGGAGCAGGGCGTCGACCACCCCGGGCGAGGCGGCCAGCAGCGTGCGGACGACCTCGCCGGTCGGGCCGCCCGCGAAGCCCGTCGCCGTGACCTCGTGGCCGAGGGCGGCGAGCACCCGGGCCACGTTCAGGCCCTTGCCGCCGGGGCGTTCGGCGACGGCGGTGACCCGGTGGGAGGCGTGCGGACGCAGCCTCGGCACCCGGTGGGTGATGTCGAGCGCGGTGTTGAGCGTCACGGTGAGGATCATGACCGGTCCCGGTTTCGGTGTGTGCCGGGATCATGCCAAACGGAGGCCGGTCGGCCCAGTCCCCCGGGCTCCGGGCCCGCACCGCCCCCACCCGAACGGGGCGCGGCAGCCCCCCGCCCGCAACGCCCCGTTCAGCCGAGCGGGTTGACGATCCATTCGCCGCGCCGCATGACGCCCTTGACGTCGAACTCGGCGTCCAGGACGACGAGGTCGGCGTACTTGCCCGGGTCCAGCGAGCCGACCCGGTCGTACAGGCCGAGCAGCTTGGCCGGGTTGGCGGAGATCGCCTGGACGACGGATTCGACTGGGAGCCGGTCCAACGTCACCGACCGCTTGAACGCGGTGTCCAGGGTGAGGGTGGAGCCGGCGATGGAGCCGCCCTCCACGAGCCGGGCGACACCGTCCTTGACCTCGACCTCCAGCGGACCGAGGTGGTAGGTGCCGTCGCCGAAGCCGGCCGCGTCCATGGCGTCGGTGATCAGCGCGACGCGGTGGGCGCCCGCGTGGTGGAAGGCCAGCTCCAGCATCGCCGGGTGCAGGTGGGTCCCGTCGTTGATCAACTCGACGGTGACCCGCTCGTCCTCCAGCAGCGCCGCGATGGGGCCCGGGGCGCGGTGCTCCAGCCCCGGCATCGCGTTGTACAGGTGGGTGGCGACGGTGGCGCCCGCGTCGATCGCCTGCCGGGTCTGGTCGTACGTGGAGTCCGTGTGGCCGATCGCGGCGATGACCCCGTGCTCGGCCAGCAGCCGTACGGAGTCCAGCCCGCCCGGCAGCTCGGTCGCCAGGGTGAACATGCGGGCCGCGCCGTGCGCGGCGTCGATCAGCTTGCGGACCTCGGCCGGGTCGGGGTCGCGCAGGAGTTCCTCCTTGTGCGCGCCCTTGCGGCAGGGGTTGATGAACGGCCCCTCGAAGTGGATGCCCGCGATCTCGCCCTGTTGGGTGAGCTCGGCCAGCAGTCCGGCTCGCCGGGCCAGTTCGGTGAGGTCGCCGGTGACCGTGGACGCGACGAGGGTCGTCGTGCCGTGCTCGCGGTGGGTGCGGACGCCCTTGAGGACGTCCTCGGCGGTCCCGGAGGTGAAGGAGGCGCCGCCGCCGCCGTGGTTGTGCATGTCCACGAAGCCGGGGACGAGCCAGTGCCCGGACAGGTCGACGTGCCGCGCGCCCTCGTCGGCGCTGCCCGCGATGCGGTCTCCGGAGACGATGACCCGGCCGCCCGCCACGGTGCCGGTCGGCAGCACCACCCTGGCGCCGGAGAGAACGGTGCTGTGTGCGCTTCCGGACATCAGGCAGGTACCTCCGTGGCGAGTAGGTCCCAGGCGAGCAGCCCTGCGCCCAGGCATCCGGCGGTGTCCCCGAGGGCCGCCGGAACGATCTCGGGCAGCCGCTGGAACGTCACGCGTTCCTCGACGGCCGTCCGAAGCGGTGTGAACAAGGTTTCTCCCGCCTCCGCCAGCCCGCCACCGATGATCAGCGTGCGCGGGTCGAGCAGGGTGATCGCGGTGACGAGCCCGTCGGCGAGGGCGCCGATCGCGGACAGCCAGACCTCGCGGGCGCGCGCGTCACCGGACTGGACGGCCTTCGCGCAGTCCGCGGCGTCCGCCTCGGGGTCGCCGGACGCGGCCGCCCAGGCGCGGCTGACGGCGGCGGCGGAGGCCAGGGTCTCCAGGCAGCCGTGCTGGCCGCAGCCGCAGGCGGGTCCGCCGGGCCGCACCACGATGTGACCGATCTCGCCCGCGTAGCCGTGTGCGCCGGCCTCGATGACCCCGGCGATGCCGATGGCCCCGGCGATGCCGGTGCCGAGGGGGACGAACAGGAAGCGGTCGGCGCCGTGGCCCGCGCCGATGCGCCCCTCGGCGAGGCCGCCCGTGCGCACGTCGTGGCCCAGGGCCACCGGGATGCCGCCGAGCCGTCTGCCGAGGAGCTCGCGCATCGGTACGTCGCGCCAGCCCAGGTTCGCCGCGTACACGGCGATTCCCCGGTCGGCGTCGACGATCCCGGGGACGGCGACGCCGGCGGCCGAGGCGGCGGCGCCGAACCGTTCCCGGCCCAGCACCAGCAGCTCGGACGCGAAGTCCAGGATCGTCTCGACGACGGCCTCGGGGCCCCGCTCGCGGTCGGTGGCGCGGCGCGCCTCGTGCAGCAGGGTGCCGTCCTCGGCGATGAGGGCGGCTTTCATCCCGGTGCCGCCCACATCGAGGGCGATGACGTGTTTCACGGGTTTCACAGGTGACAGTCTCGCGTGCTCGGCGGGCAAAGGTCTAGTCCATTGGGTGGGATTGTTGAGTGGCCATACAAATTCGGGAGCTTGGTCCGGCTACGGTCCGGACACAGTCCGGGCGCCGCGTGCGCGGGGGGTGTGAGGGAGCCGCCAAAGTGGTGTAGACCTTACGTCGAATCGTACGTACGACAAGGGGTGGATCGAGAACCGTGAAGGGCCGTTACCTGAGCCTGGCCGCGTCCGGCGCCGTGCTGTGCCTGACCGCCGTGACGCTGACCGGCTGCGGCAGCCTGGAAAGCCTCACCGGGGACAACGAGGTGACCCTGCGGGTCGTGGCGGCCGACTACGGCGACAATCCGCAGAACTCCTCGACGGGCTACTGGAAGGACCTCGCCGCGGCCTTCGAGAAGGACAACCCGAACGTCCGGGTCGAGGTCAGCGTCTACTCCTGGTCGGAGGTCGACGCGAAGGTCGCCGAGATGGTCAAGGCGGGCAAGGCCCCCGACATCGCGCAGATCGGCGCCTACGCCGACTACGCGGAGGCGGACAAGCTCTACACCGTCGACGAACTGCTCTCGGTGAAGACCGAGGCCGACTTCCTGGCCCCCCTCGCCGACGCCGGCAAGGTCAAGCGGGTCCAGTACGGCATGCCGTTCGTGGCCAGCACCCGGCTGCTCTTCTACAACACCAAGCTCCTCGGCGACGCCGGCGTCATCCCCAAGGACGGCGCGACCCCCTGGCAGCCCAAGAGCTGGGCCGACCTGGAGGCCGCGGCCAAGAAGCTCAAGGCCGCGAACGTCCCCACCCCGCTGGCCGTGCCGCTCGGCCGCGAGGAGGCCCAGGCCGAGTCGATGATGTGGATGCTCTCCGGCGGCGGTGGCTACACCGACAACGAGGAGGGCTACCAGATCGACTCCCCGGAGAACGTCAAGGCCTTCGAGTTCCTCCGCGACAAGATGGTCGGCCAGGGCCTGACCGGCTCCGTCGAACCGGGCAAGCTCGACCGCCAGGCCGCCTTCGACGCCTTCAACCGGGGCGAGGTCGGCATGCTCAACGGCCACCCCACCCTGCTCAAGCAGGCCACGGGCAAGGGCGTGAAGTTCGGCATGGTGCAGATGCCGACCGTCGACGGCACCGACCACTCCACGATGGGCGTCGCCGACTGGGTCATGGCCTTCAAGAACGGCCACAAGAAGGAGTCCGGGAAGTTCCTGGACCACCTGTACTCGGCGAAGAACGTGACGACCTTCACCAACCAGTACGACCTGCTGCCCGTCACCACCAGCGGTTACCGGGCCATGGAGGCGAGCACCGGCGGCTCCGCCGCCCAGCTGAAGACCTTCCTGACGGCCCTGCCCAACGCCAAGCTCTACCCCGTCGGCAAGAAGTCCTGGGCCGGGGTCAGCGAGGACGTGAAGGAGAACATCGGCAAGGTCGTGCAGCCCGGCGGACAGCCCGCGAAGGTCCTGGAGGACATCGCGACGTCCGCGAGCAAGGCCGACGGCGACCGCTGACCCCGCCGCCCCGGGCACCACGCCGGCCACCGACCCGCGGCCCCGCGGCGCCACCGACACTCGCCACGCCGCGGGTGTCGGTGGCCGCCGTTAATCTGGCCGTATGACGGACGACGGGCAGGCGGAGCGGCGGCCGGCGACCCGGCTGACCGACACCGAGGCCGCCGTACTCGCCTACGAGGGGCGCAGCTGGCCGGGGCCGGGCGCCAAGGAGCGGGCGATACGCGAGGCCCTCGGGCTGACCCCCGTGCGCTACTACCAGCTGCTCAACGCCCTCATGGACGACCCGCGCGCCCTGGAGCACGCCCCGGGCACCGTCAACCGGCTCCGCCGCGTCCGCGAGGCCCAGCGCGCCCGACGATGATCCGCCCGCGATCCGATGGTCATCCGCCGGGGCCGCGCGCCCGACGGTTCGGGTCGGGCGGCGGTCCCGGTCCGGAGGTGGTCTGGGCGGAGGGCGGATTACGCCGGTAGGGTCATCGGTATGGGGAGCCGCCCGCACGACCTGCCGATGCCCGAGCCCGTCACCGCCGCCGGACGCGAGGGCCTCCAAGCCCTCCTCCGCGCACCCCGCAGGGCCGTCGTCGCCCTCGACTTCGACGGCACCCTCGCCGACATCGTTCCCGACCCCGACCAGGCCCGCGCCCACGCCGACGCCGTCCCGGCGCTCGCCGCGCTCGCGCCCGAGGTCGCCGCCGTCGCCGTCGTCACCGGCCGCCCCGCCGGGGTCGCCGTACGGTACGGCGGGTTCGCCGGGGTCCCGGGACTGGAACACATGGTGGTCCTCGGCCACTACGGCGCCGAGCGCTGGGACGCCGTCACCGGCATCGTCCACGCCCCCGCCGATCACCCGGGCGTCGCGGCCGTACGGGCCGAGCTGCCCGGCTTCCTCGACTCCATCGGTGCCTGGCGCGGCACCTGGATCGAGGAGAAGGGCCGCGCGCTGGCCGTCCACACCCGCCGCGCCGCCGACCCCGAACAGGCCTTCGCCGCCCTGCGGGAGCCGCTCGCCGAGCTGGCCGCGCGGCACGGGCTCATGGTCGAGCCCGGCCGGGCCGTCCTGGAACTGCGACCGCCCGGCATGGACAAGGGCGTCGCCCTGACGGAGTTCCTCGCCGAACGCGACGCCGAGGCCGTCCTGTACGCGGGCGACGACCTGGGCGACCTCGCCGCCTTCTCCGCCGTCGAGAAGCGCCGAGCCGACGGACTGCCCGGACTGCTGGTGTGCAGCGGCTCGGCGGAGGTGCCCGAGCTGGCCGCCCGCGCCGACCTGGTCCTGCCGGGACCGGCCGCCGTCACCGCCTTCCTCGCCGCGCTCGCCGAGGCCCTGCGCGCCTGACCGGCGCCCGCGCCGTACCGGGATCCGCCCCGGTACGGCGCGCTCCGGGTCAGGCCCCGGGCTCCAAGCGGTCCAGCTGGGCCGTGAACCAGGCCGCCGGGGGCAGTGCCGTGGCCGCCGCCGCCAGCCGCTTCGTACGCTCCGCCCGCTCCGCAGCCGGCATGGACAGCGCCGCGTGCAGGGCCTCGGCCGTCCGCGTCACGTCGTACGGGCTGACCACCAAGGCGTCCTCCCGCAGCTCCTCGTACGCCCCGGCCCCCGTGGACAGGACCAGCGCGACGCCCGCCTCCGACACCACCGGGATCTCCTTGGCCACCAGGTTCATGCCGTCGCGCACCGGGTTGACCAGCGCCACGTCCGCCAGCCGGTAGGCGGCCAGCGACCGCGCGAAGTCGTCCTCGACGGACACCAGCACCGGCTGCCAGTCCTCGGTACCGAACTCGGTGTTGATCTCCGCCGCCAGGTCCCGCACCGCCTGCGTGTACGACCGGTACGCCGCCAGGTCCTGCCGGGACGGGTACGCGGAGGCCAGGTGCACCACCTCGCCCCGCCACTCGGGGTGCGTGGTGAGCAGCTCCCGGTAGGCGAGCAGCCCGCGCAGGATGTTCTTCGACAGCTCGGTGCGGTCCACCCGGACGATCGCCTTGCGGCCCGCGACCTCGGTCCGCAGCGCCGCCAGCTTGTCGTCGACCTCCGGCCGGTGGGCCAGGGCCCGCAGGTCGTCCCCGTCCACGCCCAGCGCGAAAACCGCTACGTCCGTGCGCCGGTGGCGCACCGGCCCCGACGGGCTCTTGTCCACCCAGCGCGCCCCGGACGGCTCGACGCCCGCCGGGGACATCGGTCGGGCGGTGCCCCGCTCGTCGTCCAGGTGGGCGCCTGCCATGAAGCCGTCGGCCCACGCCCAGGTGTGGAAACCGACCACGTCCGCGCCGAGCATGCCCCACACCAGCTCCGAGCGGATGTCGTCGGGGAGCATGCGCAGGTACTCGGACGACGCCCACGGCGTGTGGGTGAAGTGCCCGATCCGCAGGTCCGGTCGCAGCTCGCGCAGCTGACCGGGTACCAGCGCCAGGTGGTAGTCCTGCACCAGCACGCGGGCGCCCGGCGCGGCCTCCTGCGCCAGCGCCTCGGCGAACGCCCGGTTGTAGGCGGTGTACGAGGCCCACTGCCGCCGGAAGGCCGCGTCGAAGACCGGCTCGCGGGGGACGTCGTACAGGTGGTGGTGGGTGAACCAGAGCACCGAGTTGGCGATGCCGTTGTACGCGTCGTCGTACACCGCGGGGTCGATGTCGAGCATCCGCACGCCCGGCTCGGCGACGCCCCGGCGCACCGCCTCCCGGTCGGCGTCGGACAGGGCCGCGCAGATCCACACGGCCTCCGGCTGCCGGGCGAGGGCCGCGGAGAGACCGGAGACGAGACCGCCCCCACCGCGCCGGGCACTGAGGGTGCCGTCCTGATCGAGGGTGTACGAGAGCGGGCCGCGGTTCGCGGCGACGAGTACCTGAGAAGCCATGCGGCCAACCTAGCCAGGCCCGCCCCCGGTCAAACGCCCGTACGCCGAGGGCCCGCGGAGGATTACGCCACGCGACGGCCCGCGTACTCCTCGATGCCCGCCATCGGCGGCCGCTCCTCGGTGTCCACCGGGTGCGTGCGCGGCACGAAACCGGCCGGCCCCCGCTCGAACTGCGTCAGCTCCGGCCGTACGAGGTGCCCGCGCGAGAGCCGCAGCTGCGCCGTGCGGTAGATCGCCGCGGCCATCCGACCGAGCGCCTGCCCGTCCTGGTGGCGGTGCAGCCGGACGCCCACGTCGACCTGGGCCAGCGCGTCCAGTCCGACGGTGTGCAGCGCGTCCACGAGCAGGCCCAGCTCGACCCCGTACCCGACGGGGAACGGCAGCCGCTCCAGCAGCGAGCGGCGTACGGCGTACTCGCCGCCCAGCGGCTGCACGAAGCCGGCCAGCTGCGGCCAGTGCAGGTTCAGCAGCGGCCGGGCGACCAGCTCGGTGACCCGGCCGCCCTGACCGGGGGCGTCGCCCAGTGGGCGGTCGTACATCGCCTTGACGAACTGCACCTGCGGATCGGTCAGCAGCGGACCCACGATCCCGGACACGAACGCGGAGTCGAAGTCCCGCAGGTCGGCGTCGACGAAGCAGACGACCTCGCCGGTCGTCGCCAGCAGCGAGCGCCACAGCACCTCGCCCTTGCCGGGCAGCGCCGGAATGCGGGGGAGGAGCTCGTCACGGTGCACGACCCGGGCGCCGGCGGCGGCGGCGACCTTCGCCGTCCCGTCCGAGGAACCCGAGTCGATCACCACGAGTTCGTCGACGAGCGCGATGGCCGGGCCGTCGATCAGATCGCGCCGGATCACCTCGACGATCCGCCCGACGGTGGCCTCCTCGTCGAGGGCGGGCAGCACCACGCTGACCGTCGTGCCCGTCGCCCGTTTCCGGTCGAGGAGCTGGTCGAGCGGTCGGTCGGCGGCGGACCAGGAGCGGGCGGCCAGCCAGCGCTCCACCTCTTCCAGCACTCTCGGGACTCCCTGCTGCGTCGGTGGTTTGGACCGAAAAGTGATCCATCTCGCGGTTCGGACGGCTGTCTCAACCACCCGGACCTTCGGTTACAGTCTTGAACAACGCGATGGCCCACCGCATGCCGGGGGTCCCGCGCACAAACGCCCGGACACGCCATGGAGCGCGCCGTCCGGTGCCATACCGCTCATCCAGAGGGGCAGAGGGATACGGCCCGTTGAAGCCCCGGCAACCCTCCAGTCGGTTCTCGCGATGCGTCCACGACGCACTCCCGCGAGGTCCCCGACTAGGGAAGGTGCCAATTCCGTCTCATGGCGAAGTGCGCCATGGGGAAGATGAGGAGAAAGGGCCTCGCCATCATGGCTGCACAGACCGTCGCCACCTCTGCCGAGCAGGCGTCCGTTGATCTCGGACCCGCCACCGGCCTTTCCTGCCGCGAGTGCGGAACCCGCTTCGAGCTCGGTCCCATTTTCGCCTGCGTCGAGTGTTTCGGACCGCTGGAAGTCTCCTACGACCTGCCCCTCGGCGACCCCGAGGCCCTGCGCGCCGCCATCGAGGCCGGCCCCGACAACATCTGGCGCTACGCCCCGCTGCTGCCCGTCCCGGCGAACGTGGCCTCCAAGCCGAACCTGAACCCCGGCTTCACCAAGCTGGTCGACGCCGCCAACCTGGCCAAGGAACTGGGCGTCACCGGCAAGCTGTACGTCAAGGACGACTCCGGCAACCCGACGCACTCCTTCAAGGACCGCGTCGTGGCCATCGCCGTCGAGGCCGCCCGCGCCTTCGGCTTCACCACCCTGTCCTGCTCCTCCACCGGCAACCTGGCCGGCGCCGTCGGCGCCGCCGCCGCCCGCGCCGGCTTCCGTTCCTGCGTGTTCATCCCGCACGACCTGGAGCAGGGCAAGGTCGTCATGGCCGGTGTCTACGGTGGCGACCTCGTCGGCATCGAGGGCAACTACGACGACGTCAACCGCTTCTGCTCCGAGCTCATCGGCGACCCGCTGGGCGAGGGCTGGGGCTTCGTCAACGTCAACCTGCGCCCGTACTACGGCGAGGGCTCCAAGACCCTGGCGTACGAGATCTGCGAGCAGCTCGGCTGGCGGCTGCCCGACCAGATCGTCATCCCGATCGCGTCCGGCTCCCAGCTCACGAAGATCGACAAGGGTCTGCAGGAGCTGATCAAGCTCGGCCTCGTCGAGGACAAGCCGTACAAGATCTTCGGCGCCCAGGCCGAGGGCTGCTCCCCGGTGTCCACCGCCTTCAAGGCCGGTCACGACGTGGTCCGCCCGCAGAAGCCGAACACCATCGCCAAGTCCCTCGCGATCGGCAACCCGGCCGACGGCCCGTACGTCCTGGACATCGCGCGGCGCACCGGCGGATACGTCGAGGACGTCAACGACACCCAGGTCGTCGAGGCCATCAAGATCCTCGCGCAGACCGAGGGCATCTTCGCCGAGACCGCGGGCGGCGTCACCGTCGGCGTGACGAAGAAGCTCATCGAGAACGGGCAGCTCGACCCGACGCTGACCACCGTGATCCTGAACACCGGCGACGGCCTCAAGACCCTGGAGGCGGTGGCCGCCGACAGCGGTCAGACCGCCACCATCCGCCCGAGCCTGGAAGCCTTCCGCGCCGCCGGCCTTGCCTGATCCTCCCCACGACACCCGGAAAGGCGGTAGCGCCATGAGCGTCAACGTCCGCATCCCCACCATCCTGCGCACCTACACCGGCGGCGTCGCCGAGGTTCCGGCCGAGGGCGCGACCCTGGCCGAGGTCATCGACTCCCTGGAGAAGAGCCACCCGGGCATCGCCGCGCGCGTCCTGGACGACCAGGGCAAGCTGCGCCGCTTCGTGAACGTCTACGTCAACGACGACGACGTGCGCTTCGAGGGCGGGCTGCAGACGGCGACGCCCGACGGCGCCGGCGTCTCGATCATCCCGGCCGTCGCCGGCGGCTGATCGTTCGCCCGCTCGCCCTCCCCGGGCGGCCGGCGCCGCCGTCGATTTCCGAATTGCCCTCTCCGTCAATAAGTGGAGGGGGCAATTCTGCTTGATTGATAGCGGTAGAGTTGGGGAAGTCCCCTCCGCTGTTCTTGCCCGCCGCATATGAGCGGGGCCGGGGAGGGTTGACATTGAGTCAACATGAGTGCGCGCTATGGGGCTTTGGCGTGGATTGTCAGGCCCGAGTTGCCCGAGAGTATGCCAAATTTTCACTCTATTTCAATGTTTTCGCGTGTCCGGAATTCTCGTCGGATTGACCTGTTGCAGACAGCAGCGGTGCGGATACATTCAGCCCCGGTCGAGGCGTTCCGGCGCAAGTTCTGACCCGGGTTCGCGAAGCGCGGACCTGCGCAAGGGCCAGTAATAGGGGAGTTAGGCATGGCTCAGGGCACCGTCAAGTGGTTCAACGCGGAGAAGGGCTACGGCTTCATCGCGGTCGACGGTGGCGCGGATGTGTTCGTCCACTACAGCGCCATCCAGATGGACGGGTACCGCACCCTTGAAGAGGGTCAGCGGGTCGAGTTCGAAATCTCGCAGGGCCAGAAGGGCCCGCAGGCGGACATGGTCAAGCTCGCTGCCGGCTGAGTCCCGAAGCGCGATCGACCACCGACGCACTCACACACGAGGGGCCCACATCCCGGACACGGGGATGCGGGCCCCTCGTGCGTGTCGGCCCCGGGGCCCTTGCGGCGCCCGGCCCCCGAGCCGCCGGCGGCCCCGGCGCGGGGCGGACATTGCTCGAAGCCGCTTGCACTCGCGGGGGTCGAGTGCTAATCATTGGCGTTAGCACTCTCCAGGTGAGAGTGCTACTAAGACGAGGACCGGGCCGGTGAGGCCCGCAGGGTCCGGCGGGAAGGAACCGCCGAATCCGCAGGCCGTCCGTCGCGGGCGCGGGCGCGGTCCGGAGCAATCCACCCCTGTCCGGGAGGACCACTTCAGATGGCCAAGATCATTGCGTTCAACGAGGAGGCCCGGCGCGGCCTTGAGCGTGGGATGAACCAGCTCGCCGACGCCGTCAAGGTCACCCTTGGCCCCAAGGGTCGCAACGTCGTCCTTGAGAAGAAGTGGGGCGCCCCCACGATCACCAACGATGGTGTCTCCATCGCCAAGGAGATCGAGCTCGAGGACCCGTACGAGAAGATCGGCGCCGAGCTGGTCAAGGAAGTCGCCAAGAAGACGGACGACGTCGCCGGCGACGGTACGACCACCGCCACCGTGCTCGCCCAGGCCCTCGTGCGCGAGGGTCTGCGCAACGTAGCCGCCGGCGCCAACCCGATGGCTCTCAAGCGCGGAATCGAGAAGGCCGTCGAGGCCGTCTCCGCCGCCCTGCTGTCGCAGGCCAAGGATGTCGAGACCAAGGAGCAGATCGCTTCGACGGCCTCCATCTCCGCCGCCGACACCCAGATCGGCGAGCTCATCGCCGAGGCGATGGACAAGGTCGGCAAGGAAGGCGTCATCACGGTCGAGGAGTCGCAGACCTTCGGCCTGGAGCTTGAGCTCACCGAGGGCATGCGCTTCGACAAGGGCTACATCTCGGCGTACTTCGCCACCGACATGGAGCGCATGGAGTCGTCCCTCGACGACCCGTACATCCTGATCGTCAACTCCAAGATCGGCTCGGTCAAGGACCTGCTGCCGCTCCTGGAGAAGGTCATGCAGTCCGGCAAGCCGCTGCTGATCATCGCCGAGGACGTCGAGGGCGAGGCCCTGTCGACCCTGGTCGTCAACAAGATCCGCGGCACCTTCAAGTCCGTCGCCGTCAAGGCCCCGGGCTTCGGCGACCGCCGCAAGGCCATGCTCGGTGACATCGCCATCCTCACGGGCGGCACGGTCATCTCCGAGGAGGTCGGCCTCAAGCTGGAGAACGCCGGTCTCGACCTGCTCGGCCGCGCCCGCAAGGTCGTCATCACCAAGGACGAGACCACCATCGTCGACGGTGCCGGTGACAGCGACCAGGTTCAGGGTCGCGTCAACCAGATCCGCGCCGAGATCGAGAACTCCGACTCGGACTACGACCGTGAGAAGCTCCAGGAGCGCCTCGCGAAGCTGGCCGGCGGCGTGGCCGTCATCAAGGCCGGTGCCGCGACCGAGGTCGAGCTCAAGGAGCGCAAGCACCGCATCGAGGACGCCGTTCGCAACGCGAAGGCGGCCGTCGAAGAGGGCATCGTCGCCGGCGGTGGCGTGGCCCTGCTCCAGGCCTCCTCGGTCTTCGAGAAGCTGGAGCTCACCGGTGACGAGGCGACCGGCGCCAACGCCGTGAAGCTCGCGCTGGAGGCCCCGCTCAAGCAGATCGCCGTCAACGGTGGTCTCGAGGGTGGCGTCGTCGTCGAGAAGGTGCGCAACCTGCAGATCGGTTGGGGCCTGAACGCCGCGACCGGCGAGTACGTCGACATGATCGCCGAGGGCATCATCGACCCGGCGAAGGTCACGCGCTCCGCGCTGCAGAACGCCGCGTCGATCGCCGCGCTGTTCCTCACCACCGAGGCCGTCATCGCCGACAAGCCCGAGAAGGCCGGTGCCCCCGCGGGCGGCGGCATGCCGGGCGGTGACATGGACTTCTGATCGGCCCCTGGCTGATCGGCTGTTCTCGAACGAGGGCGGCACCCCACGGGGGTGCCGCCCTCGGGCGTTCGGGGGGCGTTGCGGGTTCCGAAACCGGGTCAGGTGAGGGGCTTGAGGAGCCAGACGTCCTCGTGGGACGCCGGGAAGCCGGGGACGCGGGCGACCTCGCGGTAGCCGTGGCGGGCGTAGAAGGCCGGGGCCTGGAAGGTGAACGAGGAGACCAGGATGCTCACGCAGCCCCGTCGGCGGGCCTCCTCCTCGGCCGCCAACAGCAGTTCGGCGCCCCGGCCGGAGCCCCGTTGGTCCTCGCGGACCCAGGTCATGCCGATGCCCGCGCGGTCGCCCCAGCTCCAGCCGGAGAGCCCCGCGACCAGCTCACCGTCCGCGTCGGTGATCCGTACGGTGAACTCCGACTGCGCGTGCCCCGCCGTCGCCGCCTGGTTGAAGGCGTCCAGTTCCTTGCTCAGCCGCGCGTCGAGCTCGGCGTCCGCGCCGCCTGTGGTGACGTCCACCCCGTTGTCGTTCATGGGCCCATTCTGGGCGGCCGGGCGGCCCGCGCCGAACGGTTTCCGGAGCGCGGGGCATCAGGAGCCGGTGGTGTCGAGCGGGTGGGCGAAGGGGGGCGGGGCGTGGAGCGGCTCGCCGAAGGAGACCGTGACGCGGGGGTACGGGCCGGCGTGCCCGGTGCTTGGGACGGGTCGCTTTCGGGTGGGGCGGTTTGGTTGGATCGGGGTATGAGCGAACGCAGCGTGCCCTTCGTCAAGATCTGTGGTCTGAAGACCGCCCGCGACGTCGAGGTGGCCGTGGCCGCCGGGGCGGACGCCGTCGGCTTCGTCTTCGCCCCCGGCAGCCCCCGTACGGTCGACGCCGGCGCGGCGCGGGCGCTCGCGGTGGCGGTGCCGGACGGGGTGCTCACCGTAGGGGTGTTCCGGGGGCAGTCGGTGGCGGAGGTGCGCCGGCTCACGCAGGAGAGCGGGGTGCGCGCCGTGCAGCTCCACGGGGACGAGGGCCCGGAGTACTACGAGGACCTGCGCGCCCCCGGCCGGACGCTGGTCCGGGCCACCGCCGAGCACGTGCGCCGGTGCGGGGAGCTGGGGGAGGACCTGTTGCTGCTCGACGCCCCGGACCCGGGCTCCGGCAAGCCCTGGAACTGGGGCTCGGCGGGGTTCGTGGCGCCCGAGGGGCGGTGGCTGCTGGCCGGCGGACTCACCCCCGCCAACGTCGCGGAGGCCCTCGCGGCGACGGGCGCGTGGGGCGTGGACGTCTCCAGCGGGGTCGAGAGCGAGCGCGGGGTCAAGTCCCCGCAGCTGATCCGAGCCTTCGTCGCGGCGGCCCGGGCCGGGAGCTGACCGCCGTTCGCCCGGCTGCGACCCGGCCGGGGCGCGCGCCCCGGCGAAAGATTCCGTAGCGATCGTTATGGATCTTGTGCTACGTTTATTCTGTAGTGATCGCTATTGAATTCAGGGGGATCCGTCATGGAGAAGAACGCGCTGGTCACGGGTGGCAGCAGGGGTATCGGGCGGGCCGTCGCCGAGCGGCTCGCGGCGGACGGCGTGAGCGTCGTGCTGACGTACGCCAGCGATGGGGCGGCGGCCCGGGAGACCGTCGGGAAGATCACCGCGGCGGGCGGTCGGGCCCGCGCGCTGCGCGCGGAGTTCGGGCGCCACGGGGACGCGGCCGCTCTCTGGGAGGCGTACGACGCGCTGGAGCCGGGCGGGGTCGACATCATCGTCAACAACGCGGGCATCGGACTGCCGCTTCCCCTCGGGCAGGTCACCGAGGCGGACTTCGACCGGGTCTTCGCCGTGAACGTCCGCGCGCCGTTCTTCGTCGTGCAGGAGGGCCTCGGCCGGCTGCGCGACGGCGGCCGCGTCATCAACGTCTCCAGTGGCGCCGCGCGCCTCGCGATGCCGGAGATCCTCGCCTACGGGGCCACCAAGGGCGCGCTCGACAACCTGACCCTGAACCTGGCCAAGGAGCTGGGCCCGCGCGGGATCACCGTCAACTCCGTCGCGCCCGGCATCGTCGACACCGACGTCAACGCCGGTTGGCTGCGCGGCAACCCGGAGGCCGAGGCGCACGCCGCCTCCCTCGCGGCGCTCGGCCGGGTGGGCCGGCCGGAGGACATCGCCGACGTCGTCGGCTTCCTCGCCTCGGACGCGGCCCGCTGGGTCACCGGCCGCGTGGTCGACGCCACGGGCGGCGCGGGCCTGTAGCGGCCCCGCCGGGCCGGACCCGGGGGGTCGACCCCGCGACCGGATGCCCGCCCCGGCGACGGTCCCGGCTCGGCGCCGCCGCCCGCCGGCGGCGCGGCCGTACGGGTGGTCTTCGGGTGGCGGTCGGAGGCCGGGCGGGCCGCGCGGGGGCACGGATGGGAGGGAGCCGGCCCCGCGGAGGCACCCGTCGCGGTGGGGACGGCCGACCGTGCCGATCTCCGACCCCGTCAGGGAGTTCCCTTCATGCGCCTGCTCGCCCGCGTGGCCACCGCCGCGCTCCTCGCCGTGACCCCCGTGATGGCCGGTACGGCCTCCGCCGCGGCGCCGGAGCCGACCCCGGCGCCGCTGTTCACCGCCGCCGACGCGGTGCCCGGCCGGTACCTCGTGACCCTGGAGCAGGGGGTGGACGCGGAGCGGGCGGCCCGGGGCCTGGGCCTGGAGCCGTCGTTCCTCTACACCTCGGCGCTGAACGGTTTCGCGGCGGCGCTGACCCCGCTCCAGCTGGCGGCGGTCCGCGACAGCCCGGGTGTGCGCTCGGTGGAGGAGGACGCCGAGGTGCGGTCCGTGCCGCGGCCCTCCGCCGCCCCCGGATCGCGGGCGCCGGCCGGCTCGTGGGGTCTGGACCGGATCGACCAGGAGCGGCTGCCGTTGGACGACGACTACACCGTCCGCGGCACCGGCGCCGGGGTGACCGTCTACGTACTCGACACCGGCATCGAGCGGGGCCACGAGGAGTTCGGCGGCCGGGCCTCGTCCGGCTTCGACGCCGTCGACGACGGCCGCGAGGGGGAGGACTGCCAGGGCCACGGCACGCACGTCGCGGGCACGGTGGCCGGCCGGACGTACGGGGTGGCGAAGGAAGCGGGCCTGGTGAGCGTCCGGGTCCTGCGCTGCGACGGCACCGGCACGTACTCGGGGATCGTCGCCGGGTTGGACTGGGTGGCCCGCAACGCCGTCCGGCCGGCCGTGCTGAACGCCTCGCTGGCCGGGGACCGGTCGGAGACCGTCAACAACGCGGCGACCGCGCTGGCCCACGCGGGCGTCCTGCCCGTCGTCGCCGCCGGCAACGCCACCCGGGACGCCTGCGCGTTCTCGCCCGCCTCCGCCGCGAAGGTGGTGACGGTCGCCGCGTCGGACGAGCGGGACGAGCAGCCCGCCTTCACCAACTCCGGCCCGTGCGTGAGCCTGTACGCGCCCGGCACGGACATCGTCTCGGCCCGGCTGGGCGGCGGGAGCGTGGCCCACGACGGTACGTCGATGGCCGCACCGCACGTCACCGGCGTCGCCGCGCTCTACCTGGCCGAGCACCCCGAGGCGCTGCCGGCGGAGGTCGCGGAGTTCCTCGTCGCCGCGTCCACGAAGGACGTCCTGACCGGCTTCGGCGACGGCAGCCCGAACCGGCTGCTGTTCACCGGCGGCCTCTGAGCGGTCTCCGAGCGGGCGGGGGAGGGCGGACGAGCGGGGGAGAGCAGGGGGGAGCCGGGGAGGGCGGGCCGGCGTCCGGGAGTAAGAGGTGCCCGTACAGGTGCCCCCACCGGTCCCCCGTACACGTGAACTTCGCGGGGCCGTGCCGACGTCGGGCGCACGCACGTCGCGGACAGGGTCGGCGGCACGACGTACGGGGTGGCGCGCTAGGCGACCCTGGTCAGCGTCCGCGTGCTGGGCTGCGACAACCGCGACGCCTGTCAGGTCTCGCCCGCTCCGCCGCCCGCGTGGTGACGGTCGGCGCGACGAACCGCTTCGACGAGGAGACCGACTTCTCCAACTGGGGCCCGTGCCTCGACCTCTACGCCCCGACGAACGGCCGGGCGGGCGGCTGCTGGACGCGGTCGCGGAGTTGTGCGCGGAGATCCGTACCGGGCACGGGTTGCTGATGACCGGGCTCGGCATCGACGAGCTGTGGGAGTGGTCCGAGGACGGGACGGACGGCTGGGGCGCCGAGATCGTCGGGCAGTTGTTGCCGATGGCCGTCGAGCGGGGCCCGAAGCTCGGCTACGGGGTGCCCGACCTGGCCGGCTTCCGGAAGGAGGCCACCGGAGTCTGACCAGCCGCTTCCGGGGAGCTCGGACCCGTGGACCCCCGCCCCGCGCGGGGCCTCGCGCGTAACGGACCCGTCACAGAGGGCGCACGAGGCTCCCCGGGCCGCCACGATGGCCCGATGCGCACCCACCACATCCCCCTCACCCTGACCGTCGCCGCCGCCGGGCTCCTCGTGCTCACCGGCTGCGCCGAGGTCACCCCGGCCGAGTCGAAGCCGGCGGCGTTACCGTCCACCGCGAAGCCGTCGGTGGCGCCCTCGTCCGCGACGCCCGACCCGGACGCCCTCCGGGCGGCCGTCGGCCTGCCGCCGGCGCCCAAGGGCGCGGCCCGACAGGCCTACTTCGACGGCCTCAACGCGATCGATCGGGACATCGTCCACGGCAAGGAGGACAAGGCGATCAGCCGTGGCATCGACACCTGCTCCGCCATCAAGAGCCACCCGGGGAACCGGGCAAAGCAGGTCGAGCAGACCGAGCGGCGGTGGAACAGCCCCACCCACCCCGAGGGCCACGGTGCCGCCAAGGCCGCGAAGATCCTCGACGTGGCGCACAAGAACATCTGTCCGAGCTTCTGACCCGGGCGGGCCGGTAGGGTCGGTGCGGGCGATCGACGATCGGTCGGTACGGGAGGTGGCGGGGGATGTCCGAGCCGGTGACGCAGTCGGAGTCGGAGCGGGAGCGGGACGGCGCCGAGGCGCACGCCGCCCCCGAGCGGGAGGTCTCCTACGGTGACTCCGTGCCGGGCACGGTGGTTCTCCTGGCCGCCAACCTGCTGCTGCGCTTCCTCGGGGAGCACGCCTGGGCGTACTGGATCGCGGCGGTGATCGGCGTCCTGGGGGTCGCGGTCGCCGCGTTCGGGATCGCGTCGGCCGTCCGCAGCCTGCGGCGGGGTCGGCGGGTGCTGCTCGCGCTCGCCGTCATCGCCCTGCTGCTCGGCGCGTGCGTGGTCCTCGTAGCCCGGCTCGTCGAACACTTCTGAGCCCCGCCGGGCCCAGCGGCGCCCGGCACCCGGCACGTGACGGGGGTGGGGGGCGGGTACGCGTCGTGCGTACCCGCCCCCCACCGCCGTTCCTGTCCCGGCGGGCGCTCAGGCCAGGGCGGGTTCCTTCTCCGGGCCGGTCGCGGAGGTCGGGGCGGGCGGGTTCGGGTCGGTGTTGAGTTCGGTCAGCATCCGCTTCGTGAAGCCGAAGAAGTACGTGGCGAGGAAGCCGGCCAGGTAGCCGACGGCCAGGCCGCCCGCGTAGACGGCGAGGGTGGCGCCCATGCCCGCCTTGCCGTCGAGCAGCGGGAACAGGGCCCAGCCCGACGGGCCGATCGCGGTGGAGCCGACGCCGACGCCGAGCTGGTTGAAGAGTCCGACGAACGCCCCGCCGGCCGCGCCGCCCGCGCAGGCGGTGATGAAGGGGCGGCCCAGCGGCAGGGAGACGCCGTAGATCAGCGGTTCGCCGACGCCCAGGAAGCCGGCGGGCAGCGCGGACTTGATGGTGGCGCGCAGCGAGCCGTTGCGGGGGAGCCGCAGGTGGACGGCGATGGCCGCGCCGACCTGGCCCGCGCCGGCCATGGCGAGGATGGGCAGCAGGACCGTGTGGCCGGACTGTTCGATCAAGGTGGTGTGGATCGGGATGAGGGCTTGGTGGAGGCCCAGCATGACGAGTGGGAGGAACAGTCCGCCGAGGACGAGTCCGGCGAAGGCGCCGCCGGTGGCGAGCAGCCAGTTGGCGAAGGTGCCGATGGCGGTGGAGACCTCACCGGCGATGAACATCAGGCCGAAGAGGGTGACGAGGCCGGAGACGAGCACGGTGAGGGTGGGGGTGACGAGGACGTCGAGCGCCTCGGGGACCCACTTGCGGCACCACTTCTCGACCTGGACGGCGAGCAGGGCCGCGGCGAGCGCGCCGAGGACGCCGCCCTGGCCGGGGGACAGCTGCTGTCCGAACGCGTCGATCTTCGCGACGCCGGGGAAGACGATGATCGCGGCGACCGCGCCGCCGAGGATCGCCGTGCCGCCGAATTCCTTCGCGGTGTTGTAGCCGACGAACACGGCGATCAGGGACATGAACCCGGAGGCCATCGCGGCGAGCGCCGGGACGAGCGCGGGCAGCCAGCCCAGGTTGGTGAGCATGCCGTTGAGTCCGGCGATGATGCCGCAGCCGATGAGCGCGGGGATCAGCGGGACGAAGATGTTCGCGATGCGCCGCAGGAACAGCTTGAAGGGGGTGGAGTTCTTCGCCTTCCGGGCGTCCTTGAGGGCCGCTCCCTGCGCCGCGAGTTCCTCGGCGGTGACCGCCTTCGGCGCCGCCGAGCGCCCTTCCTCGACGAGGGCCTCGAACTCGGGCGTGACGCGGGCGACGGTGCCCGGGCCGAGGACGATCTGGTACGTGTCGTCCTCGACGACGCCCATGACCGCGGGGACCGCCTTGAGGGCCTCCTCCTGCACGAGGGTGCGGTCGCGCAGGCCGATCCGCAGGCGGGTCATGCAGTGCGCGATGGAGGTGATGTTGTCCGGACCGCCGACCAGAGGAAGGATCGCGGCGGCTGTGGCGCGGTTCTTGTCAGTGGACATGGTGGTGTCGCCTTGCGTAGGGGGGTGCGGGCGGGTCAGCGGGAGCCGGGGGCGGCGGGGGCATCGGTCGGGGCACCGGTGGCGGCTCCGGTCGGGGCTCCCGTCGGTGCTCCGGTCGGGGCTCCGGTCGGCGCTTCGGCGAGGGCGGCGCGGAGGTGGCCGTCGGAGGCGGTGAGCAGGCGGGCCGCGGTGGGGCCGTCGACGCCGCCGAGGATGACGAGGATGGCGTCCTTCACCTCGCCGCCGGTGGCGGTGAGCGCGGCCTCGATCTCCGTGTCGGGGGCGCCGGTGGCGAGGGCGACGATGCGGCGGGAGCGGGCGCGCAGCTTCTCGTTGGAGGCGCGGACGTCGACCATGAGGTTCCCGTACGTCTTGCCGAGCCGGATCATCGTCACCGTCGAGATGAGGTTCAGTACGAGCTTCTGCGCGGTGCCCGCCTTCAGCCGGGTCGAGCCGGTCAGCAGCTCGGGGCCGACGACGACCTCGATGCCGTGCTCGGCCGCGGCGGCCAGCGCGGAACCGGCGTTGCAGGACAGCCCGACGGTGAGCGCGCCACGGGCGCGGGCGGCCTCGACGGCGCCGATCGCGTACGGGGTGCGGCCGGAGGCGGAGATGCCGATGACGGTGTCGTCGGGGCCGATGCCCAGCGCGGCGAGGTCCTCGGCGGCCAGTTCCGCGGAGTCCTCCGCGCCCTCGACGGCCTTGACCATGGCGGAGGGGCCGCCCGCGATGAGGCCGACGACCCGCGCCGGGTCGGTGTTGAAGGTGGGCGGGCACTCGCTGGCGTCCAGCACGCCCATCCGGCCGGCGGTGCCGGCGCCCGCGTAGACGAGCCGGCCGCCGCGGGCCATGCGTACGGCGATCCCGTCGACGGCGGCGGCGATCGTCTCCAGTTGCCCCGCGACGGCGGCCGGGACGGTGGCGTCCTCGGCGTTCATGAGGCGGGTGATCTCCAGGGTGGACAGCCGGTCGATCTCCGCCAGCTCGGGGCGGAACGCCTCGGTGGTGAGCGTGTCGAGCTGGGCGCGGAGGGCGGCGTACGCGGTCATGGGCGGGGCTCCTGGCGGGTCGTACGCTTGCTGGTGGGGGCGGTGGCGGAGTGCCGGGGGGCGAGGGCCTCGTAGGAGGAGGCCAGGGCCGGCGCGGCGGTCTCGTACGTCCGCTGCGCGACGCCGACGAACAGGCAGTCGACGACGAGCAGCTGGCTGGTCCGGCTCGACATGGCGGCCGGGCGCAGCTGGGTCTCGCGGGCGGCGGAGGTGGCCAGGACGAAGTCGGCCCAGTGGGCGACGGGGCTGCCCGGGCGGCCGGTGACGGCGATGGTCGTCGCGCCGCGCTCGAAGGCGTGCCGCAGCGGCTCGATGACGTCGCCGGTGCTGCCGGAGTGGGTGACGGCGACCGCGACGTCCCCGGGGCGCAGCAGGACGGCGTTGGTGACGGCGAGGTGCGGGTCGTTGTGGGCGTGCGCGATCAGTCCGATGCGCAGCAGCTTCTGCGCCAGGTCCTGGCCGACGAGCCCGGAGGCGCCGACTCCGTAGATGTCGACGCGGCGGGCGCCGGCGAGGGCGCCGACGGCGCCGGACAGCTGGGTCAGGTCGAGTCCGGCGGCGGTGTCGGCGAGGGTCTGCGCCTCCTCGTGCGCCAGCTTGGCGACGACATCGGCGAGCGGGTCGTCGACGGCTATGTCGACGGTCACGGCGGGGGCCGCGCCCGACTCCTGCTGCGCGGCGAGCGCGGCGAGGGCGAGGCGCAGGTCGCGGTAGCCGGGGTAGCCGAGGAGGCGGGCGGTGCGGACGACGGTGGCCTCGCTGGTGCCGGTGTGCTCGGCGAGGGCGGAGACGGTGAGCTGGGCGCAGCCGGCGGGATCGGAGGCCACGGCTTCGGCGACGGCCTGCACGGAGCGGGTCATCGACGGCCCGAGGCTGCGCACGCGGGCCCGGAGGGCGGCGGGGGCGGGGGCCGGAGCCGGTACGGGGGCGGTTCCGTTGCCGGTTCCGGTGGCGGTTCCGGTGGGCGCGCCCGGTTTCACGTCGGCCGCGTGACCCGCGTCGCTGAAAGTTTCTTTCGCGTTCTTGCTCACGTCTGAAATCTATTTTCGGGCGGGGCGGTCGGTCAAGGCGCCATGGGGCCGTGTCCCGCGAGACCTTCGGCCCCGGGAAAAGGGACCTTCGCCGCCGGGGGTGCACGGGTCCACAATGAGCCCATGGACACCCCGACCCCCCTGGAGCAGGCGCTGCACGTCGCCCGCGCACTCGTTCTCGCCGATCTCGCCGCAGCCGAGGTCGCCGACGCCGACGTCGTCTCCCTCGTCGAGGACTCGGTCACGCACCGCCGGTGGTGGGTGGAGCAGTGGCCGGAGGGCGTCGATTACCTCGCCGGACTCGTCGCGCAGGACGTGAAGGACGCCCTGCTGGAGAAGTACGGACGCTGGCCGCTGTGCCCCGTCTGCGGACACGGCGACCCGCACGCCCTGGACGTGGATCCGGAGCTGGGACCCGACCCGCACTGGGTGTGCTCGGAGGCCGGAGTACGGGTGTCGGCGGTGGGCGGCCTCGGCCCCGTCCTGCACCCGGGCCGGTGAGCCGCCCGTGACGGTGTACATCGACCCGCCGGTCTGGCCCGGGCACGGCCGCATGTGGTCGCACCTGGTCAGCGACGTCTCGTACGAGGAACTGCACGCCTTCGCGGCGTCCATCGGCTGCCCGGCCCGCGCCTTCGAACGGGACCACTACGACGTGCCCTCGCACCGCTACGCCGACGCGGTCGGGGCGGGCGCGGTGGAGATCGGCAGCAAGGAACTGGTCCGCCGCCTCACGGACGCCGGCCTGCGCCGCCCGAAGGGCCGGCCGTACTGAGGGTCGGACCGAGGGTCGTACGGTGCGTCGTGCCGGGCGGCGGGCCCGGTCGGGTGCGGGATCAGCCGCGGACGGCGCCGGCGGTCTCGGTGGGCGCCGGGCTGGTGGCGGGGCGGGAGCCGCCGACCACGCGGGTGCCGTGTGCGCCGTGCGGCGGGGTGCGGCGGTGCAGGCGCAGGGAGATCAGGGTCAGGCCGATCGCGGTGAGCGTCATGGCCGCGCCCGCCCAGGCGGTCGCGGCGAAGCCGAGGCCGGCGTCGATGACGGTGCCGCCGAGCCACGGTCCGCCCGTGTTGCCCAGGTTGAACGCGGCGGTGGTGGTGGCGCCGGCCAGGGTGGGGGCGGCGCCGGCGACGTTGAACATGCGGGCGTTGAGCGCGGGCGCGGTGAAGAACGCCGAGACGCCCATCAGGAACGACAGCGCCACGGCCGCGACCTGCACGGAGGCCAGCAGGGCCAGCGCCGTCAGGAACACCGTCGAGGCGGTGATGCCCCAGATCAGCACCCCGAAGAGGTGCGCGTCGGCGACCCGCCCGCCGATGGTCGTGCCGATCAGCGCGCCCACGCCGAACAGGCCGAGGATCCACGGGACCCACTTCGAATCCAGCCCGGCCACGTCCGTGAGCAGCGGCGACAGGTAGCTGAAGGCGCAGAAGATGCCGCCGGCGGCCAGCGCCGTCACGCCGATCGACAGCCACACCTGACGGTCGCGGTAGATGCGCAGCTCACGGCCGAGGCGGGGCTTCTCGGCGGGCAGCGGGATCCGTGGGATCAGCGCGAGGATGCCGACCAGGGCGACCGCGGAGGCCGCGCCGACCGACCAGAACGCGGAGCGCCAGCCCAGGTGCTCCCCGAGGAAGGCGCCGGCGGGGACGCCGAGGACGTTGGCGATGGACAGTCCGCCGATCATGACGGCCATCGCGCGGGCCCGCTGGTCCTTGTCGACCATGGCGATGGCGACGGCCGCGCCGACGGCCCAGAACCCGGCGCAGGCGAGCGCCGACACCACGCGGGAGGCGAAGAGCAGCCCGTACGAGGGGGCCAGCGCGCCCGCCACCTGCCCGAGGCCGAACAGGATGATCAGCGCGATCAGGGTGGTGCGGCGCGGCAACCGCAGGGTGGCCACGGCCAGCAGCGGGGCGCCGACGACCATGCCGATCGCGAAGGCGGATATGAGCAGGCCCGCCTGCGGGATCGTGACGCCCATGTCCTCGGCGATCGGCGGCAGGAGCCCCGAGAGCATGAACTCGCTGGTGCCGAGCGCGAAGACGGACAGGCCGAGGACGTACACGGCCACGGGCATGCGGGTGCGCGGGGCGCGGGCGGTGGGGGTGGTGGGGGCGGTGGCGTCGGGGGACGACGCCGCGGGGACGGGCGCTGATGAGGCTGCGGGCATGACATACACAAACCAGGTCGTAGCGGGGCGCATTCCCGTATGACGGTGTGTATGTCAGGTCAGGGTCGCCAGTTCGCGGGTCAGGTTGGCGCGGGCGGGGGCCTCCCAGTGGCCGGCGCCGTACGGGGTGCGGAAGAGGCGGGGCAGGCTCAGGAGCTGCCGCAGCACGGCGGCGCGTCCTGCGCGGAAGGCGTCCTCCGGGACGAAGTCGTACTCGGCGCGGACGGCGGCGGCGTAGGCGTCGTACGCGGCCGGGGCGCCGGCGAGGACGCCGAGGTCGGCGTCGCAGAGGACCTCGCCGTTGGTGTCGCCGGGGGCCGGGTCGTGGGTGACGGTGAGCCGGACCAGGCGGGCCGTCTCGGCGGTCCGGGCGGCGTCTACGCCGAGCTCGGGGAGGGCGCGCTCGGCGAGGGCAGCGCTGCGCTCCTCGTTCTCGGAGCGGTCGGGGCGGTAGACGGCGTCGTGGAACCAGGCCGCGAGCTCGACGGCGGCGGGGTCGGTGGGGTCGGTGGCGGCGTCGGTGGGGGGCGTCGCCGGGTCGGCGTCGGTGAGTACGTCGATCCGGGCCAGGACGTCGGCCAGGTGGGTGGTGGTGTGGTAGCGGCGCTGCGGTTCGGCCCAGGCGGCGAGGAGGCGGTCGGCGTAGGGGGCGGGGTCGATGGTGGGGTCCGCGCCGGCGGCGGTGAGGGTCGCCTGCCAGCGGGCGCGGAGGTCGGCGTCGCGGGTGGTGGTCTCGGGGGCGGTGGTGTCGGGGGCGGCGGCGCAGGCCGTGGGGGGCGGGGAGGCGGTGGTGCCGCTCGTGGTGTCGGCGTGCTCGGGGTCTGTGTTCATGCGCACATTGTGGGGGTGGCGTGATTGTGCTGGTGGAGCGAGGGTGGGGCCCCGTACCCTGCATATTGGACTAGACCTATTTTCCATATCGGTCCGGCCCGGGCCATACGCGCAGTTTTCCGATTTCCGAATTCCGAAGGATGGGACGACATGAACAACCGTGCGCTCCTGGAGGTGATCGCCCTCGACCTGGAGGACGCGGTCGCCGCCCAGGCCGGTGGGGCGGACCGACTCGAAATGGTCGCCGACATCGCCGCCGACGGGCTCTCCCCGTCGCGCGAGACGTTCGCGGCGATCAGGGCGGCGGTCGACATCCCGCTGCGCGTGATGCTCCGCAGGGCGGACGGGTTCGCCGCCGGGGACCTGGCCGGTCTGGTGGAGACGGCGCGGGGGCTGCGGGCGGAGGGGGCGGACGAGTTCGTGCTCGGGTTCCTGGACGCGGAGGGCGGGCCGGACCTGGGCGCCGTCGAGGCCGTGGTGGCGGAGCTCGGCGGGTGCCGGTGGACGTTCCACCGGGCGATCGACCGGGCACCGGATCGGGACCAGCTGCGGAAGGCGCTCGCGGAGCTGCCCGGTCTGGACACGTACCTCACCGCGGGGTCGGCGGCCGGGGTCGACGAGGGGCTGCCGGTGCTGCTCGCGGAGGCGGCGCGGGCGGGTGAGCCGGGGTACGGGGCGCGGATCCTGGTCGGCGGCGGGCTGGCGCTGCGGCACCTGCCGGAGCTTCGGGCGGCGGGCATCGACGCCTTCCACATCGGCGGCGCGGCTCGGCCTGCGGGCTGGGACGGGCCGGTCTCGGCGGCGGCGGTGGCGGAGTGGCGCTTGGCGCTGGGGTAGGGGGGCGGGGCCGGGTGGGGCCGGTGGGGCGGGGCCGGGTGGGGCGGCGGCTGCGGGTGGGTCGGGGCCGGGGCCGGGGTGGGGTGTCGTCCGGGGCGGGCATGATTTATGGCGCCCTGTCCGCAGCTTCGTTTGCCGGGCGGCACCGCGCGCCAACAAATCACGTTTGAGCCCCGGACGACACCCCACCCCGTCCCCGTCCCCGACCTGCGGCACCCGTCCCCGTCCCCGTTCCCGGCCTGCGGCATCCGTCCCCGTTCCCGTTCTCGGCCTGTGGCACTCCGTCCTCGTCCCCGGCGTGCGGCACCCGTCCGCACCCCGTTCCCGGCCTGCGGCACCCGAGCCCGTCCCCGACCTGCGGCACCGCGTCCCCGACTCGCGGCACATCACATCGTCCCGTCCTGTTCCGCTGGCCCCCTGCCTGTCCTGCCCGCCCGGCTTGCTATGCCGGCCCTGCGGGGCCGTCGGCGCTGAGGTTCATACGGCTTCGCTGACGGATGCCGATCCGGTTCGTCGGGGTTAGCGATCCAGCCTCGCGGCGTTTGATGCGCGGGGTCCGGGGCGGAGCCCCGGGGGTTGGGCCCGCTCTGCTGGAGCTGACGGGGCCCGATCGTCCAGCCTCGCCGGCGTTTGAGGCGCGGGGTTCGGGGCGGAGCCCCGGGGGTTCGGGGTGAGCCTCGCCGGCGTTGAGGCGGGAACGGGGGAAGGACGGGGAGGGGAGCGGCCCCGCGCAGCGGGCAACGGGTGTGCCGGGGTGGGGCGGTGGCCCCGCGCAGCGGGGAACGGATGTGCCGGGTTGGGGGAGGTGGCCCCGCCACGCAGCGGGGAACGGGGGTGCCGGGGCGGGGTGGTGGTCCCGTGCAGCGGGGTCAGGAGGGGGGCGGGGACAGGGCCTCGGGGAGGGGGGTCGCGTGGAGGGTCGTGAGGCCCGAGACGGCTCGGGTGAGGCAGACGTACAGGCGGCGCAGGCCGGTGCGTTCGTCCGGCTCACCGCTCACGATCGCGGCGGGCTCGTCCAGGACGACGTAGTCGTACTCCAGGCCCTTCGCCAGCGACGCCGGCACCAGTGTCAGCCGCGATTCGGCCGTGGTCTCCTCGCCGGGCGACAGGTACGGCAGGCCCGCCTCCAGGAGGGCCCGTCCGAGGTCCGGGATGCGCGCGTCGGCCGCGATCAGGCCGATCGAGCCCTCGTGCGCGAGCGAGTCCCGGCAGGCGTCGATCACGGCCGGGGTGAGGTCGGCCGTCTCCGTGACCGTCAGGGAGCCCGGCGTCTCGCGGACCGAGGAGACCGGGGCCAGCCCGGGGGAGATCGCCGGGAGCAGCCGGGAGGCGTACGCGATGACCTCGCGCGGCACGCGGAAGCCCGCCGTGAGTTCCTCCAGGACCGCTTCCGGCTTGCCCAGGTGTGTGAGGGCCTCGTCCCAACTGCGCGTGGCCCAGGGTGTGGTGCCCTGCGCGAGGTCGCCGAGGACCGTCGCCGAGCCGGTCGTGCAGCGTCGGCCCACGGCCCGGTACTGCATAGGGGACAGGTCCTGCGCCTCGTCGAGGACGACGTGACCGAGGGAGTGCGTACGTTCCACCAGGTCGGCGGCCTCGTCGATGAGGACGAGGTCCGCCGGCGACCACTTCGCCGACTTCACGCTGCGGTACGGCTTGGGCCACAGGAGGAGCTTCTGCTCGTCGGCGGTGAGGACGCCCTCGGCGTGGACCGCCAGGAAGTCCTGGTCGGAGAGCAGGCGCAGCACCAGCTTGGCCGGTTCCACGGGCGGCCAGATCTCCTTGACGGCCGCCTTCACGGCGGCGTTGCGGGCCACCGCGTCCTGCACGCGGTCGTCCGGCGCCTCGCCGGCCTGCTCCATGCGGACGAGGATCTGGTGGGAGATCCGTTGCGGCAGCGCCTCGCGGGCCGCGCCGTAGCGGATGTCGCGCTGCTGGAGCTCCTCGACGATCTCCGCCAGCTCGTACGCCGGCACCCGCCAGCGGCGCGATCCGCGCACCACCATCAGGGGTTCGGTGGGCGCGGTCACGTGCGAGCGGACGGCGGCGCGCAGCACGCGGGCCATGCGGGCGTCGCCCTTGACGACGGCCGTCGCGGCCTCGTCGGCGCCGCGCACCTCCAGGCCGGGGCGGGCGACCAGGTCGTCGACGGTGGCCTGCTTGACCTCCAGCTCGCCCAGGGCCGGCAGGACCTGTTCGATGTAGTGGAGGAAGGAACGGTTCGGCCCGATGACGAGGGTGCCGGTGCGGGCGAGCCGGTCCCGGTGCGCGTACAGCAGGTACGCGACGCGGTGCAGGCCGACGGCCGTCTTCCCGGTGCCGGGACCCCCTTGTACGCAGACGGATCCGGACAGTCCGGAACGGACGATTTCGTCCTGCTCCGGTTGGATCGTGGCGACGATGTCGCGCATGGGGCCGACGCGGGGGCGCTCGATCTCCTGCTGGAGGAGCTTGCTGACGGCGGCCGCCTCGGCCGGGTCGGAGAGGTGCTCGTCCTCGTACGCGGTCAGTTCGCCGCCGGTGTAGCCGAAGCGGCGGCGCAGGGCCACGTCCTGCGGGTCGGTCTTGGAGGCGCGGTAGAACGGCTGGGAGACGGGGGCGCGCCAGTCGATGACCATCGGGTCGCCGTCGGAGTCGTGGACGTGGCGGCGGCCGATGTAGAACTGCTCGCCCTCCGCGCCCTCGGCCAGTTCGGCGCCCGGGGCGTGCAGGTAGTCGAGGCGGCCGAAGAAGAGCGGGGTGTGGGAGAGGTCGGCGAGGGCCTTGATCCGGTCGTCGATCTGGGCCTGGAGGACGACGGCGTTGACCCAGTTCGCGGTGACGTCGCGGATGTCGAGGGCCTCGACGTCCTCGCGCATCGCGCGGAGGGCGGAACGGGAGGCGGCCAGGTGGGACCGCTCGCGGGCGAGCGGGTCGGTGGATTCGGGGGCGTGCGCGGGCACGGGACTGCCTCCAGCTGCTGGTAAGGAACTGATGCCCGCCGGTTTCCGAGCGGCGGACGGCTCTCCCCGATGCGCGGCGGGAGGCGGCAAGAGCGGAGATTCTAGTCAGGGTGCGGGCGCCGCGCGAACGGATTGTGGGGGTGGGGACCGGGGAGGGGCCGGGGCTCCGAACGGGTGGATGGCCGGTGTTCGGCGGGAGCACGGTGTGGGTGTCGTACCGGGGAGTGTCAGACCTGGGAGGGGGCCCCTAGGGGGTGGGGTGGGTCGTGAGGAGGACCGCGGGGGCGCGAATGTTCCCTCCGCAGAGCGATGTGGTGGAGGGCGGGAAAACGGACCATGGATACATGAGCACCGCAACTTTCACCCCGATCCAGGGCGGCCGCCCGAGCGGCGCCACCGCCACCTCCGACCACCGTTCCCGCTACCGCGTGGGTGACGTCCTGCGCGCCGCGAAAGTCTTCGCTGCGACCGCCGTGAGCGTCGTCGTCCTGGGCGAATACGCCGAGGACGCGGGCGTCATACGCCGCTGACCCTGGCGGCGCGAGCAGCGCGGGCACACGGGTTGGCGTCCGCCGTGGCGCGGGCGTGAGGGGCGCTGCCGCGCGGGCGCGGGTGCGGGAGCGTGGGCGTGGGCAGGGCTGCCGCGTGGGTGTGGGCGCCGCGTGGGCGTGGTGCCGATGTGAGTGCCGTGGGACGCCGGCGGGCGGGGGGCTGTCCGGGTGGTCGTGGCCGGGCCTTCGGGACGGGGCTTTCGGCCGGGTTCCGGGCGGGCGTGGCCGGATCCCGGTGAGGGCTGGGGGCTGATCCACTAGGGTCACGCGCGTGACCCGGAGCTCCGATCCCGCCCGCTCGCCGTCGTTCCTTGCCGGCCTGCTGGTCACGGGCTCGCTGCTGGCCCTGGGCGTGCTGTGCATCGCCCTGCGCCTGCCGATGGCCGAGGCCCTCGTCCACGGCATGTCCGCCGCCGAGTGGCATCCGCCCGCCGCCTATCCTCCGTTCGCGGCGATCCTGTTCACGCCGGCCGCGTGGCTGCCGTCCGGGGTGCTGAAGGTCGTGCTGCTCCTCGGCAACGCCTGCCTGCTCGCCCTGCTGATCCTGCTCTCCTGCCGCCTCGCGGGACTGCGGGCGCGGCCCGGACCCGTACTGGCCGCCACCATCGGGGGGCTGTGGCTGGAGCCGCTGTTCCAGAACCCGGTGTCCGGTCAGATCAACCTGGCGCTCGCCTGCCTGGCCGTCTGGGACCTGGGCCGGGCGCGCAGCGCCCTCGGTAGGGGCTTCGCGTTGGGTGTCGCCGCCGGGATCACGCTGACACCGGCCGTCTTCGTCCCGTACCTGCTGCTGACCGGCCGGGTCCGGGCCGGGCTCACCGCCCTGGCGGGGTTCACCGGGACCGGCCTGCTCGGCCTGCTGGTGCTCCCGCAGGCCTCCGCCGACTTCTGGGCCCGCCACCTCGGCACCGGCACCGGCCGTGACCTCCTGCACCACTGGCCCCACCTGTGGGTGTGGACCGTACCGCTCCTGACCGCAGCGTCCGCAGCCCTCCTACGCCGCCGCGCCCGCCGCCCCGAGCCCGAACCGACCTTGGCCCCGGACCCCTTCCCGGACTCCGGGGTGCGGTCCGTTCCGGCAGACGGCGCGGCCCCGGCGGCCGTGCCGGACGGGGGTCGGCAGTCCGCTTCGGCGTCCGGCTCCGGGTCGGCCTCGAAGCGGTTCTGGCTGAGCTCGTGAACCCCGTCCGCCGATACTCCGGCATGCGTTCCGCGTCGTCCGGGACCCGAGGTCCCTGTCGCGTACGGCTCGTCGGCTTCCGGCCACCCGATGTTCGGGCGGGTGCACGCCGCGCGGTACCGGACCCGTCGGACACCAACCACGCCCGGACCCGCCCCGGCCGGGGCGGGTCCGGGGTGGTCAGTCGTCGGCCAGGAGTTCGTCGGCGTCCAGGATGCGGTAGGCGTAGCCCTGTTCGGCGAGGAATCGTTGGCGGTGGGCGGCGAAGTCCTGGTCGATCGTGTCGCGCGCGACGACCGAGTAGAACCGTGCCTCGTGCCCGTCCGCCTTCGGGCGCAGTACCCGGCCCAGGCGCTGCGCCTCCTCCTGGCGGGAGCCGAAGGTGCCGGACACCTGGATGGCGACGGTGGCCTCGGGCAGGTCGATGGAGAAGTTCGCGACCTTCGAGACGACCAGCACGCTGATCTCGCCCTCGCGGAACGCGTTGAACAGCTTCTCGCGCTGCGCGTTGGACGTCTCGCCCTTGATGACGGGCGCGTCCAGGTGTTCGCCGAGCTCGTCGAGCTGGTCGATGTACTGCCCGATGACCAGCGTCTGCTCGCCCTGGTGCTTGCGCACCAGCGCCTCGGTGACCTTCCGCTTCGTCGCGGTCGTCGCGCAGAAGCGGTACTTCTCCTCCGTCTCGGCGGTCGCGTAGGCGAGCCGCTCCGATTCGGTGAGGTTGACCCGGACCTCGACGCAGTCGGCCGGCGCGATGTAGCCCTGCGCCTCGATCTCCTTCCACGGCGCGTCGAAGCGCTTCGGCCCGATGAGGGAGAACACGTCGGACTCGCGGCCGTCCTCACGGACCAGCGTGGCGGTCAGACCGAGCCGGCGGCGGGCCTGGAGGTCGGCGGTGAACTTGAAGACCGGCGCGGGCAGCAGGTGGACCTCGTCGTAGAGGATCAGGCCCCAGTCCCGGGAGTCGAACAGCTCCAGGTGCGGGTAGATGCCCTTCCGCTTCGTCGTCAGGACCTGGTACGTGGCGATCGTGACGGGCCGGATCTCCTTGCGGGTACCGGAGTACTCGCCGATCTCCTCCTCCGTCAGCGTCGTCCGCTTGATCAGCTCGTGCTTCCACTGGCGGGCCGAGACGGTGTTGGTGACGAGGATCAGCGTGGTCGCCCGCGCCATGGCCATCGCGCCGGCGCCGACCAGCGTCTTGCCCGCGCCGCAGGGCAGTACGACCACGCCGGAGCCGCCGTGCCAGAAGCCTTCGACGGCCTGCTGCTGGTAGGGGCGCAGTGCCCAACCGTCCTCGACGAGGTCGATGGGGTGGGCCTCGCCGTCGACGTACCCGGCGAGGTCCTCGGCGGGCCAGCCCAGCTTGAGCAGGGTCTGCTTGATCTGACCGCGCTCGGAGGGGTGCACCGCGACGGTGTCCGGGTCGAGCCGGGCGCCGACCAGCGGGGCGACCTTCTTGGACCGCAGGATCTCCTCCAGCACCGGACGGTCGGTGCTGGTCAGGACCAGTCCGTGCACGGGGTGCTTGGACAGGGTGAGGCGGCCGTAGCGGGCCATGGTCTCGGCGACGTCGACGAGCAACGCGTGCGGGACGGGGTAACGGGAGAACTCGACGAGCGCGTCGACGACCTGCTCGGCGTCGTGCCCGGCGGCCCGGGCGTTCCACAGGCCGAGCGGGGTGATCCGGTAGGTGTGGATGTGCTCGGGAGCCCGCTCCAGCTCGGCGAACGGGGCGATGGCGCGGCGCGCGGCCCCGGCGAGCTCGTGGTCGACCTCCAGGAGGAGGGTCTTGTCGCTCTGGACGATGAGTGGGCCTGAGTTCACGGGAGCACCTTTCCGTTCGGCCAAACCTCCAGTGTGCCGCATGGCCAGCGGTTTCCGGGTGGTGAGGGCGTCGGCGCGGACGTGGGCGGGGCGTTGGGAACGGGCCGGCGCCCGGTCGGGACGGCGGATACGTTCCGGGTATGGATGACGATCAGCGGGGTTCGGGGTTCGTACCGGACGGCTTCGAGGTGCCGCGCGCCTTCGCCGGGGACGGGTTCCGGCTGGAGCCGCTCGGGCCGCAGCACAACGAGCGGGACCTCGCCGCGTGGAGCGGGAGCATCGCGCACGTCCGCGCGACCTCCGGGTTCACGGGCGGGTGGCCGCCGGCGGAGGGCATGAGCGCCGAGGCGAACCTCGCCGACCTGGTGCGGCACGCGCGGGACTTCGAGGAGCGACGGGGGTTCACGTACAGCGTGCTGGAGGGCGCGGGCGCGGGTGACGTCATCGGGTGCGTGTACGTGTATCCCCGCAGCGACGAGCCGGGGCGGGTGCGCGTCAGTTCCTGGGTACGGGCGGATCGGGCGTACCTGGACGCGGGCGTGCGCGCGGCGGTGGGCCGGTGGCTCCGCGAGGGGTGGCCGTTCGACGCGGCGCGGGTCGACTACGTCGGGGCGTGAGGCGGGGCCGCTGCGGGCCGGGTCGGGTGGTGGCGGGGCGGCTATGCGCCGAGGTGGGGCAGGGGGCCCGTCGGGTACGGGGGTTCGGTCGGGAGCAGGGCGCGTACGTCGTCCTCGTGGCCGGAGCGGATCAGGGTGTGGAGGCGGCGGGCCAGGGGGGTGACGTCGCGGATGGAGACCGTCCACTCGTCGGCGTACGCGCGGGAGGCGGGGCCGGACAGGCCCAGCTGGAGCGCGCGGTGGGGGAGCGGGTTCAGGTGCGGGTCGCGTTCGGGGTCCCATTGGACGCGGGCGGGGGCGGCCCTCAGCGCCCGCTGCCAGCTGGTGCGGTCCGGGTGGACGCCCCGGGCGTAGTGCGACAGGCAGGCTCCGGCGAGCGCCCGGTCGAAGCCCTCGCGGGTGATCTCGACGGCCAGTACCGTCTCCTGGCCTTCCTTGGTGGCCCAGCCGCAGCGGTACATCATCCACAGGAACGACGGTTTGATCCAGGTCATGCGGTCGCGCTTCCAGTCGGGCGGGAAGCGACCGTCGCGGGCGGCGGGTAGTCCCAGGCGCGGGGAGTAGGCCTGGTACACGGTGACGGTGGTGTCGGTGTGGGCGGCGCGGATCTGACGGGTGGGGGGTGGGGTGGGCATGTCGTCACCCTGCCGGATCGGGGGGGCGGGGGGCCGGCGGTTTTCCGGGGCGGACCGTTCCTGACGGGTGCCGCTGCGCGGGGCGTCTCCCCGCCCCGCCCTTCCTCCGTTCCCCGGGCCGAGCCCGGACCCGTGCGCGTGCGGCGCCCTGCCCGGGGGCGGCGCCTCCGGGCCCCCGCGCCTCGAACGCCGGCGGGGCTGGAATGCCCGGTGCCGGCGGGTCAGACCTGGTCCTCCGCCAGTTCTGCCACGCCCGTGATGCGGTGCAGGGCGTACGTGCGGACTTCGTCCGCCGTGTGGTCGTAGCCGGTGACGAAGCCGCCTTCCACGCGGACCGGGGCGATGACGCGTTGGCTCGCCGCGCCCTCCGCGTTGACGTAGCCGATCCACACCGCCGAGCCGGTCAGGGCCGCCGCCTGGACCGTCGCCAGGGTTTCCGCCGCGCTCGTGCGCGGGAGTTCGCCGGCCGCCGGGGGCGGTGAGCCCGCCGCCGAGGCGGGTTCCTTGCGGACCGCCGTCGCCGCGAGGTCGCCCGCGCGGATGGCCCGTACGGCCGCGCCGAGCAGCGTGGCGTCCGGGACCGGCGGTCCGTCCGGGACGGGGACCGGTGCCGAACGGGCCGGGGTGCGGTGGGCGTGGGCGCGCGCCACCAGGACGTCGCCGGTACGGGACTCCGCCGCCGGGGCGTAGCCCATCGACCGCAACCCGTCGAGCAGCGCCCCCGGTTCGGCCTGCGCGGCCAGGACGGTCGGCGCGAGGCGGCGCAGCCCGAGTCCGGCGGACCGCTTGTCGGCGAGGATCTCGTTCAGCATGCCGTCGTCGTCGCAGCGCACGTACGAGGAGGCCGCGCCGACGCGCAGGTGCCCGTGCCGTCTCGCCACGTCGTCGATGAGGTACGAGAGCGGCTGCGGTACGGGGGTGCGGCTGTGCTCGGCGAGGAAGGCGTGCAGGTCGACGGCGGTGTGTCCGGCGTCCAGGGCCCGGCGCACCGAGCCGGGGGTGAAGCGGTACACGGTCGCCCCGCCCTTGGACTCGACGTCGGCGAGCACGGCCAGGGTGTCGCCGAGCGGGCGGCGCAGCGGGCCGGGAGCGACCGCCGTCAGGTCGGCTTGGAGCAGGACGTGGTCGACCGGCTCGGGCAGCAGCGGGGCCAGCAGCGGCGCCGGGTCCCGGTGCTCCAGCAGGGCGCGACCGAACGCGCTGATCGCGCCGCGCCCGGTGACGCCGAGGACCTCCGACTCGGTCAGCGTCCAGTGCGCGAGGCGGGCCCGCAGGTCGCTGGTGCCGCGTACGGGACGCTCCCAGGCGAGCCGGTCCAGCAGCGCGTCCGGGTCGGGTGAACCGCCCTCGGGCAGCTCGGCGATGAGGTCCAGGACGCGGCGGCGCACCTCGGGCGCCGCCGACCGGTCGAGTTCGGGGCCGAGCGTCGACAGGGTGCGCCCCTTGGCGTCCTGCTCGCCGACGAGTCCGGCCGTGCGGGTGGCCGGCAGCCAGGCCGCGGCCAGGACCGACCACCGTTCGGCGGGCGGCAGTTCGCACCAGTCGTCGAAGGCGGGGGTCGGCGCGTACCGCTCGTCGGCCTCGCCGTCGCTCGCCAGCAGCCCGGCCGCGTAGGCCAGTTCGATCCAGAACGCGGCCGACGGCTCGGTGGTGTCCAGCAGCGTCGCCGCCCGCTTGAGGTCCCGTACGGCGAGCCCGCCGGCCCGCAGGACGGCCGGCCCGGCGTGCTCCCAGGACTTCACGAGTTCCTCGACGGTGTCGAGGGCGGCCAGCGCCTGACCGGCCGCGTTCGCGTCCACAAGCTGTGGACGGTGCTCGCGGCGCGCGCCGACCGGCGGCGCCAGCGGGGCGGTCAGTCGGTGCGCCAGGCCGCCGCGCAGGTGCAGCGCCACCTCGCGGGGCAGGACGACCGTCCGCGCCGAGGCGGGCAACAGCAGCCCCCGGTCGCGCAGCCAGCGCACCGGCGCCGTCGGCTGCGGGGTGACCTCCCCGTACGGCGGCCCCCACACGAGCCGCCCGAGGACCTGGTGGGCCTCCGCCGGGGCCTCGTCCAGCAGCGCCGACATCCGCTCCGGGTCGGTGAACAGGCCGGTCAGGGCGGTCACGGCGGACACCGCGTCGTGGGTGGCGGGCAGCCCGAGGGCCGCCACGATCTCCTGGATCCGCGTCGGCGACATGCCGGCCGTCGCCTCGGACACCGTCGGCCCGAGCCCGGTGGGCGAGGGGCGCTGCGCGGACGGCGCGAGCAGTTCCCGGGCGGTGCGCACCAGCCGCAGCCGGTCCTCGTCGCCCCACACCAGGGCCTGGTCGCGCAGCGTGCCGAGCGCCCGGGGCAGTTCGACGCGGGCGGCCTCGTTCTCGCCGCCCGTCAGCAGCGACTCCAACACCGGGTACGGGCACGGGTCGGGCGCCACCGCGAGCGCTTCGGCCGTCTGGAGGGCGAACCGGTCCAGCCGGTCCAGGGCGCGCACCACCGACGCGCGGGTGCCGGCGCGGGTGGCCAGCTGGGTGACGTCGCCGGGCACCGGGTTCAGCAGGTCCGGCCGCGCGTGCAGCAGGGCCGCGAGCCCCACGTCGTCACGGGCGCGCAGCGCCTCGGCGAGGGAGCGCGGGGCATTTCCCGCAGCGGTGCTTGCCTCGGGCACGGTGGTCGCCTCCTGGTCGCGCCGGCCGGTCCGTCGGCCGGTCCCCATCCGGTCAACGGTATCCGTTGCGCCGACGGCCGCTCCACGGGCGCACGCGCTACCTTCGGGGCAGGCGGGACGTGAGGAGCCGGGGCGTGGGGATCGAGAGCGACCATCTGGTCTACGAATATCTGAGCCGGGTCGGGGACTTGGCGCAGCGCCGGCAGCTGTCGTCGGGTGACCGGATGCGGTTGGTGTCGGGGCTCCGGGACGAGATCGACCGTCGGCGCGCCACGTACGAACCGGAGACCACGGCGGCCGTACGGGGCATCCTGGACCGGCTCGGCACGCCGGAGGAACTCCTGGACTCGGTGGGCCGACCGGCCCGCACCGCCGGATCCGGGTCCGCCCGGACGCCCGCCCCGACGGTCGCGCCGCAGTCCGTGCCCGTCCAGCGCGGGCGGCTGCGCCGCGAGCCGGCCCCGCAGCCGGCGGAGGAGCCGCGGAACGTGCCGCCGCACCTGGCCGGTCTCGACGAACTCGGCACCCCCGACGGCGTGGAGCCCGACTGGTGGCGCGTCGGTCCGGGCGCGGCGTCGCTCGGTTCGGGGCCGCAGGTCGACGGCTTCGCGGGCGGCATCGAGTTCCCGGACTTCCTGCGCCGACCGCCGGGCGAGGACGACGCCGAGGAGGGCGCCGGCGACGCGGCCGGCCCCGCGGCACCGGCGGAACCGTCACCGTCCCGCACGCGCCGGGCCGTACGGGTCCTGCGGGCGCGGCGGGAACGCCGCCGGCAGCGGGAGGCCGCCGCGGCCGCCCCCGAGGCGGTGGCACCCGGCCGTACCCGCCCCCACGCGTTCCTGCTGCTGGCGGCGGCCCTGCTCGCCGCCGGGGCGCTCACCGGGTACTGGATGCTGATCGCCCTCGGCTGGCTGGTGGCGTACGGGTCCCGCGTGCTCGGGCCGTCCGAACGCAAGTGGGTCGTCTTCGGGCTGCCCGGCGGGTTCTTCACCGCGGCGGTGCTGTGGCTGTGGGGGCGGCGGGTGGGCCGTTGGGGCGAGGAGCTCGCCGATGACGGGATGGGCGCCGCGTTCCAGGAGCTGTGGCCGGGCGTGATCCGGTGGGCCGCCGTCGCGACGGCGCTGTACCTGCTGTGGCGCGCGCGCCGGCGCCGGTAGCCGCCGGTGATGCTTGGGTCCGCCACGCATCGATGTGTGGTTCTGCCACGTAGGTCGGTGGGGCGTTGGAGAACGTCTGGAATGGCGCCCGAGGACGTGGGGTGGAATGTGCCGGGATTTCATGGTCTGGAAAGCGAAAGCCAAGCCCACGTTCCGTTTAGTTGGACCTGCCTCGGCACAATGGGAGGCATGACCTCCGACCCCCACACCAAGATCCAACCCGCCCCCCTGACGGTCGGGTTCGACCTCGACATGACCCTCATCGACTCCCGTCCCGGCATCCGGGCCACCTACCGGGCGCTGTCCGCGGAGACGGGTGCCTTCATCGACGCCGACGAGGCCGTCACCCGGCTCGGGCCGCCGCTGGAGGAGGAACTCGCGTACTGGTTCACCGACGCGGAGATCCCCGCGATGCGGGACCGCTACCGGGAGATCTACGTAGACCACGCCATCGAGCCCACCCCCGCGATGCCCGGCGCCCGCGAGGCCATCGCCGCCGTCCAGGCCCTCGGCGGTCGTGCCATCGTTGTCACCGCGAAGAACGAGCCCAACGCCCGCCACCACCTGGAGCACCTCGGCATCGAGGCCGACGCCGTGATCGGCTGGCTGTGGGCGGAGGCCAAGGCGGAGGCCCTGCGCGAGTACGGCGCGCAGGTCTACGTCGGCGACCACGTCGGCGACGTGCGCGGCGCCCGCACGGCCGGCGCGCTGTCCGTGGCGGTGCCCACCGGCCCGTGCTCGGAGGCCGATCTGCGCGCCGCCGGCGCGGACGTCGTCCTCGCCGACCTCACCGCGCTGCCGCAGTGGCTCGCGGAGTACGACCGAACGCGCGCGGCGGCCTGAGGCGCGCGGCGGCCCGAGGCGCACGGCGACGCCGAGGGGCACCCGCGGCGGGCGAGGCACCGCGGCCGGCGACCGACCGCGGCCCGTACGGCATCCGTCAGGCGGCCTGGGACGCCCGGGCCGCCTTTCGCTGCGCCGCGGCCGAGCGGAACACGCCCGCCGCGGAGATGGCGAAACCGACGCCCATGAGCATGCACACGGCCCACGCGTACGACGGGAACGGATCGGTGCCCAGGAACAGCGGGGCCATCGTCACGACGGTCGCCACGGCGCCGGCGATGAACACGATGCCGCCGGCCTTGACGAGTCCGTCGCCGGGCCGGGCATCGTCGGGAAGAGGAGTAACAGTCACCCGACCAGGGTAGTTCCCTGGCCGACGCGGTGAACCGGAAGGACGGCGGAAGGGCCCCGGGGAAGGACCGGGGAACGTCTTGTCTCCCGTTTCTGGACCACTAGCCTGGAGGAGGCGGGTCGAAGGACCTGCCGCACTGCTATCCGGAGCCGAACATCGCGGCCGACCGGACCCGACGAGCACAAGGACAGAGGACGGACGTGCCTACCGGCAAGGTGAAGTGGTTCAACAGCGAGAAGGGCTTCGGCTTTCTCTCCCGCGACGACGGCGGCGACGTCTTCGTCCACTCGTCGGTGCTCCCCGCCGGGGTCGACGCCCTCAAGCCCGGCCAGCGGGTCGAGTTCGGCGTCGTCGCGGGACAACGCGGTGACCAGGCACTTTCGGTGACGGTGCTCGATCCGGCGCCCTCGGTCGCGGCCGCGCAGCGCCGCAAGCCCGACGAGCTCGCGTCGATCGTGCAGGACCTGACGACGCTGCTGGAGAACATCACGCCCATGCTGGAACGCGGTCGCTACCCCGACCGGGTGCACGGCACGAAGATCGCCGGACTGCTCCGCGCGGTGGCCGACCAGCTCGACGTCTGAGCCCGCGTCCGACCCCGGTGCCCCGCCGCTCGTACGAGCCGCGGGGCACCGGCGCGCGCGGCCCGGGACGCTACGGGAAGACGAGCGCGTCCGCGGGGATGGCCGGAACAAGACCCTCGGCTGCGGCCCTGGTCAGCAGCCCGCGGACGGCCGCGTAGCCGGCGTCTCCCAGGTCCGCGGTGAACTCGTTGACGTACAGCCCGATGTGCTGGTCGGCGACCGCCGGATCCAGCTCCTGCGCGTGCGCCCGTACGTACGGGCGGGACGCCTGCGGGTCCTCCCACGCCATCCGGACCGACGTGCGGGCCGCTTGGGCCAGCGCCCGCAACGTCCCGGCGCCCAACGAACGCTTCGCGATGATCGCGCCGAGCGGGATCGGCAGGCCCGTCGTGGACTCCCAGTGCTCACCCATGTCCGCCAGGCAGTGCAGCCCGTAGTCCCGGTAGGTGAAGCGGGCCTCGTGGATGACCAGTCCGGCGTCCACCCGGCCGTCCCGGACGGCCGGCATGATCTCGTGGAACGGCAGCACGACCACCTTCCCGACGCCCTCGGGCAGCACGTCGGCCGCCCACAGCCGGAACAGCAGGTAGGCGGTGGACCGTTCGCTCGGCACGGCCACGGTCTTCCCGGCCAGGTCCACGCCCGGCTCCCGGGTCAGCACCAACGGGCCGCAGCCGCGCCCCAGGGCCCCGCCGCAGGGCAGCAGCGCGTACTCCTCCAACACCCACGGGAGGACGGCGTACGACACCTTCAGCACGTCCAGCTCGCCGCGCTCGGCCATGCCGTTGGTGACGTCGATGTCGGCGAAGGTGACGTCCAGGGCGGGCGCCCCCGGCACCCGGCCGTGCGCCCACGCGTCGAAGACGAACGTGTCGTTCGGGCAGGGCGAGAAGGCGATCTCCAGCGTCGAACGGTCGCGGTCGCGGTTGTGGTCGTGGTCACGGCCGAGGTCACGGTCACCGGTGCTCATGGCGTTCTCCCCAGTTGACGAGTACGGGTCCCAGCGCGCGGAAGCCGTCGGCGAGTGCGGCCAGGGCCTCCCCGATGCGCCAGGCGGAACGGTCGCGCGGCCCGACGGCGTTGGACACGGCACGGACCTCCAGGACCGGCAGCCCGTGCGCGGCGGCGGCCTCCGCCACCCCGAAGCCCTCCATGGCCTCCGCGCCGGCGAGGGGGTGCCGGGCGGCGAGTTCGGCGGCGCGGGCCGCGGTCCCGGTGACGGTCGACACGGTCAGCACGGGGGCGAGCAGCGCCCCCGTGGCCTGCGCGGCGGACGCGGCCAGTTCGGCGGGCGGCAGGTGCACGCCGTGACCGAAGCCGAGTTCGGTGACGCTGAGGAACCCGTCGGGGGTCGCGGCGCCCAGATCGGCGGCGACGAGCGCGTCGGCGACCACCAGCGAGCCGAGCGGGGCGGCGGGCGCGAACCCGCCGCCGATGCCGGCGGAGATGACGAGGGAGTAGTCGGCCAGCGCGAGCGCGGTGGCCGTGGCGGCCGCGGCGGCGGCCGGGCCGACCCCGCCGACGAGCACGTCGACGGCGAGGCCCGGCAGGTCCCGGCGGGTGATGAGGTACCCGCCGGGCAGGGTGCGCGGCTCCGGGGTGACCGGGTCCGGATGAGGGGTGAGACCGGCGGCCGCGGATTCGGCCTCCGCGGCCACCGCGGTCACGACGAGCGCGCGCACGGGATGCCGCCGGCTACTTGAGCTTGAGCTTGAACGACCAGATGGCGAGCGGCTTGCCGTCCTTGCCCACCTGGACGAAGCCGAGGACCTTCGAGGCGGGGGCCTCGCCCTGGCCGCCGGTCGCGAAGACGTCGGCGCCCTGGAAGCTGCGGTAGGTGTTGGAGGACGGCTCGGTGATCGGCTGTCCGTCGAGGACCGCCTGCCACTGCCTGCCGTCCTCGACGACCTCCGGCTCGACGCCGAGGCGCAGCGTGTCACCGCGGCCGTACTCGATGGTCTTGGCGTTCTTCAGGTTCGTCAGGCACTCCTGGACGCGGTCCATGGAGAGGTCCTTGCCGTCGGCGCGGCAGTCGGACTCCGCGGAGACGGTGGAGGTGCCGACGGTCACGGTCGCGAGCGGGGTCGGCTTGTCCCCGCAGGCGGAGAGGAGGAGGAGGCCGGCGGACACGGCTCCGAGGGCCGCGACGCTGCGGCGGGCCCTACCCGGGATAAGCGGTGCGGTCATGAGCCGAAGGCTATCGGGCCGGTGGGCCGCGTTGCTGCATGGGGTCCTGCGGGTCGGCTCCGCCGGTGTCGGTTTGCCCCGCGCGGCGCCGTCGCGGGAGCCCCGTCAGGCCACGCGGGGGTGGGTGGTGCCCCTGGGATGGGGGGCGAGGGCGCCGCGGAGGGCCATCGTGGTGCCCGCCGCCACGACCGTGGCGGCCACGGCCATGCCCAGGACGCCGTTCAACGGGAGGACGATGCCGATCGCGCCGCCCAGCACCCATGCCATCTGGAGCAGGGTTTCCGAGCGGGCGAAGGCCGAGGTGCGGACGGACTCCGGGATGTCCCGCTGGATCATCGCGTCCAGGGACAGCTTCGCGAGGGCCTGGCAGAAGCCGGCCGTCGCGCCCAGGACCGCCACCATCGCCCCGCTGAACAGGACCGCGGAGATCACCGCCACGCCGAGCGTCAGGCACAGCACGGTCGCGATGATCGCCTCCGGGGCCCGGGCCCGCAGCCACGCCCCGACGGCCGTGCCGCACGCGTTGCCCAGGCCCGCCGAGACGCCGACGACCGCCAGCGACACCGCCGCGCTCTGCCCGGCCAGCGGGTGCTCCCGCAGCAGGAACGCGAGGAAGAAGATGAGGAAGCCCGACAGGCCCCGCATCGACGCGTTGGCCAGCAGCCCGCACAGCACCGGCCGGCTGATCGTCCGCAGGCCCGGCCGCCGCGAGTGCGCCTCGTGCGTGGAGAGCCGGGCGCGGGTCTCGCCCTTCGCGTCGTCCACCTTGTGCGGCAGTTGGAACGCCGCGAACGTCCCCCACACGAAGATCGCGCAGGCCCCGTACAGCGGCCAGGGCGGTCCGATCGTGTGCAGGCCGGCCCCGATCGGCGCGGCCGCGCCCGTGGCCAGCAGGCCCGCCAGGGTGACCCGGGAGTTCGCCTTGACCAGGGAGAACCTCGGTGGGAGGAGGCGGGGGACGACCGCGCTGCGGACCACCCCGTACGCCTTGGACGCCACCAGCACGCCCAGCGCCGCCGGGTACAGCTCCAGGCCGCCCGTCGCCACGGCGCCCGACATCATCAGCGCCAACAGGGCCCGCGCCAGCATCGCCGCGGCCATCGCCGCCCGCCTGCCGTGCGGCAACCGGTCCAACAGCGGGCCGATCACCGGGGCCAGCAGGGTGAAGGGGGCCATGGTGATGGCCAGGTACAGGGCCACTCGGCCGCGTGCCTCGTCCGTGGGGACGGAGAAGAACACCGTCGAGGCCAGCGCCACCGTGATCATCACGTCGCCGGCGCCGTTGATGGCGTGCAGTTCGATCAGTCGGCCGAGGCCCGATTCGCCCGCCCCCTGCGCGTGCGTGGCCCGTCGGATCCCGCGCGCCGTACCGGTGATGGGCAGGTGCAGGGCACGCCCGACAGCCCGGCCGGCCCGCTTGGCCGGTCCCGAGCCGTCATCGGACGACCGTGCGGGTGCCACGTGGCCATAGTGCCCCACTCGGCCCTCCCGGACCCCTCCCGGCACGTCCGGGGTGCCGGCATCGTCCGCGAATCGGACCTCGCATGTGGGACGAAGGCTCCGGAGGAGGTAGCGTGCGTAGCGCGCCACCGGCGGTTGCTCTTGGCCGCGCGCCTCTTCGCGATCCCGCAGAATGGATCGCAGTGGGGTGCGCCCGAGGCCGATCGGGCGCGGACGTCGACGCGGCCCCCTGGTCCGCTCCGCCCGCGCTGGGTACGGACGAGACCGACGGGTCGTTGTGGACGACAGTACGGACGGCGCACTCGTGAGACGGCGTAGGAGAGAACGAGACCTGTGAGTGCTGCGACGACGCGAAGCCGTACCCCGCGTACCCCCGACCGCGTGTGCGCCGAGGCGGTAGAACTCGCCCGGGCGGCGGCCGAGGAGGCCGCCTTCCCCGGCGTGGTGGGCGAGCACGTCTCCGTCGTGGCGGAGGGCGACCGGGTCGTCACCCACTTCTTCGAGTGCAAGGAACCCGGCTACAGGGGCTGGCGCTGGGCGGTGACCGTCACCCGCGCCTCCCGCGCCAAGAACGTCACCCTCGACGAAACGGTGCTGCTCCCCGGCGACGACGCGCTGCTGGCCCCCGAATGGGTGCCGTGGAGCGAGCGGCTGCGTCCGGGTGACATGGGCCCCGGCGACCTGCTGCCGACCGACGCCGACGACCTGCGGCTGGAGCAGGGCTGGTCCGACGAGGACGCCCCGCCGCCGAACTCCGTCGTCTCGGAGGAGATGGCCGAACTCGTCGAGGCCGAGGACGCCGACGTCACCGAGCGGGTCGTCGTCCCGGCGCGCGGCTCCATCACCTCGGTCGCCGAGGAACTGGGCATGCGGCGCGCCCGCGTCCTGTCGCGGTACGGGCTGCACAGCGCGGCCGACCGCTGGGACGAGTCCTTCGGCGCGAAGACCCCGATGGCGCAGGCGGCGCCCGCGTCGTGCGTGTCCTGCGGGTTCCTCGTCAAGATCGGCGGCTCGCTGGGGCAGGCCTTCGGGGTCTGCGCCAACGAGTTCGGACCGGCCGACGGCCGGCTGGTCTCCCTCTCGTACGGCTGCGGCGGCCACTCGGAGGCCGCCGTCATGCCGAAGCCGCTGCGGCCCGCGCCGCCGGTGCTCGACTCGATGGCGACGGACGAGTTCCCGCTGCGCCCGGCCGCCGACACCGGCTCGGTCCCGGCCGCGGACCTCGCGACGTCCGACCTCGGCCACTCGTAGGGCGTACGCGGTCGCCCCCGGCCCGTGAACGGGAAGGGGGCCGCCGCCCGTCAGTCCTTCGGGGTGCGCCGCAGCAGGCGCTTGGCGCCGAACACCAGGGCGGTGCCCACCACGAGGACCAGGGCGCCCTTGGTGAAGCCGCCGTCCTGTCCGGCCGGGTCGCCGGCCTGCGGCGGGGAGCCGGGACGGCCGGAGGCCGCGTCGGACGGGGCGGGTGCGGAGGCGGCCGGGTCCGCCGCGGAGGAGCCGTCGTCCGGGGTCGCCGGGACCGCGATGACCCGGCTGCCCGCGCCCTCCGAGCCGAACATCAGCGTCTTGCCGTCCGCCGTGTACGTCACCGACTCGGCCTGCCCCTGGAACGGGGCGCTCACCCGGGTGCCGGCGCCCTGCGGGCGGCCGTCCTTCCACGGCCAGGTGCGGGCCGTGAAGTAGCCGCGCAGCGTGAGCCGGCCGCCGTCGGGGGAGAACGCCCCGTCCGTCACCCAGGGCACGTCGGCGACCCGACGGAACACGTTGGTCCCGCCGGCCGACAGCCGTTCGGGTCCCTCGTACAGGCCGGCCGTGCGCTCGTGCTTGCTCGCGATGTACACCCGGCCCGTCACCGGATGGACCATCAGGGCCTCGGCGTCGCGCGGCCCGTCGGCGTACGTGACGGTGAACTGCTCCGCCTTCACCGTGGTGTCGGCGAGCCGCTTCGGCTCAGGGAAGCGGTAGACCCACACGTGGTCCCAGGTCCCGTCGCGGTTGTCGCCGATGTCACCGACGTACAACTGCCCGTCGGGCCCCACGGAGATCGCCTCCACGTCGCGGGGCGTGCCGATCCCGGTCAGCGTCACCCGCGCCACGGTCCTCCCCGTCGCCGCGTCCACCCCGTACACGTACGGGCCGTCGTCGCTGTCGTTGTGCGTCCAGTACACGCCCGGGTGCAGCCTGCTCGCCGCGAGGCCGCTCGATTCGCGGATCCGCGGGTCGGTGATCGTGAACCCGGCCGCGCCCGGGGTCTCCGCGGCGAGGGCCGCCGTCGGCAGCACGGCGAGGGCGGTGACGACGGTGACGGCGAGGGCGGCGGACGGCCGGGGGAGCAGGCGCATCCCCCAAGCCTGCCGGCCCGTCGCGCGTGTCCGGCGTCACAGGGGTTTCCGTCACGCGATCCGCGATGATGACCGGATGCGTTTCATGTTCGTCGGCGACTCCATGACCATCGGACGCGCCGGCGACTACACCTGGCGCTACCGGATGTGGCAGCACCTGTGCGCCACCCTGGACGGCCCCTTCGAGATCGTCGGCCCGCGCACCGCGCTCCACGACCCCGCCACCGAGGCGGCCACCAGCCGCGCGTACGCCGCCCCCGACTTCCCGGAGCACGCCCGCCGGCACCTGGCCGGCTGGGGCGAGGGCTGGCAGCACATGGCGCCCCTCGTCGGGCCCGCCGCGGGCGCGGGCGAGGTCGACGTCCTGCTCGTCTCCCTCGGCCTGATAGACCTCGGTTTCTACACCGAGGCCGACGGGACCGCCGCCAACGTCCGCCGCTTCGTCGCCGCGGCCCGCGCCGCCCGCCCCGGCATCCGGATGGTGCTGCTGCCGGTCATCGCGAACGTCCGGGCCGAGGACGACGCCCCGTTCGCGGCGCAGGTCGTCCGCTTCAACGAACTCCTCGCGAAGGCGGTCGCCGACCTGTCGACGGACGCCTCGCCGATCCTGCTGGCCGCCCGCCCGCAGGGGTACGACATCCGCCACGACACCTACGACGGCACGCACCCCAACGCCTCGGGCGAGCACCGGCTGGCCGGCGAGTTCGCGGCCGTCCTGCACCAGGCATGGGGCCTCGGAGGCCCCTACCGGCCGGCGGACGGGCCGTAACACGCCCTTCACGGCGGGGGCTTGCCTGGAGCGCACTCGAAGCAGTTGGCTAGTGCCCCATGAAGTACACGCAGCTCGGACGCACGGGCCTCAAGGTCAGCCGCCTCGTACTCGGAACCATGAACTTCGGCCCCCAGACCGGGGAACCGGAGAGTCACGCCCTCCTGGACTCCGCCCTCGACGCCGGCATCAACTTCGTCGACACGGCCAACGTGTACGGCTGGGGCGAGAACAAGGGCCGCACCGAGGAGATCATCGGAACCTGGTTCGCCCGGGGCGGCGACCGCCGGGAGAAGACGGTCCTCGCCACCAAGGTCTACGGCTCCATGTCCCGCGAGGGCGAGACCTGGCCCAACTACGACCGGCTCTCGGCGCTGAACATCCGCCGGGCCGTCGACGCCAGCCTCAAGCGGCTCGGTACCGACTACATCGACGTCTACCAGTTCCACCACGTGGACCGGCGGACCCCCTTCGAGGAGATCTGGCAGGCCGTCGAGGTCCTGATCCAGCAGGGCAAGATCCTCTACGCGGGCTCCTCCAACTTCCCCGGCTGGAAGATCGCCCAGGCCAACGAGACGGCCGCGCGCACCGGGCGGCTCGGACTGGTCAGCGAGCAGTGCCTGTACAACCTCGCCGAGCGGCGGGCCGAGATGGAGGTCATCCCGGCCGCCGAGGCGTACGGGCTCGGCGTCATCCCCTGGTCCCCCCTGCACGGCGGCCTGCTGGGCGGCGCGATCCGCAAGGCGGCCGAGTCGGGGCGCACCGCGTCCGGGCGGTCGGCGGACGCGCTGAACAACAGCACGGTCCGCGGGCAGGTCCAGGCGTACGAGGACCTGCTGGCCAAGCACGGCCTGGAGCCCGGCGAGGTGGCCCTGGCGTGGCTGCTGACCCGCCCCGGGGTCACCGGCCCGATCGTGGGCCCGCGCACGCCGGAGCAGCTCGCGTCCGCGCTGCGGGCGGTGGAGCTGGAACTCCCGGAGGAGGTCCTGACGGGCCTCGACGAGATCTTCCCCGGCCCCGGCCCGTCGCCGGAGGCGTTCGCCTGGTGACGGGTGGGGCGGTCCGTTCGCCGGGGGTCCGGGGGTGGTCCCCCGGGCAGGCACAGCCCCGGCCCGGGCCCGTCGCCGGAGGCGTTCGCCTGGTGACGGGTGGGGCCGTCTGTTCGCCGGGGGTCCGGGGGTGGTCTCCCGGGCGGCACAGCCCCGGCCCGGGCCCGTCGCCGGAGGCGTTCGCCTGGTGACGGGCGGGGCGGGGCGACGGCCGGTTACTGGCCGACGGCGGCCGCCACGGCGACGACGAGGAACATCAGCACGAGCACACCGGCCATGACACGGTTTCTGGTCTTGGGATCCACCCGTCGAGACTAACGCGGCGCCGGCCGACCCCGCGTACGGCCCCCGCCCCCACGGGCGGGGGCCGTACGGGACACTGCCGTCATGGTGACCGTGGAGGACGTACGGCGGCTGGCGCTCGCGCTGCCGCGCACCGAGGAACACCTCGTGCGGGACCGGGTGAAGTTCCGCATCGGGCGGATCGTCTACCTCGCCCTGTCCCGCGACGAGACCGAGCTCGGCTTCGCCTTCCCCAAGGAGGAGCGGGCGGCGCTGGTCGCCTCCGAGCCCGGCACGTTCAGCCTGCCGGGGGCCGGGGACATGCGCTGGAACTGGGTCCACGCCCGGATGGCCGCCCTCGGCCCGACGGAGCTGGCGGAGCTGGTCACCGAGGCGTGGCGGATGTGCGTACCGGCCCGGGTGGCCCGCGAGCACCTGGCGGGCGGGGCATCGGGGGAGGCGTCGGACCCCGCGCGGGGTGGTGGTGTCGGGGGCGGGGAAAGGTGAGCCGGTGAGGCCGAAGGCCGTGGCGCGGTGGTGGGCGCCGGAGTGGTGGGAGGACGCCCGCCCCACGATCAGGCCGTCGAACGGGACGCCGCCGGTCAGGGGGACAGCGGCCAGGCCCGTACGACCTCGTAGCGGGGCCGTTCGCCCGGTACGCCGCTCACGGGCAGGTTGCTCCGCACCAGGCTGAGGGTGTCGACCCGCCAGGGGGCGCCCTCGAAGCCGGCGAGGGCGTCGAGGCAGGGCTGCAGGTCACCGCCGGCGCGGCTGCGGGCCAGGGTCAGGTGCGGGGTGTACCGGCGGTGCTGCTCCATCGGGACGCCGGCGCGGCGGGCGGCGGCGTCGGCGCGTTCGGCGAGCAGGCGCAGCGTGTCGAGCCCGCCGGCGGCGCCGATCCACAGGGCGCGGTCGCCGAAGTGCCCGGCGCCGTGCAGGCGCAGCGGGAACGGGGCGGTGCGGGCCGCGGCCCGGCCGAGCCGCTCGTACAGGTCGGGGAGCACTTCGTCGCGGACCTCGCCCAGGAAGGCGAGGGTGAAGTGCCATCCCGCCTCGGCGGTCCAGCGCAGTCCGTCGGGTCGGGGGGCCGCCGCGAGGGCCGCGCGCAGTTCGGCGGCGGCCCCGGCGGGGGGCAGTACGGCGGCGAACAGCCTCATGCCCCCGACCCTAGGGCCGGGAGCCCGTACCCCGCCCCCCGGCCGGGTCACGCGGCGGTGGCGAGTTCGCGGCGCGGGGCCGCGGGGACGAAGGTGACGCCGCGGCGGCCGACCCGGAGGCGGAGGTTGCCGATCCGGGACAGGACGAGGGCTATGGCGAGCGCGGCGACGAGGGAGATCAGGCCGCCGGCGGCCATGCCGACGCGGGCGCCCCAGGTGTCGGTGATCCAGCCCAGCAGCGGGGCCCCGAGGGGGGTGCCGCCGGTGAAGACCATCATGAACAGGGCCATGACCCGGCCCCGCATCTCGGGGTCGGTGGCCATCTGGACGCTGGAGTTGGCGGTGACGTTGACGGTCAGGCCGAAGACCCCGATGGGCACGAGCAGCGCCGCGAACAGCCAGAACCCGGGGGCGAAGGCGGTCACGGTGAGGAGCGCGCCGAACAGCACGGCCGCCGTCACCAGCAGTCGCAGCCGGGAGTGGCCGCGACGGGCGGCCAGCAGGGCTCCGGCGAGGGAGCCGGCCGCGATGAGGGTGTTGAACAGTCCGTAGGTGCCGGCGTCGCCGTGGAAGACGTCGCTGACGAACGCCGACAGCCAGATCGGGAAGTTGAACCCGAAGGTGCCGATGAAGCCGACGAGGGCGATGGGCCAGATCAGCTCGGGTCGGCCCGCGACGTAGCGCAGTCCCTCGCGCAGCTGTCCCTTGGCGCGGGGCCGCGGTGCGACGGGGTGCAGGTCCCGGGTCCGCATCATGAGCAGGCCGGCGATGGGCGCGGCGAAGGACAGTCCGTTCAGCAGGAAGGCCCAGCCGGAGCCGACGGCGGTGATGAGCACACCGGCGATCGCCGGGCCGACCAGCCGCGCGGACTGGAAGTTGGCGGAGTTCAGGCTGATCGCGTTGGCGACCTGGTCCGTGCCGACCATTTCGGGGACGAACGTCTGGCGGGCCGGGTTGTCCACGACGGTGATCATGCCGAGGAGGAAGGCCGCCAGGTAGACGTGCCAGACCTGGACGTGTCCGGCCAGGGTGAGGACGGCGAGCGCGATGCCGGTGAGGCCCATGGCGCTCTGGGTGGCCAGCAGCAGCGGCCGCTTGGGCAGCCGGTCGGCGAGGACGCCGCCGTAGAGGCCGAACATCAGCATCGGCAGGAACTGCAGGGCGATGGTGATGCCGACGGCCGAGGCGGAGCCGGTCAGCGAGAGGACCAGCCAGTCCTGGGCGATGCGCTGCATCCAGGTGCCCGTGTTCGAGACGACCTGGCCCGTGGCGAAGAGCCGGTAGTTCCGGATCTTCAGCGAGCTGAACATGGAGTTCTTGCCCGCGGGGGTGGTGGGGGTGGATGTGTGGCCGGGTGCGGAGTTTGCTCCGGTTCCCGTACTCAAAAGCGTTCGCCTCCAGGCGTCGTTCCTACAGGTGCGCGAGCTTCTCCAGGACGGGAGCGGCCTCGCGGAGCTTGGCCCATTCGTCCTCGGTGAGCTCGGCCGCGAGCCCGGCCAGGAAGGCGTTGCGCTTGCGACGGCTCTCTTCGAGCATCGCTTCGGCCACCTCGGTCTGGCGGACCACCTTCTGGCGGCGGTCGTCGGGGTGCGGCTCCAGCGTGACCAGTCCCTTGGCCTCCAGCAGCGCGACGATGCGGGTCATCGACGGCGGCTGGACGTGCTCACGGCGTGCCAGCTCACCGGGGGTGGCATGGCCGCAGCGGGCGAGGGTGCCGAGCACCGACATCTCGGTGGGGCTCAGCGACTCGTCGACGCGTTGGTGCTTGAGGCGCCGGCCCAGCCGCATGACGGCGGAGCGGAGATCGTTCACGGCGGCAGCGTCGTCGCCGTGGGAAAGGTCATGCATGTCCTTAGAGTAACTCATTACTCTCCCTAAGGAACACCGGGGGGAGGGAGCCGTGGGACACACCGCACGGATCGAGTCACTCGTACGGGTGAGCCGGCGGCGGAAAGCGACCCGCGTCCGCACCCTGTGGCCCGACTCTTTCGGCATGGGGACACATGTGCTGAGCATGCGCATAGACGGGGAGCTGCTGGAGCGGCTCCGGCACCATGCCGCCAAACGCGGAATGAGCGTCCAGGACTATGTCGTCCGGACGCTCATTCGCGATGACTTCGACGAGCGGTTCAAGACCGCGGTCGACGAGACGGAGAAGTTCTACGGCCTCACGTGAGGCCGTGGGGCGGGGTACCGCGTGAGGGCGGGGCTCTACGTGAGGCCGAGGGCGGGCATCGCGTAGTAGAAGACGAAGACCGCCGACACGGCGTACATCGCGACCGGGACCTCGCGGCCGCGGCCCGTCGCCGCCCGCAGGACGCAGAAGCTGATGAAGCCGATGCCGATGCCGTTGGTGATCGAGTAGGTGAAGGGCATCGTCACCATGGCCAGGAAGGCCGGGACGGCGATGGTGAAGTCGCTCCAGTCGATGTCCTTGACCGAGCCGGCCAGGATCAGGAAGCCGACCGCGACGAGGGCGGGGGTGGCGGCCTGGGAGGGGACCATCGTGGCGAGCGGCGTGAGGAACAGCGCGACGGCGAAGAGGCCGCCCGTCACCACGTTGGCCAGGCCCGTCCGGGCGCCCTCGCCGACGCCCGCCGTGGACTCGACGAAGCAGGTGGTGGCCGAGGACGAGGTCGCGCCGCCGGCGGCGACGGCCAGGCCGTCGACCAGCAGCACCTTGTTGATGTCGGGGAAGTTGCCGTCGGCGTCGATCAGCTTGGCCTCGTCGCCGACGCCGAGGATGGTGCCCATCGCGTCGAAGAAGCAGGACAGCAGCACGGTGAAGACGAACAGGATGCCGGTGACCAGGCCGACCTTGCCGAAGCCGCCGAACAGGCTGACCTGACCGACGAGCCCGAAGTCGGGCGCGGCCACCGGGTTGCCCGGCCACTCGGGCACGGTCAGGCCCCAGGCGAGGCCCGGCAGGTCGGTGATCAGCTGGACGCCGACGGCGATCGCGGTCATGACCACGATGGAGATCAGGATCGCGCCGGGCGTCCTGCGGATCAGCAGGGCCAGCGTGAGCAGGACGCCGACCACGAAGATCAGTACCGGCCAGCCGTGCAGGTGGCCGTTGCCGCCGAGCTGGAGCGGGACGGTGGTGTGCGCGGCGTCCGGGATGCGGGAGATGAACCCGGAGTCGACCAGGCCGATCAGCATGATGAACAGGCCGATGCCGATCGCGATGCCCTTGCGCAGGCCCAGCGGGACGGCGCTCATGACCCGCTCGCGCAGGCCGGTGGCGACCAGCAGCATCACCACGAAGCCGGCGAGGACGACCATGCCCATGGCGTCCGGCCAGCTCATCCGGGGGGCGAGCTGGAGGGCGACGACGGTGTTGACGCCGAGACCGGCCGCCAGCGCGATCGGGACGTTGCCGATCACGCCCATGAGCAGGGTGGTGAAGGCGGCCGTCAGGACGGTGGCGGTGACGAGCTGGCCGCCGTCGAGCTGGTGCCCGTACATGTCCTTCGCGCTGCCCAGGATGATCGGGTTGAGCACGATGATGTAGGCCATCGCGAAGAAGGTGGCCAGACCGCCCCGGACCTCGCGGGCGACGGTCGAACCGCGCTCCGAAATCTTGAAGTAGCGGTCCAGGCCGGTGGTGGGGGCCGCGGCGGGTGCCGAGGTGCTCATGCGGTCCTCAAACTGGTCTATTAGGTGGTTCGTACGAACGAATCAGGCCTTAGGCAAACCGTTTCAGTATGAACACATCACTGGAGGCCAGTCCATCTCCGCGCGTAGACCCAGAAAGGGGCCACCTAGACTGGTCGGCATGGCGAAGTGGACAGCGACACACGAGGCGCCCGAGCCCCTTGAGGGTCCGGTGGTGGCCACCGTCACGGGCGGAACGATCCTCTGGTTCGCCCTCTTCGTCGTCCAGCTCCCGTTCTACGGCTGGTTCGCCGACCGCGAGCTGCTGTGGTGGCTGTGGACCTGCGCGGCCGGCGGCGGCCTCGGCCTCATCGGCGTCTGGTACGTCCGCGGTCGCGACGCCGCCCTCAAGAGGCACGCCGCCGCCGCGGCCGCCGACCCCGACGCCGACCGGTAGCCGCGGCGGGGGAGACACGGGCGGCGCACCGGGCGACCAGGGGAGGATTCGGCTCATCCTCAGGTCGGATCTTCCGACCGCTCGGCGGGTGAACCGTTCGCACCCCGTTTACGGTCGGAAGCATGACGCAGCGGGCGAAGACCGAGCAGGGCGGGCCGGAGCGGGCCGGCGCCGCCATCGACGCGGGAGCCGAACTCGATCCGGTGCACCCCGTCAAACCGCCCGCACCCCGCTTCACGCCGGAGGGGCTCAGTGCGGCGCAGGTCGCCGAACGGGTCGCCCGCGGGGACGTCAACGACGTGCCCGTCCGCTCCTCGCGCTCCACCACCGAGATCGTTCGCGCGAACGTCTTCACCCGCTTCAACGCCATCATCGGCGTCCTGTGGGTGATCATGCTGATCGTCGCGCCCATCCAGGACAGCCTCTTCGGCTTCGTGATCATCGCGAACACCGGCATCGGCATCATCCAGGAACTGCGCGCCAAGAAGACCCTCGACGGGCTCGCCCTCATCGGCGAGGCCAAACCCAGCGTCCGGCGCGACGGAGCCACCGCGGAGATCTCCACCTCCGCGATCGTCCTCGACGACGTCATCGAACTCGGCCCCGGCGACAAGGTCGTCGTCGACGGCGTCGTCGGCGAGGCCGACGGCTTGGAGATCGACGAGTCCCTGCTCACCGGCGAGGCCGACCCCGTCCTGAAGAAGCCCGGCGACCAGGTCATGTCCGGCTCGTTCGTCGTCGCCGGCGGCGGCGCCTTCACCGCCACCAGGGTCGGCCGCGAGGCCTACGCCGCCCAGTTGGCCGAAGAGGCCTCCCGCTTCACCCTCGTCCACTCCGAGCTGCGCTCCGGCATCTCCACCATCCTCAAGTACGTCACCTGGATGATGATCCCGACCTCGATCGGGCTGATCATCAGCCAGCTCGTCGTCAAGGAGAACAACCTCAAGGACGCCATCGCCCGTACCGTCGGCGGCATCGTCCCGATGATCCCCGAGGGGCTCGTCCTCCTCACCTCCGTCGCCTTCGCCATCGGCGTCATCCGGCTCGGCCGCCAGCAGTGCCTCGTGCAGGAACTGCCCGCCATCGAGGGCCTCGCCCGTGTCGACGTCGTCTGCCTCGACAAGACCGGCACCCTCACCGAGGGCGGCATGGACGTCACCGAGCTCCGTCCGCTCGGCGGCGCGGACCCCGGCCACGTCAAGAAGGTCCTCGGCGCCCTCGGCGAGTCCGACCCCCGCCCCAACGCCAGCCTCCAGGCCATCATCGACGCCTACCCCGACAGCGCCGAGTGGCGCTGCACCGAGTCGCTGCCGTTCTCCTCCGCCCGCAAGTACAGCGGCGCCAGCTTCAGCGAGGGCGACGGCGAGAACAACACCTGGCTGCTCGGCGCCCCCGACGTCCTCCTGCCCGCCGGAGACCCCGCGCTGGAGGAGATCGACGGCCTCAACGAGCAGGGCCTGCGCGTCCTGCTGCTGGCCCGCGCCACCCGCGAACTCGACGACGCCGCCGTCGCCGCCGGCGCCCGGCCCACCGCCCTGATCGTCCTCGAACAGCGGCTGCGCCCCGACGCCGCCGACACCCTGCGCTACTTCGAGGACCAGGACGTCAAGGCCAAGGTCATCTCCGGTGACAACGCCGTCTCCGTCGGCGCGGTCGCCGGCAAGCTCGGCCTGCCCGGCGCCCAGAACACCGTCGACGCCCGGGGGCTGCCCACCGAACGCACCGGGATGGCCGCCGTCCTCGACGGGAACTCGGTCTTCGGCCGGGTCACCCCGCAGCAGAAGCGGGACATGGTCGGCGCCCTCCAGTCCAACGGCCACACCGTCGCCATGACCGGCGACGGCGTCAACGACGTCCTCGCCCTCAAGGACGCCGACATCGGCGTCTCCATGGGCTCCGGATCCGAGGCGACCCGGGCCGTCGCCCAGATCGTCCTGCTCAACAACAGCTTCGCCACCCTGCCGTCCGTGGTCGCCGAGGGCCGCCGCGTCATCGGCAACATCACCCGCGTCGCCACGCTCTTCCTCACCAAGACGGTCTATTCGGTGCTGCTGGCTGTCCTCGTGGTCTGCTCGCAGGTCGAGTACCCGTTCCTGCCGCGCCACCTGACCCTGCTGTCGACGCTGACCATCGGCATCCCGGCGTTCTTCCTCGCGCTGGCCCCGAACAAGGAGCGCGCCAAGCCGCACTTCGTGAAACGGGTCATGCGCTACGCCATCCCCGGCGGCGTCATCGCGGCCACGGCCACCTTCATCACCTACGTCGTCGCCCGCGCCCACTACACCGGCCCGGACGCCCTGAACGCCGAGACCAGCGCGGCGACGCTGACCCTGTTCCTGACCTCGATGTGGGTCCTGGCGATCATCGCCCGTCCGTACACGTGGTGGCGCGTCGGACTGGTCGGCGCGATGGGCGGCGCCTTCCTGATCGTCCTGGTCGTGCCGTGGCTCCAGGAGTTCTTCCAGCTCAAGCTGGTGGGCGTGACCATGCCGTGGATCGCGGTCGCCATCGCCGTCGGGGCCGCGGCCCTGATCGAGTGCGGGTTCCGCTGGGTCGACCGCAGGTTCCCGGCGTAGCGCGGCGGCCCGGGCGTCACCGTCCGGGCCGCCGTACGGGCGTCAGTCGAACCAGCGGTCGCGGGCCAGTTCCGCCGTGCGCGACGGGTCCTCCAGCAGGGCCGCGACCTCGAAGCGGCGGGGCCACTGGTGCGCCGCCCAGGCCAGGCCGGCCGCGACGCCCTCCAGGGTGGCCGCGTGCAGGGTGCCGTCCGGGGTGCGGCGCCAGTCCAGCTCGACGCCGCCCGCGATCAGCTCCTCGTGCTCCAGGTACGTCGGCGGGGCCGCCGGCCCCAGCAGGACCCGTACGGACTCCGGTACCTCGTGCTCCTCGCCCGGGGTGGTCACCTCCGCCGGGACGGTGTCCGAAAGGCGCCGCACCTGGAGCAGGTCCGCCAGGTCGGCCGCCCGGGCCGGTGCCACCGGCAGCAGCGGCAGGCCGGCGGTCAGCGGCAGCAGGTCGGGGGCGTCCGCGACGAGCGCGTCCGCCGCGTCGACCACGACGACCTCGCCGTCCACCACGGCCCGCAGCTCGTCCGGCAGCGTCACCTGCTCCGGGTCCAGATCGGCCAGCGCCCCGTACAGGCCGTGCAGCCGGCCGCCCGTCACCTCGCGGTCCGGGTCGGCGAGCCGGGTCAGCAGCTCGGCCGCGCCGCCGGGCTCCTCCAGCAGGGCCCGCACGGTGGTGCGTACGCCGAGTGCCCGCAGCACCTGCTCGTCCTCGAAGCCGGTCGCGTCGGCCGGCGCGTACAGCCCCTCCAGCAGCGGATCCCCGCCCGCCGCGCGCAGTCCGGCGGGGCGGCGGCCGTCGAGCACGGGGTGGTCGCGCAGCCACCAGGCGGTGTACGGGCGCACCGACTGCGTCGTGCCGTCGGGGAGCAGGATCCGCACCGGCTGGACGAGGGCGTCGCGCAGCGGGGGCTGCGCCAGCATCGCCAGGGCCTGCGGCCAGCGGTCGTCGTCGACGAGGTCGAGGTCGCGGACGGCGACGAGCTCGGTGGCCACCGGCGGGACGGGGGTGTCGGGGAACTGGTCGAGGAGGTCCTCGCACCAGACGTCGACGGCGTCCAGCAGGCCGACGTCGTCAGGCTCGGCGAAGTCCCCGTCGCGGGGCTCCATTTCGTCGGGGTCGAGGACGACGTCGGTGGCGCGGACCAGCTGGAAGGCGGTCAGTACCCCGCAGGCGGCCAGCGTCTCGGCGTCCCACCGCTCGGCCAACTCGGCGTCCAGGTAGGGGATTTCGTCCTCGCGCAGTACGGAGGCCAAGGGGCTGCCGGCGAGCAGGAGTTCGCCGGCCGGGGTGAGTTCGCCGTCCTCGTCGGGCAGGGCCAGCGCGCCCAGCCAGGGCTCGTCGCCGGCGGCCAGGCCGGCGTCGCGGACCAGGGTCAGGACGACCTCGGCGAGTTCGTCGGCGTCGAGGGCGTCCTCGTCCCAGATCTCCCCGACATCGAGGGAGCCGGCGACGGCCGCCCGGATCTGCGGGGTCGTCAGGACGGCGCGCGGGGTCGCGGGCAGGGCGCCGAGCTTCTCCAGCAGCGGGTGCGCGGCGTCCGGGTGGGCCACCTTCAGGCCCAGCCGGGCCAGGTCGGCGGGGGTGTCGGTGCCGGGCAGCAGCAGGTGGCGCGGGCCGATCGCGGTGCGGCCGTCGGCGAGCGGGACGGGCAGCCCGGAGAGCCGGTCGGGGTCGACGCCGGCGAGGCTGTCGTAGAGCCGGTGCCACCACTGCGGGGTGCGCTCGATGCCGGCGATCCGCTCGATGGCGTCCCCCAGCGGCAGCCGGCCGACCCCGAGGGTGCGCAGCTCGGGGCGGCGTTCCAGCCCGGCGGGCAGCAGGGTCGGCAGCACCTCGGCGAGGACCCGTACGGTGTCGGCGCCCGCCCCTTCGACGACCTCGGCCTCGAAGGGGCGCAGGGCGGCCCGGCCGCCGGGTTCGGCACCCTCGGCGTTTTCAGCGTCCTCGGCGGCGCTCTCCTCGGCGGGGACCGCCGGGGCGAGGAAGGCGGTGCGGGGCAGGCGCCGCAGGACGGCCGCGCGCAGGGCCCCGTCGAGTTCGCCCTTGCCGAGGGGGCCGGGCACCAGGTCGACGAGGGCGGTGGTCACCGGGTCCCAGGCGCCCAGGAGTTCGGCGTACGCGTCGGCCGCCCGCTCCACCAGGAAGTCGGTCAGGGGCCCCGGGGCGGGGTGCCGGCGCGAGGTGTCGAGCGGCAGCGAGGCGATGAGCAGGGCGGGGATGCCGAGCGGTTCGTCGGTGGGGGTCGGCGCGTGCACGACGGGCGCGGTACGGGGACGCCGGGGGGCGCCGTCGGCGTCGACGGGGGCGGCCCAGGTCACCGTCCAGACGGGGCGCAGCCGTTCCTCGACGGGCCGGTCCGCGAGGAGTTCCCGCTCGATGGGGCCGCTGTGGCGCACGGTGCGCCAGCGGTGGGTGCCGGAGGCGGAGTCCTCGATGACGGTGTACGGGCCGTCGGTGGTCCGGTACAGCACGCGGTGTCCGGCGGCCGGGGTCTCCACGACGACCTCGCGCAGCCCGGGCAGGGTGAGGAGCAGGGCGTCGTCGATGCCGGCCAGCAGCCGCTCCACCAGTTCCTCGGCGGCGGCGTCGCGCAGCGGCAGGACGACCACGGTGTCGTAGCCCTCGGGTGCGGTGCCCTCGGCGGGCAACGGCAGCCGCAGCAGCGGGACGTGGCCGTCGCGGCGGCGCAGTTCGTCGCCGAGGCCGGGGCTGCCGTTGGAGGCGTCCCGGGCCATTTCGCGGGCCTCGGCGAGGGACCAGCGCACGCCGCCGTGCCGGCCGAGCACCGCCGGTTCGTCGGAGACGGCCAGGACGGCGGCGAAGCCGACGCCGAAACGGCCGACGGTCTCGCCGGCGCCGCCCGCCTCGCGTTTGGCGGAGGCCCGCAGGGTGCTCAGCGACTCCACGCCCGTCGCGTCCAGCGGGGCCCCGGTGTTGGCGGCGGCGAGCACGGCGTGGCCGCCCTCGCCGGGGTGCAGGGTCAGCCGCAGCCGGCCGGGGACCTTGGCGCGGGCGGCCGCGTCGGCGGCGTTCTGCGCCAGTTCGACGACGAGCCGGTCCCGGTAGCCGCCGAGCGCAAGGTCCTCCTCGGCGTTGGCGTCCTCCCGGAACCGGGCCGGGCCCGCGCCCCAGGCGTCGAGCACCCCGCGCCGCAGTCGTGCGGTCCCGAAGGGGTCCACGCCACTTTGTGCCGCCGTCACTCGCACGCTCACGCCGCTGCCTCCAAGAACTCGCCGGCCCGGAACCCCCGAGCCTGCCCCGAACTGCTGAAGGTATCGCGTACGGGGCTAGGCCTTGCCCGTGAGGTGCGCGAACACGACGACGTTCGCGTCCCAGTGGCGGTCGGCGGTGAGGTCGCCGCCGCAGGTGATCAGGCGCAGTTCGGCCCGGCCGTGGGTGTCGCCGTAGACGCGGTCGGTGGGGAAGGCGTCCTTCTTGAAGGTGTCGACCGCGTCGACGGCGAAGACGGCGGTGGTGCCGTCGGTGCGGTGGACCTCGATCTTCTGGTCCTTCTTCAGTTCCTTGAGGTTGAAGAAGACGGCCTCGGGGGTCTGCGGGGTGTCCATGTGGCCGACGATCGCGGCGGCGCCCCGCTCGCCGGGGGTGGGGCCCTGCCGGTACCAGGCGGCGTCGTCGGGTTTGGCGAAGTCGGGTTCCCGCATGACGCCCCGGGCGTCGAGGTCGACGGTGTCGAGGGGGGCGTCGACCTTGAGGTCGGGGATCTCGATCCGGTCCGGTACGGCAGGCCCGAGGACGGAGGCGGCCGGGGCGGCGGGGCCACTGGGTCCGGCGGCCCGCGCGGCGCCGGCGCCGCCCGAGCAGCCGGCCGACGCGGCGCCGAGCACCAGGACGAGGGCGGGGACGAGGGCCAGGGGCCGGGCCCCGGCCCGGGCGGCCGCACGGTGGGTGCGCCGGCCGCCCGGGCGGAGGGAGGTGCGCTCAGCCACGGAAGGGCTCGGCGTCGGCGCCGACGGGGGAGCCGGCGGGGGCCTGGCCGGTGTTCACGGAGCCCTTGGGCGTCCGGTGCTCGCTGGGGCGCAGCGGCTGGACGGGCTTCACGTCCGGCTTCACGGGCTTCACCTCCGGGGTGGTCTTGCCCTCGGTGGAGAACTTCACGGTGTCGAACTTGTTGCCGCCCGCGTAGGCGTCGACGCCGTAGTAGCCGGTCCTGACGTCCGGGGCGACGGTGGCGGTGCCGGTGAAGGTGCCCTTGCCGTCGCCCTTCAGGTCGACCTGTCCGCCGGTGAACGCCGCGGACTTGACGGCGGCGTCCTTCGCGGTGGTCCGCACGGTGACGGTGATCCGGTCGCCGGGCCGGCCGGAGTCCTGGGACAGCCGGAGGGTGGACGGCGCCGGGGTGGGCTTCGGGGCGGCCGCCTTGACGACGATCCGGGCGGTGGCCTGGAGCCCGGCCCCGTCGGGGCCGGTGCCGGTCAGGGAGACGCCGTAGCTGCCCTCCTTGACGTCGGCGACCTTGGCGGTGCCGCCCCGGCCGTCCGTCATCCGTACGTCGCCCAGGGCCTCGGAGGAGACGGACAGGTGCGTCGAGCCGTCCGGCACCTGCATCTCGAACGAGATCGAGTCGCCGGGCTTGGCCGCCGAGGTCGACAGCTTCAGGCCGGTCTGCGTCGGGCGGGCGGTGGGGCTGGAGTCGGTCGCCAGCGAGATGGTGTCGGCGGCGAAGGCGGTCGCGGTGCCGCCGAGGGCCATCGACGAGGCGAGGACGATCGCCGAGATGCTGAGTGCCTTGCGCATGAAATCTCCTCGTGAACGGGCCGGGATGTTTCCCGGCACACCAGACATGAGGGACATCCGGGGCGCCCGGTTGCAGGGCTCCCGAGGGGCGGGGGAGGGGGTGGTCGAAGGTCCCCCGGCGCGAAGCGGCAGGCGGCAGGGCCTCCAAGGGGCCGTTGTTTACTGCGGCTTTGCCCCCATTTTTGGGACCTTGGTCCCGGCGGAGGAGTGGGTTGCGGGCGCCCCGGGAACGCCGGAGCCCCCGGTGACGCGAGGTCACCGGGGGCTCCGGGCGGGGCGGGCCGGTGGGCCCGTCGGTCGGGTCAGAGCTGCTCGATCACGTAGTCGACGCACGCGGTCAGCGCCTGCACGTCCGCCGGGTCGATGGCCGGGAACATCGCGACGCGCAGCTGGTTGCGGCCGAGCTTGCGGTACGGCTCGGTGTCCACGACGCCGTTCGCGCGCAGCACCTTGGCGACCGCGGCCGCGTCGATGTCGTCCGAGAAGTCGATCGTGCCGATGACGGCGGACCGCTTGGCGGCGTCCTGGACGAACGGGCTCGCGTACTTCGAGGCCTCGGCCCAGCCGTACAGGTTCCTCGCGCTGGCCGCCGTACGGCCGGTCGTGAACTCCAGGCCGCCCTGGGAGTTCATCCACCGCAGCTGCTGGTCCAGCAGGAAGAGCGTGGACAGCGCCGGGGTGTTGTACGTCTGGTTCTTCAGCGAGTTGTCGATCGCCGTCGGCAGCGAGAAGAACTCCGGGACGTGCCGGCCGGAGGCGTGCACGCGGGCCGCGCGCTCCAGGGCCGCCGGCGAGAACGCCGCCAGCCACAGGCCGCCGTCGGAGGCGAAGGACTTCTGCGGCGCGAAGTAGTAGACGTCGGACTCGGTGATGTCCACCGGCAGGCCACCGGCGCCCGAGGTCGCGTCCACCAGGACGAGCGCCCCCTCGTCGGCGCCGGCGACGCGCTTGATCGGCGCCGCGACACCCGTCGAGGTCTCGTTGTGCGTGTACGCGTACACGTCCACGCCCGCCTCGGCGACCGGCTCGGGGTGCGTGCCCGGGTCGGAGGAGATCACGGACGGCGCGTCCAGCCACGGCGCGAGCTTGGCGGCCTTGGCGAACTTGGACGAGAACTCGCCGAAGGTCAGGTGCTGGGACTTCTGCTCGATCAGTCCGTGGGTCGCGATGTCCCAGAAGGCGGTGGAGCCGCCGTTGCCCAGGATCACCTCGTAGCCCTCGGGAAGGGAGAAGAGGTCCCGCAGGCCCTCGCGCACCGAGCCGACCAGGTTCTTGACCGGGGCCTGGCGGTGGGAGGTTCCGAGCAGGGAGGTACCGGTGGCGGCGAGGGCGTCCAGCGCCTCGGTCCGCACCTTGGAGGGGCCCGCGCCGAAGCGTCCGTCGGCGGGCTTGATGTCAGCGGGAATCTGGATCTCAGCCACGAGCGGAGCGTATCGGGTCCGGGTCCGCGCACCGGAAACGCGTCCAGCGAATGAGACACGCCGGCGCGGTGGCAGGGTGGGCGCCGTGACGACACCCGGGGAACTGGAACGGACATTGCGGGCGAACCTGCGCGGCGGGGTCGACTTCGGGGCCGCCGCCCGCGCGCTGGTGACCATGGACGCCTCGAACTACCGCCGCGTCCCGGTCGGCGTGGTCACCCCGCGCGACGCCGAGGACGTGGCCACCGCCCTGCGGATCTGCGCCGACGCCGGGGTCCCCGTCGTGCCGCGCGGCGGTGGCACCTCCATCGCCGGGCAGGCGACCGGCACCGGCGTGGTCCTCGACCTCACCCGGCACATGAACGCCCTCGTCTCCCTCGACCCCGCGGCCCGGACGGCCGTCGTCCAACCCGGGCTGGTCCTCGACCGGCTGACCGAAGCGGCCCGCCCGCACGGGCTCACCTTCGGCCCCGACCCCTCCACGCACTCCCGCTGCACCCTCGGCGGGATGATCGGGAACAACGCCTGCGGCGCCCACTCCGTCGCCCGGGGCACCACCGCCGACAACGTCATCGAGCTGTCCGTCACCGCGTACGGGGGCGCCGGCCACCGGCTCGGCACCGGCTGGGCCGGCACGCCCGCCGGGCTGCGGGAACTCGTCGAGGGCAACCTCGCGGTGCTCCGTACGGGTTTCGGTGGTTCGGCCGCGTCCGGCGCCCCGGACGGCGCCCGCTTCACCCGGCGGATCTCCGGCTACGCCCTGGACGCGCTGCTGCCCGAACGCGGCGTCGGCGCCGCCCGCGCCTTCTGCGGCAGCGAGGGCACCCTCGGCGTGGTCACCGAGGCGGTGGTGCGCCTCGTCGCACTGCCGCCCGCGCCCGTCCTCGCCGTCCTCGGGTACGCCGACGAGGGCGCGGCCGCCGACGCCGCCGCCGGGCTCCTGCCGTACGGGCCGCTCACCGTCGAGGGGATGGCCCGGGACCTGGTCCGCGGGGCCCCGGGGCTCCCCGCCGGCGGCGCCTGGCTGTTCGTGGAGATGCCCGACGAGGGCGCCGCCCGCACCCTGCTGCGGGCCGCCGACACCGTCAACGCGCTGCTCGTCACCGACCCGGCGGCGCAGCGCGCCCTGTGGCGGATCCGGGAGGACGCGGCCGGGACGGCCACCCGGATGCCCGACGGCACCATGGCCTGGCCCGGCTGGGAGGACTGCGCGGTACCGCCCGCCCGGCTCGGCGCCTACCTGCGCGCGTTCCGCGCCCTGCTGGCGGAGCACGGGCTGCGCGGCACCCCGTACGGACACTTCGGGGAGGGCTGCGTCCACGTCCGGATCGACTTCGACCTGGTCACCACCGCCGGCGTGGCCCGCTTCCGGACCTTCTCGGAGGAACTCGCCGAACTGGTCGCCGCGCACGGCGGCTCCCTGTCGGGGGAGCACGGGGACGGGCAGGCCCGGGCCGAACTGCTGCCGAAGACGTACGGCCCCGAGGTCATCCGGCTCTTCGGCGCCTACAAGGACCTGTGGGACCCGGCCGGCGGCATGAACCCGGGGATGCTGGTGCGGCCCGCCCGGCTCGACGAGAACCTCCGCTTCGCCGTGCTGCCCGACACCCCGTTCGCCGGGGAGGTCGCCCGCTGCGTCGGCGTCGCCAAGTGCCGCACCGAGACGGCCGGCGGGCCGTCGGTGATGTGCCCGACGTACCGGGTCACCGGCGACGAACGGCACTCCACGCGCGGCCGGGCCCGGCTGCTGCACGAGATGCTGGCCGGGGAGATCGTCACCGACGGCTGGCGCTCCACCGAGGTCGCCGAGGCCCTGGACCTGTGCCTCGGCTGCAAGGGCTGCCGCAGCGACTGCCCGGTCGGCGTGGACATGGCCGCGTACAAGGCCGAGTTCCTGCACCACCACTGGGCGGGCCGGATCCGCCCGCTCGCCCACTACCTGCTCGGCGGCCTCCCCGACCTGCTCCGGCCGGTCGCGGCGCTGCGCGCGGCGCCGCTGGTCAACGCCGCCGCCCGGCTGCTGCCCGTCCCCGGGCTCACCCGCGAACGACCCCTGCCGGCGGTGGCCCGGACCCCGTTCACCCGGTGGTGGGGGCGGCGGCCGGGACCCGGGGCCGGTGCGGGGCCCGTCGTGACCCTGTGGCCCGACACGTTCACCGAGCACCTCGCCCCCGAGGCCGGCCGGGCCGCCGTACGGGTCCTGGAGGCGGCCGGGCTCACCGTCGCCGTCCCGCGCGGCCGGGTCTGCTGCGGACTCACCCTGCTGTCCACCGGCCGCCCCGACCGGGCCCGCACCGTCCTGCGCCGCACCCTGGACGCCCTCGGGGAGGTGACCGGACCCGTCCTCGTCCTGGAACCCAGCTGCGCGGCGGCCCTGCGCGCCGACCTGCCCGCCCTGCTCCCCGACGACCCGCGCGCCCGGCGCCTGGCGGCGGCGGTGCGCACCTTCGCGGAGACCCTGGAGGAGTACGCCCCGCAGTGGACGCCGCCCCGGCTGGACCGGCCCGTCGCCGGTCAGACCCACTGCCACCAGCACGCCGTCCTCGGCGACGCCGCCGACCGGCGGCTGCGGGAGCGGGCCGGACTCACCGGCCGGCTCAGCGGCGGCTGCTGCGGCCTGGCGGGCAACTTCGGCTTCGAGCCGGGCCACCACGCCGTGTCGGTGGCGTGCGCGGAGGAACAACTGCTGCCGTCGCTGCGCGCCGCCGGACCCGACGCGGCGGTCCTCGCCGACGGGTTCTCCTGCCGGACCCAGATCGCCCAGCTCGGCGGGCACCGGGCCCGGCACCTGGCGGAACTCCTGGCGCAAGGGCTGTAAGGAAGGACACCGCGTCACGGCCCTTACGTACCCCTTAGGCTGGTTTCATGCCCGCACCCTCCTCGTCCCCGACGACCTCACCGTCCTCCCCGGAAACATCCGCCACCGCCACCGCGGGCGCGTCCGCCACCGGGGCCGCGCGGCCGGCCCCCGCCGGGCCCGCCCCGACGTCCGCCCGGGCCCGGTTCGGGCCGGTGGCGCTGGTGGTGTCGGCCGGGATCTCGGTGCAGTTCGGGGCCGCCCTCGCGGTCATGATCATGCCGAGGGCGGGCGCGGCCGGCGTCGTCACGCTGCGGCTGGCCGCCGCCGCACTGGTGCTGCTGCTCATCTGCCGGCCCAAGGTGCGCGGCTACAGCCGCTCCGACTGGGGCACCGTCGTGGCCTTCGGCGTGGCCATGGCCGGCATGAACGGCCTCTTCTACCAGTCCATCGACCGCATCCCGCTCGGCCCCGCCGTCACCCTGGAGGTCCTCGGCCCGCTGGCCCTGTCGGTGATCGTCTCGCGGCGCCTGGTGAACCTGCTGTGGGCGGGCCTCGCCCTCGGCGGCGTCGTCCTGCTCTCCGGACACGGCGGGGGCGGCTTCGGGTTCGGCTCCCTCGACCCGGCGGGCGCCGCCTTCGCGATCGGGGCGGGCGCGATGTGGGCCGCGTACATCGTCTTCAGCGCGCGCACCGGCCGGCGGTTCCCGCAGGCCGACGGACTGGCCCTGGCCATGGCCGTCGCCGCGGTCATCTCGCTGCCGCTGGGCGTCTTCGAGTCCGGCTCCGCCCTGCTCGTGCCGAGCACCCTGGCGCTGGGCCTCGGCGTGGCCGTGCTGTCCTCGGTGCTGCCGTACACGCTGGAACTGCTGGCCCTGCGCCGGATGCCCGCCCCCACCTTCGCCATCCTGATGAGCCTGGAACCCGCCATCGCGGCGACCGCCGGCTTCCTGGTCCTGAACCAGGCGATGTCGCCCCTGGACGCCCTCGCCATCGCCCTGGTGATCGCGGCCAGCATGGGCGCGGTCCGCTCCCAACTCGGCCGACGCGCGCAGCCCGGCTCCAAGGAAGGGGTGTCCTGATGGACCCCGCCGCACCCGCCGACCCGGCCCCCGCCGACCCCGTCGCCGCCTACCTCGACGCCGCCCCCGACGCGCGCCGCCCGGCCCTGACCCGGCTGCGGGAGCTGTGCCGGGCCGAGCTGACCGGCTTCGAGGAGGTCATCGCGTACGGGATGCCCGCGTACGTCCGGCCCGGCGAGCCCGCCGGCGAGGTCGCCTGGGCCGACCAGAAGCAGTACGTGTCCGTCTACCTGATGCGCACCGACGTCCGGGACGCCTTCGCCGAACGCCTCGCCGGGCACGACATGGGCAAGGCCTGCCTGCGCTTCCGCCACCCGGACCGGATCGACTTCGACCTGCTGCGCGACCTCCTGCGCGCCACGGCCGCCGGCCCCGGAAAGGTCTGCTGACCCGCTCCGGCCGATCGGCCCCCGGCCCGGACCCGGCGGGGCCGGGCCGGGGGCGCCGGGCTCAGCCCAGCGGGAGGTCCAGGTAGGACGGGGTGGCCTCGGGCGAGGTGAAGGCGAGGGAGGCGCGGGGCAGGTTGGCGTCGGCGTAGAGGGCGTCGCGGCCGACCATCACCAGCAGCACGCGGTGCCCGCGCGGGACGTCGTACGCGGTGGCCTGGAGCTCGATGTCCGCGCCGACCAGGCTGTCCGGGGCCGATCGGAGGTCGCTGAACGGGGCGTGCGTGACCAGGCGGGCCGAGTCGTCGGGCGCCAGGTCCATGAGGTGGGCGACGAAACTGGAACCCGGGTTCGCGGCCCGGTAGGTGACCCGCAGCCGGGGGATCCCGCGCAGCCGCAGGGTGTCCTCGGCGGGGGCGCCGACCCATACGGCGGCCACCGCGCGGTCGATGTCGCCGGCCGGGTAGACCTTGGGGCGGCCCGCCATCTCCGCGTAGCCGGAGCGGACGACCTCGTCGGCGACGGCCGTCGGGGTGTCCACCCCGCACAGCAGGCCGGCGGTCCAGCCCGCCTCGGGCCGGTCGGCGAGTTGGCCGCCGCCGGTCAGGTGGAGCCGCCTCGTCCGCCGGGTGAGGGCGTGGCGGGTGGGCCGGTGCTCGACGGTCCCGCTCCACATCACCTCGGCCGCGATCTGACCCTCGTCGGCGCCGCCGGCCGCGCGGCCCAGGAGGTGGTGGTCGAACCAGCGGTGGGCGTCCGTCCAGACCCGGTCCGGGAGGCCGAGCAGGCCGCCGGCGCCGGGACCGGCGTGGTCGCCGACCGACAGGACGAGGCGCTTGGGGCCGGTGAGTTCGTCGAACAGCTTGAGGGTCTGGTTCGCCGGGAGGAGCGTCTCGTGCCAGGCGTGGGAGAGGAAGACCGGCAGCCGGCGCCGGTTGAACTCCTTGACGTGACCGAAGGGGGAACGTTCCTCCGCCCAGCGCAGGGCGCCGTCGAGGTCGCGGCCGGCCAGTACGTCCTCCAGCGCGCGCTCCGTCCCCGGGCTCAGCCGGGCCCGGCCGGCCGCCGTCAGCAGGGCCCGTACGGCGCCGACGCGCCGGGTGGCGTTCTCCACGAGGACCTCGCCGAGGTCGCCCCAGCCGCTGAACGCGCCGACCGCGTCCACCCGGGGGTCGTGCGCGGCGACGAGCAGGCCGATGCCGGCGCCGTAGGAGACGCCCAGGAACCCGATCCGGGTGACGGGCCCGGCGGCGCGTTCCAGCAGGTGGTCCAGAGCGCGGCTGCCGTCGGCGACGTCGAGCGGACCGGCGGCGTCGGCCCGGCCCGCGGAGGCGCCGAAGCCGCGGGGGGTGTAGGCGAGGACGTCGTAGCCGCGGGCCGCGAACGCGCCGGCCCGGACCGCGTACGCGACCCAGCCCAGGTTCGTCCACGGCGCGGGCATCACCACGACCGGCCGCGGCCCGGAGCCCTTGCGCCGCCACAGCGCGGCGTCGAGCAGTACCCCGCCGGCGCCGGTCACCCGGCCCCGACTGAAGACGGCGACGGACCGGACGGCCGCCACCTCGGCGGCCCGCGCGGGCGGCAACCCGCCGGCGTCCCCGCTCTCCAGCGCGGCGGCGAAGGCCCCGAGCGCGACGGCGTCGAGCTCGGGGTAGAGGGAGTCCGCGTGCGGGGCGTGCGGGGTGTGCGGGGTTTCCGGGGTGGCCGGGTCGGACGGGTCGGCTGGCTTCACGGCGGTTCATCCTCTTCGTCGAGGTGACATGGACGTGTTCGGCTGCGACGACGCACTCCCGGGCCCGGAGCGAAGCCCCCAGTATCGACGCGCCGGCACGCGCGCCCCCGGCCCTCCGACCGCCCCGACCGAAACCCCTCCACCCGCCCCGGAGCCCGCGGTGGGCCCTGGCCCGGCCGGACCGACCCTTAGGGCAAATCCCTTCCCGTGCGCCCCGGTTGGCCCGGTTGGCGGGAAGGGGGCGGTCCGCGCGGCCGGACGGGGTCGGTCCGCGGGGCGGGACGGGGTCGCTCCAAGAAATCATGCAAGCATGCTTGATTGTTTCTGCCGCGAGTGCCAGGCTTCCCCCCACGCCGAGCAGGGGAGCGCAACCGTGCCCGATCCGTCCGCCGTCGCCGTCTTCGCCGATCTCCGGGCGGAGGGTGGTGAACTCGACTCCCTCGTAGCGGAGTTGCCCGCCGCCGACTGGGCGCGGGCCACGCCCGCGAGCGGCTGGGACATCGCCCACCAGATCGCCCACCTGCACTGGACCGACCGGGCCTCGCTGCTCGCCCTCACCGACGCCGACGGCTTCGGTGAGCTGGTGCGGGAGGCCCTCAAGGCCCCCGACTCCTTCGTCGACGACGGCGCCGCCGAGGGCGCCGCGCTGCCGCCCGACGAACTGCTCGACCGCTGGCGGGCCGGCCGGGTCGCCCTCGACGCCGCCCTCGACGCGGCCTCGCCCGACGCCCGTTTCCCCTGGTACGGGCCGCCCATGAAGGCCAACTCGATGGCCGGCGCCCGCCTTATGGAGACCTGGGCCCACGGCCAGGACGTCGCCGACGCCCTCGGCGTGCGCCGCGTCCCGACCGGCCGGCTGCGGCACGTCGCCCGGATCGGCGTACGGGCCCGCGACTACGCGTACGCGGTACGGGGCCTGCCGGCGCCCCCGGCGGAGTTCCGGGTGGAACTGCGGGCGCCGGACGGCGGCGAACCCTGGACGTACGGCCCGCCGGACGCGGACCAGCGGGTCACCGGACCGGCCCTGGACTTCTGCCTGTTGGTCACCCAGCGTGCCCACCGTGACGACCTCGCGCTGACGGCGACCGGCGCCGACGCCGACCGGTGGCTGGACATCGCGCAGGCCTTCGCCGGCCCGGCCGGCCCCGGGCGCGGTCCCCGGACCGGGTCGCGGTGAGCCGCCGCCCCCTGCGCATCGGCAACGCCTCCGGCTTCTACGGGGACCGCTTCGCCGCGATGCGCGAGATGCTGACCGACGGCCCCCTCGACGTCCTGACCGGCGACTACCTCGCCGAACTCACCATGCTGATCCTCGGCCGCGACCGCCTGAAGGACCCCGGCCTCGGCTACGCGAAGACGTTCGTCCGCCAGCTGGAGGACTCCCTGGCCCTGGCCCACGAGCGGGGCGTACGGATCGTCGCGAACGCCGGCGGCCTCAACCCGGCGGGCCTCGCCGACGCCGTCCGCGGCCTCGCGGCCGAGGCGGGCGTCCCCGTCCGCGTCGCGCACGTCGAGGGCGACGACCTGACGCCGTACGAGGAGGGCGCGCTCACCGCCAACGCCTACCTCGGCGGGGCCGGCATCACCGCCTGCCTACGGGCCGGCGCCGACGTCGTCGTCACCGGCCGGGTGACGGACGCGGCCCTGGTCAGCGGGCCGGCCGCCTGGTGGTTCGACTGGGCGGCCGACGACTGGGACCGACTGGCCGGCGCGGTCGTCGCGGGCCACGTCCTGGAGTGCGGAACCCAGGCCACCGGCGGCAACTACGCCTTCTTCACCGCCCACGACGTCCGCCGGCCCGGCTTCCCCCTCGCCGAGATCTCCGAGGACGGGTCGGCCGTCATCACCAAACACCCGGGCACCGGCGGAGCCGTCACCCCGGGCACGGTGACGGCGCAACTCCTGTACGAGACCCAGGGCGCCCGCTACCTCGGCCCGGACGTGACGGCCCGCCTGGACACCGTCCGCCTCACCGCCGCGGCGCGCGACCGGGTCCGGGTCAGCGGGGTCCGCGGCGAGGCCCCGCCGGACACCCTCAAGGTGGGCGTGACCCGCATCGGCGGCTGGCGCAACGAGGTGGTCTTCGTCCTGACCGGCCTGGACATCGAAGCCAAGGCCGCCCTGGTCCGCGAACAACTCGCGGAGCTCCTCGCGGGGGTGGAGAGCGCCACCTGGACCCTGGCCCGTACCGACCACGAGGACGCCGACACCGAGGAGACCGCGAGCGCCCTGCTGCGCCTGGTCGTCCGCGACCCGTCCCCGGACCGGGTCGGCCGCGCGCTGACCTCGGCGGCCGTGGAACTCGCCCTCGGCAGCTACCCCGGGTTCCACGTCACCGCCCCACCGGGACCGGCCCAGCCGTACGGGGTCTTCACCTCGGCCCCCATCGCGGCCGACGCCGTCCCCCACACCGCCGTCCTCCCCGATGGCACCCGCCTCCCCATCCCGAGCCCCCCGCGACGGCCCCCGGCGCCACAGCCACCGGAAGCACCCCCCGCCCCGGCGGGGGAGAACCCGCCGGACTCCACACCCCCGCCGAGTCCGGAACACCCGGAGAGCCCGGCGCGCCCGCACACCCCGCCGCCCCCCACCACCCGCGCCCCCCTCGGCGCGGTCGCCGGCGCGCGCAGCGGCGACAAGGGCGGCGACGCCAACATCGGCGTCTGGGTGGAGAGCGACCCCGCCTGGGACTGGTTGCTCCGCACGCTCACCGTGGACGTGCTGCGCGCCCTGCTCCCCGAGACCGCGCAGCTCCCCGTCACCCGCCACGTACTGCCCCACCTGCGCGCCCTGAACTTCACCGTCACCGGCATCCTCGGCGCCGGCGTCGCCTCCGGCCACCGATTCGACCCGCAGGCCAAGGCCCTCGGCGAATGGCTCCGCGCCCGCCGACTCGACATCCCGACCGACCTCCTGCCACCCCCGAACGCCCACCGGCCCGTCGCTCCGACCGACCCCCCGCCGCCCCCGGAGGGCCCCGCCGCTCCGACCGACCCCCCGCCGCCCCCGGAGGGCCCCGCCACCCCGACCGACCCCCCGCCGCCCCCGGAGGGCCCCGCCACCCCGACCGACCCCCCGCCGCCCCCGGAGGGCCCCGGCGCTCCGACCGACTTCCCGCCCGCCCCGGAGGGGACCCGTCCATGACCCGCCTCGGTACCACCGTCGACCCCCGTAGCCCCGAGCACGCGACGGCCCGTACGGCCGCCCTGGAACGCCTCGACGCCCTGCGCGCCGAACACGACAAGGCCCTCGCGGGCGGCGGCGAGAAGTACACGGCCCGCCACCGCGACCGCGGCAAGCTCCTGGCCCGCGAACGCGTCGAGCTGCTCCTCGACCCCGACACCCCGTTCCTGGAGCTGTCGCCGCTCGCGGCGTGGGGCAGCGACTACCCGGTCGGCGCCTCCATGGTCACCGGCATCGGCACCGTCGAGGGCGTCGAGTGCCTGATCACCGCCAACGACCCCACCGTCCGCGGCGGCGCCAGCAACCCCTGGACCCTGAAGAAGGCCCTGCGGGCCAACGAGATCGCCCGGCAGAACCGGCTGCCCTGCGTCAGCCTCGTCGAGTCCGGCGGCGCCGACCTGCCCTCCCAGAAGGAGATCTTCATCCCGGGCGGCGCGATCTTCCGCGACCTCACCCGGCTCTCCGCCGCCGGCATCCCGACCGTCGCCGTCGTCTTCGGCAACTCCACCGCGGGCGGCGCGTACATCCCCGGCATGTCCGACCACACCGTCATGATCAAGGACCGTTCGAAGGTGTTCCTCGGCGGTCCGCCGTTGGTCAAGATGGCCACCGGCGAGGAGAGCGACGACGAGTCCCTCGGCGGCGCCGACATGCACGCCCGGACCTCCGGCCTCGCCGACCACTACGCCCTCGACGAGTACGACGCGATCCGCCGGGCCCGCCGCATCGTGGCCCGCCTCAACCACCGCAAGCCGTACCAGGACCCGCCGGCCGCCGCCGAGCCCCTGTACGACCCGGAGGAACTCCTCGGGATCGTCCCGCCGGACCTCAAGACGCCCTTCGACCCGCGCGAGGTCATCGCCCGCATCGTCGACGCCTCCGACTTCGACGAGTTCAAGCCCCTCTACGGACCCAGCCTCGTCACCGGCTGGGCCACGCTGCACGGCTACCCGGTCGGCATCCTCGCCAACGCCCAGGGCGTGCTGTTCAGCGCCGAGTCGCAGAAGGCCGCCCAGTTCATCCAGCTCGCCAACCAGCGCGACATCCCGCTCGTGTTCCTCCACAACACCACCGGCTACATGGTCGGCAAGGAGTACGAGCAGGGCGGCATCGTCAAACACGGCTCGATGATGATCAACGCGGTCTCCAACTCCCGCGTCCCGCACCTGTCCGTCCTCATCGGCGCCAGCTACGGCGCCGGCCACTACGGCATGTGCGGCCGGGCCTACGAACCCCGCTTCCTCTTCGCCTGGCCCAGCGCGAAGTCCGCCGTCATGGGCCCGGCCCAACTCGCCGGCGTCCTGTCCATCGTGTCCCGGCAGTCCGCCGCCGCGAAGGGCCTCCCGTACGACGAGGAACAGGACGCCGGGATGCGCGCCTTCGTGGAGGCCCAGATCGAATCCGAGTCCCTGCCGACGTTCCTGTCCGGGCGGCTGTACGACGACGGCGTCATCGACCCCCGCGACACCCGCACCGTCCTCGGCCTGTGCCTGTCGGCCGTCCACAACGCCCCCGTCGAGGGCGCCCGTGGCGGCTTCGGCGTCTTCCGGATGTGAGCCCGCAGATGACCATCACCTCCCTCCTCGTCGCGAACCGGGGCGAGATCGCCGTACGGATCCTGCGCACGGCCCGCGCCCTCGGCCTCGCCACCGTCGCCGTCCACTCCGACCCCGACGCCGACGCCCTGCACGTCCGGTCCGCCGACGCCGCCGTCCGGCTGCCCGGCGCCGCCCCCGCCGACACCTACCTGCGCGCCGACCTGCTGATCGAGGCCGCCCGCACGGCCGGCGCCGACGCCGTCCACCCCGGCTACGGATTCCTTTCCGAAAGCGCCGACTTCGCCCGCCGGGTCCGCGCCGCCGGCCTGACCTGGATCGGCCCGCCCCCCGAGGCGATCGAGGCGATGGCCTCCAAGACCCGGGCCAAGGACCTCATGCGCGCCGCCGGCGTCCCCCTCCTCGACCCCGTCGACCCGGCCGCCGCCACTGCCGCCGACCTGCCCCTCCTGCTCAAGGCCGCGGCGGGCGGCGGCGGCCGCGGCATGCGCGTCGTGCGGGACCTCGACACGCTCAAGGAGTCCCTGGACGCCGCCTCCGCCGAAGCCCTCTCCGCCTTCGGGGACGGCGAGGTCTTCGCCGAGCCGTACGTGGAGCGCGGTCGGCACGTGGAGGTGCAGGTCCTCGCCGACGCCCACGGCACCGTCTGGGCGCTCGGCACCCGCGACTGCTCCCTCCAGCGCCGGCACCAGAAGGTCATCGAGGAGGCCCCCGCACCCGGCCTGTCCGACGCCCTGCGCGCCGGCCTCCACGAGGCCGCCGTCGCCGCCGCCCGCGCCGTGTCCTACGAGGGCGCCGGTACCGTCGAGTTCCTCGTCACCGCCGACGGCCGCCCGTACTTCCTGGAGATGAACACCCGCCTCCAGGTGGAACACCCCGTCACCGAGGCCGTCTTCGGCCTCGACCTGGTGGCCCACCAACTGCGCGTCGCCGAGGGCGCCGCCCTGCCGCCCACCCCGCCCGAGCCCACCGGCCACGCCGTCGAGGCCCGCCTCTACGCCGAGGACCCGGCCCACGACTGGCGGCCCCAGACGGGCGTCCTGCACACCCTGGACGTCCCCGGCGGCCTCCGTGTCGACACCGGCTTCGCCGCCGGGGACACCGTCGGCGTGCACTACGACCCGATGCTCGCCAAGGTCATCGCCCACGCCCCGACCCGTGCCGAAGCCGTCCGCGTCCTCGCCCACGCCCTGGCGGGGGCCCGCGTCCACGGCCTGACCACCAACCGGGACCTCCTCGTACGCTCCCTGCGGCACCCGGAGTTCACCACCGGACAGCCCGACACCGGCTTCTACGAGCGCCACCTCACCGCCCTCACCGCGGGCACCCCGGACCCCACCACGGCCGTCCTCGCCGCCGCCCTCGCCGAGGCGGCCCCCGCCCCGGACGCCTCCCTCGCCCGCCGCCTCGGCGGCTGGCGCAACGTCCGCTCCCAACCGCAGACCCGCCGCTACACGGTGGCCGGCGCCACGTACACGGCCCGCTACCAACACGGCGGCGTCCTCGTCGACCACCCCGACATCACGGTCCTCGCCGCCCGACCCACCCTCGTCACCCTCGAACTCGACGGGATCCGCCGCGTGTTTCACGTGAAACACAATCCGCACACCGGCGAGATCCACGTCGACTCACCCCTCGGCGCGCACACCCTGCTCCCCGTCCCCCGGTTCCCCGAACCCGAGGACCAGACCGCGCCCGGCTCCCTGCTCGCCCCCATGCCCGGCACCGTCGTCCGCGTCGCCGAGGGCCTCGCCCCCGGTACCGCCGTCACCGCCGGGCAGCCCCTGCTCTGGCTGGAGGCCATGAAGATGGAGCACCGCGTCCTCGCTCCCGCCTCCGGCACGCTCACCGCGCTCCACGCCGCCCCCGGCCAACAGGTCGAGTTCGGTGCCCTGCTCGCCGTAGTCCAGGAGGAAACGCAGCCATGAGCCCCACCGTCGAAACCGAGGAACACCAGGCCCTGCGCACGGCGGTGGCCGCCCTCGGCCGCAAGTACGGCCGTGACTACCTGGCCCGCGTCGTCCGCGAGGGCGGTCACCCCGACGAACTGTGGGCCGACGCCGCCGGCCTCGGCTACCTCGGGGTCAACCTGCCCGAGGAGTACGGCGGCGGGGGCGGCGGCATCGCCGAACTCTCCATCGTCCTCGAGGAACTCGGCGCGGCGGGCTGCCCGCTCCTCATGATGGTCGTCTCGCCCGCCATCTGCGGCACGGTCATCGCCCGCTTCGGCACCGCCGACCAGAAGCAGACCTGGCTCCCCGGCCTCGCCGACGGCACCCGCACGATGGCCTTCGGCATCACCGAACCCGACGCCGGATCCAACTCCCACCGCATCACCACCACCGCCCGCCGCGACGGCGACGACTGGATCCTCACCGGCCGCAAGGTCTTCATCTCCGGCGTGGACATCGCCGACGCCACCCTGATCGTCGGTCGCACCGAAACCGCGTCATCCAGCGGGGCCGCACCGGCCCTCAAGCCGTGCCTGTTCATCGTCCCCCGCGACACCCCCGGCTTCGGCCGGACCGTCATCGACATGGAACTCCAGGCGGCGGAGAAACAGTTCGAACTCACCCTGGACGAGGTCCGCCTGCCCGCGGCCTCCCTCGTCGGCGACGAGGACGCCGGCCTCCTCCAGCTCTTCGCCGGCCTCAACCCCGAGCGGATCATGACGGCGGCCTTCGCCATCGGCATGGGCCGCCACGCCCTCACCAAGGCCGTCGACTACGCGAAGACCCGCCAGGTCTGGCGCGAGCCCATCGGCAGCCACCAGGCCATCGCGCACCCGCTCGCGGTCGCCCACATCGAACTCGAACTCGCCCGCCTCATGATGCAGAAGGCCGCCCACCTCTACGACGAGGGCGACGACATGGCCGCGGGCGAGGCGGCGAACATGGCCAAGTACGCCGCCGCCGAAGCCTGCGTCAAGGCGGTCGACCAGGCCGTCCACACCCTGGGCGGCAACGGCCTCACCCGCGAGTACGGCTTGGCCGCCCTGATCACCGCCGCCCGCGTCTCCCGCATAGCCCCGGTAAGCCGCGAAATGATCCTCAACTTCATCTCCCACCAAACCCTGGGCCTCCCCAAGTCCTACTGACCCCCCACCAGCGCCCGAAGCGGGTCCGAAGCCACCGGCGACCCGCCCCAGGGCTCGACCGCACCCGAGGGCAGGACCGAAGCGACCCGCCCCCCGGGCTCGACCGCACCCGAGGGCAGGACCGAAGCGACCCGCCCCCCGGGCTCGACCGCACCCGAGGGCAGGACCGAAGCGGGCCGCCCCCCGGGCTCGACCGCACCCGAGGGCAGGACCGAAGCGGGCCGCCCCACGGGCTCGACCCGTACCCGAGGGCGGGGACGGGGTGGGGTGCCGTCCGGGATGTAAAACGTGATTTGTTGGCGCCCGGTGCCGCCCGCACACTCAGACCCGGAAAGGGCGCCATAAATCATGCCCATCCCGGACGGCACCCCACCCCGTCCCCGCCCGCCCCCACGACCCGCCCCGCCCGCCCCACCCCCGCCCGTCCGGAGGACCCATGCCCCCCCGAGTAACCGCCGGCCAGGCGAACGCCGTCACCACCCTCACCCTCAACGCCCCCGCCACCCGCAACGCCCTCTCCGCCCAGCTGGTCGCAGACCTCCGCACGGCCCTCGCCGAAGCCGCCGCCGACCCCGACACCCGGGCCATCGTCCTCACCCACACCGGCAACACCTTCTGCGCCGGCGCCGACCTCAAGTCCCCCTGCGACCCCGCCGACTTCCTCGCGCTCCTGCGCGAGACGACCGCGCTCCCGAAGCCGGTCGTGGCCCGCGTCACCGGCCACGTCCGCGCCGGCGGCCTCGGCCTGCTCGGCGCCTGCGACATCACCGCCGCCGGCCCGCAGTCCTCGTACGCGTTCACCGAGACCCACCTCGGCCTCGCCCCCGCCGTGATCTCCGCGACCCTGCTGCCCCGCCTCGACCCGCGCGCCGCAGCCCGCTACTTCCTCACCGCCGAAACCTTCGGCCCGGCCGAAGCCACCCGCATCGGCCTGCTCACCCTGCACGCCGAGGACGACGTGGACACCGCCCTCGCCCCCGTCCTCGACGGCCTGCGCCGCGCCGCCCCGCAGGCCCTCGCCACCACCAAGGCCCTGGCCACCGCCGCCGTACGGGAGTCCCTGGACCGCGACGGCGCCCGCCTGACGGAGTTGTCCGCGGCCGTCTTCGCCTCCGCGGAGGCCCGCGAGGGCATCACCGCCCGCTTCGAGCGCCGGGACGCGGCATGGGTACGGTGACCGGCCCCAAGCAGGCTCGCAGCCGGGTCACCCGACGCCACCTCCTGGAGGCCGCCGTCGCCTGCCTCGCGGAACACGGCTGGGCGGGCTCCACCGTCGCCGTCGTCGCCGAACGCGCCGGGGTCTCCCGGGGCGCCGCCCAGCACCACTTCCCGACCCGCGAAGCGCTCTTCACCGCGGCCGTCGCGTTCGTCGCCGAGGAACGCTCCACCGCCCTGCGCGAGCTGTTCCACGCCGCCCCGGCCCCCCGACCGGCCGTGGTCGAGGCCATCGTCGACCTCTACACGGGTGCCCTGTTCCGGGCCGCGCTGCAACTGTGGGTCGCCGCCTCCAACGAGGAGCAACTGCGCCCGCAGGTCACCGAGCTCGAAGCCCGCGTGGGCCGCGAGACCCACCGGATCGCGGTGGAGCTGCTGCTCGCCGACGAGTCCGTGCCCGGCGTACGGGAGACCGTGCAGGGCTTCCTGGACATGGCCCGCGGCCTCGGCCTGGCCAACGTCCTCACCGACGACACGGCCCGCCGCGCCCGCGTGGTGGCCCAGTGGTCCCGCATCCTGGACGCGACCCTGACCTGACCCCCACCGGCAGCGCCCCCACCCCGCCCCCGCGTCAACCGAGCGCCGCCGCCACCGCGACCCCGAGGGACACGCCCATCAGGGCGTACAGGTCCCACTGCCGCCAGGGGGACCTCCGGGCCGTGAGCGCCGTCCCGGCCCGGGCCGGGTCCCGGGGGTCGTACAGCACCTCCACCGGGTCGCCCTCGCGGGTTCCCGGCGGGCACTCCCGTTCGCCCGCCTCGTGGGTGCGGGTCCGGCCGTCCGGCGCGGGGTAGCGCAACGTCATCCGGGCCTCCCCGCCGGCCGCGGGTCGACGCACCGCGGCGCAGCGGGCCGTGACGGCGACCCCGCGCCCGCGCAGGACCGTCCGCCGCCGCAGCAGGCACACCGCGGCCACCAGCGCGCCGACGGCGAGGACGAAGTAGGGGATCTTGGACACGAGGGGGCTCCGAACGTGGCGCGGGGGGCCCCCCCCCCCGGGGGGGGGGCCCCCCCCCCGGGAAAAATAGCCCGAGGAGCGCTAAATCGCCCTCCGGGGAGATGGGACACGACACCGCCATAACGCCC